>NZ_JBYTDL010000001.1:0-3303 GCF_058791335.1 Lysinibacillus sp. EB271-A1-10B
TTTCTATTACTTGTTTCTCGACAATTCAAGTATATATAAATCGGTGAATCTGTGCTTTTTTTATGCGTGGAATTGTGTGAATACCCCAAAAAATATTATAGAACCCAAAAAAGTAGGTTGCATTCCTTAACGGAACACAACCTACTACCATTAGTATTGCAATAGCATATTTACAAACACAACAATAATCACCAAAGGTACTACCACTAGCATCAATAGACGATAAGTTGAATAGAACCCTTGCCCCAATTTGCTTCCTATTAATAATTCCTTCTTCACAAATTCTTTATCAACTACATATGCTATAAAGATAGCAATCAATAAGTTACCCATCGGAAGCATTAAATTAGAAACTAAAAAGTCAGTTGCATCAAAAATTGTTTTTCCAAAGATTGATACATCCGCTAATGTACTTGATGAAAGCGCTGCAGGAATCGCCGCAATAAAGACTACTACACCTAGTAGCATTGTCAATGCAGAACGAGACATACGCCCTTTCTCTATAAATGCCGCTACGATAATTTCATATAAACTGAAGGAAGAAGTTAGCGTTGCGAATAAAAATAATAATAAAAACATCGCTAAAAATAGTTCACCAAATGGCATTTGACTAAATGCTGTTGGCAGAACCATAAATAACAAGCCTGGACCAGATGCTGGTTCTAAATCAAAAGCAAATACAACAGGGAAAATGGCTAATCCTGCAAAAAACGATACGAGCACCGTGAGAAGAACAACAGAGCCCGCAGAATTCGGTAAGCTTACATCCTTCTTTAAATATGAGCTGTACGTCACAAGACAAGAAAACCCTACCGCTAAGCCAAAGAAGGACTGCCCCAACGCTTCTAATATAGCCTTACCAGTCATATTGGAAAAGTCAGGCCACAGGAAGAATTTAACTCCTTCCATTGCCCCATCTAATGTTAAAGCCCGCACAACAAGGACAATAAACATAATAAATAATAAAGGCATCATCCACTTATTGGCCTTCTCTATACCATTTTGCACACCAAGTGAAATGACTAGTACATTTACTAGCGTAAACAATCCTAAACCTAGTAGTGTAATCCAAGGTGTCCCTACAATTTCCCCAAATAGTTTACTAGGATCATTTGCAGGAGCAATAACAGCCCCAGTCACACCTAGGCCACTATATATAAAAATCCAACCTCCCACAACACTGTAAAAAGTTAATAATAAAAAACAACCTAGTACACCCATACGACCAACCCAAGCCCAGCCTGTTTTCGTCGGTGTAATTTTTTTATATGCAGTCACAGCCTCAGACTGTGTACCACGACCTAAAATATACTCTGATAGTAACATCGGTAAACCAATCAACAATGTAAATAGAACAAAAATAAGGAAAAATGCTCCCCCACCACTTTGTCCAGTAACATACGGCAACTTCCATATTGCCCCTAGCCCGATTGCAGCTCCCGCTGATGCTAAAATAAAGCCTAGTTTACTAGACCACTGACTCTTGTTTTCACTCATCTCTTCAAACTCCTCTAACATTCTAAACTCTTCCTTATTTTACATGAAAATAGTAATCTAGACTAGATTATTTCTATTTGTTACTTTCGCACAATAATATCCAGTATATCCAGCATTCTATCTATCCAATATAAAAAACCTCGAGCGCTTATTGGCTCGAGGTCTCATCTAAATTATTTTGTTATATACATAGAGCGCTGTTGATAAATCCATTTGCGCATTGTTGTAAATAGTAATGCCATGATGATCGTTATTAAAATACCCTTAATAATGTTAAATGGCAAAATACCAGCTATGATCATTTTATATAGTGAATCACCTACAACAGGCTCCATACCTAAAAAGTAAGTTCATGAGTGAATTGGCGTGAAAAAGTAAGAATATCAATAGTTTAATAAGTAATGAACACTAATATGTTCAACTGTTTGTAACCATTGCAATGGAGTTGTTTGAATTGCAAGTATATTCAGTAACTTTCATTTAATGTCAAACTGCAAATAAAAAAAGAGGGAAATTCCCCTTATAAAAACAAAAAAGACTACAACAAAATACTATAGCCTCCGCTTCTTCCACTTATTAATATGTTTCTAACTTTCTTACCACTGCCATATTCCCTTGTCCTTGTTTACTAGGGATCCTTGCCGCAATTTTCATATCAACATTTCTATTTAATAATGTTTGAAATACGTTGTCAGATGAATCTCTATCAAAGTATAAATACCACGAATCAGAATAGCCACCATCAATAGGCGTTAATTGACCACAAAAAAATTCTGCTTCATTTGTATAACCATAATTATAATAATCACATAATTTAATATTACCGTCCAAATAGAAATCTTCATTTACATTATTTGATAAGTTAAATTGAACTTCTCTACCCATTAAGCTTAATTTATGCTTCTCCTTAAAATCTGGTTCAACGTATTCAGTAGCATACCTCTTACCGGGATCTAAGTCTTCTTGACTTGTCTTATCTGTTTCTACAACCTCCTTTTCTTTACCACACGCTGATAGCAATAAGACAGAACATAGTATCGTAAATATCCATAGTTTATTAAATTTCATAATTATAACTCATATTATCAAATGTAGTTACATTTTACCATAGTTGGATATAATACAAAATACCTTTCTTTACGGGCGTGCGAGTGCAACAAGTCACCTTTGTATAGGAAGATACCATACCTCAATATTGGAAACCATGCCCCCTCCATCTGCTCAGTGGAAGATCACAAGGTGTTCCTACAACTCTAGAGATAGCTTAAGCTCAGATTCTTCAATTGCTAAATCCTGAAAGACAATACCAATAAACCAACTATCTTCACACATCGGTACATCTAGCTCTATTGCTTTGTTAATTTTATTAGCCCCGACTTTTCACCACAAATTAAATAGTCTTTTTTCTTGTTCATACTTCCCTACTGCTGTTCCACACGCTACTACGATTTCTTGCATAAATACTCTAGAAAACTGCGAAGCACCTGTAAAGATAAGATGTTTACTTTTGAGCGTTTCAAATACATAAACCCATAAAAAAGAGAGCTACTTATTAGCCCTCTAATCTTTGGACAATACTAACGACTTACTCACAAGCCCATCCATCTTTATCTCTATCATGTTTATTTTCATATGCAGGGTGTGAACTATCAACACCACTTGGATATACCTTGCGCATTTCTGTACAGTTTTGGAATGATTCATATGTAGCTTGCTGTTGTTGAGCTTCTGCCTCTGCTTTAGCCCTCGCTTCCGCTTCTGCTTTAGCCTTCACTTCTGCCTCTGCTTTAACCTTCGCTTCTGCTT
>NZ_JBYTDL010000001.1:3402-346788 GCF_058791335.1 Lysinibacillus sp. EB271-A1-10B
TCTGCTTTAGCCTTCGCTTCTGCCTCTGCTTTAGCCTTCGCTTCTGCCTCTGCTTTAGCCTTCGCTTCTGCCTCTGCTTTAGCCTTCGCTTCTGCCTCTGCTCTTACTTCTACTGCTTCTTGCTTTTCTTGTTCCTTTTCCGTAGAAGAATCAGAAGTTACTCCAAAAACAATAAAGGAAACACTTGCAATTACGAAAGAAATACCCGCATTACGTAAACTCTTTTTGGAGCTTTCTTTCTTTCCTATTTTATTCACTAGAGCTATTACTAAAAATACAATAATTGCTATACTGCTAGCAAAGAATAATAGGGCAAAAAAAGTATCCATTTGACCACTCCTATTCAAATCAAAATATCAAATATATCATTATATGTATTTTAATACATATTTCAGTAAAATAAAACCATTTTTGATAAAGCATAGTTCTTATATTGAACTATAGATGAATAAAAATAACCATTTATTTCTCCAGTGATAACAAAAATTAAACAAATTTCTCACAAAGTATAATTAGATTTTCACAATTCTTAGGACAGCAAAAAAGAGAACTATAACAGTTCCCTTAGCCTTTTAGGGTTCAATAATTTTAATCTCATAGTAAAGTATTCAAATCTAAAAACGGCATAAACTTGTAGTTTAATCGTTCCTTTCGTAGAATCATATACACAAATTCATTTGTCTCTCCTATGATTTCATTTACCTTTTGGTGTGCGTGTAGTAGGTAGCTCCTATTCTTCATTCAACAACATCAAAATATCGGAAAGTACCCCCTCTATACTCCCACACGCTGTAGCGCTCCAATCATCCATTTGACACGCCCTTGTCCTTCTCTGACCTATGTGTCAACTCGACTTGTCACAGCTCTCCTAAGACCTCACACAAGCCATCAGACACGTTCATATCAGCTTCACATAGCTCATTAATATCTAAATTTTGCAGCCTTCCTACGAGCAATAATGATGTGATAAAAAGCCTAATAAATCAAAGGATAAATTAATAAGGTTACGTTCAGGTACACTCTAGGATTCACCTAACAACTTAGAAGAAAGATACACTTTTTATGCTGTTCTCAATGGCTTTTTCAGTAATTCCAATGTAGCGTAAAGTTGTTTTCTGCGAGCTGTGATTGTAGATCTCCATTAGTGTGGCTACGTCTTTTGTTGCTTGGTAGTATGTATAGCCAAACGTCTTACGCATAGTATGTGTACCAATGGACTGATTCCCTATCATGTCACCTGCTTTGGCAATGATACGGTAGGCTTGTGTAGTTGTAATATGTCCTTCACCTTTGCGACTATGGAATAAGTAAACTGTGTCTGTTGGTAGTGTGTCAATGTAGTCTGCAATATCAGCCATCAAGTTGTTTAGGTACACTGTACGCTCTTTCTTAGTTTTGCCCTCACGAATCTTGAAAGAGCTTTTCCCTTTGACCTGTTCAACCTTTAGGGAGACTAAGTCACCACAACGTAAGCCTGTTGAGATACCTAGTTTGAACAAAAGTTGATTGCGTTTAGCATACTCACTCACCTCGCCTTGCTCTGTCATGCCTAGAGCTTCAATCAGCTCATTTACTTCCTGTTTAGTTTTCAATGGTTGCACATCAATCAACATACCTTTTTCTCATTCGTGTTTGAGCGAAATATCAAGCAAGCAACCAATCATCACTACTAATTTTTTATTAGCTCAGGCACTTGAAATGAAACCCTCTGCATTTATATAACTATTGGAAGATGAATTTGAGGGTCACACTATTAAATGCACTACAGTATAGTAACGACTAAATACTCATACAAGCCCTATGACCGCCCTAAGCATTAATATGACCTTACAAGTCGTTTCTATTGCTATCGTTGCTCATAGGGCTAGTATTCGTAGTTGGATTATTCCCTCGTTCATTTTTACAATATAATAAGTAACTTTTAATATGGGCATGTGTGACATCTGAAGCATCTAATACCTCGTTTTCAGTAGACCAGCGTTTGAATTCACGAAAAAATATTCTATATCCATCTAATGTATTCTTGCTTAAATTCTGTAACTCTTTCTCATCTAAAAAATCTGCAATTGCAAATTTAAGCAACAAAAAAGACACCTCCTAGACTTTAACAGTCCAATAAGGTGTCATTACTTGAACACTATCCTAAATCATACTTTTTTCACGAAATTAACTCATATACATAGAGCGCTGTTGATAAATCCATTTGCGCATTGTTGTAAATAGTAATGCCATGATGAACGTTATTAAAATACCCTTAATAATGTTAAATGGCAAAATACCAGCTACGATCATTTTATATAGTGAATCGCCTACGACAGGCTCCATACCTAAAAAGTAAGTGTACATAGGTAAAAATACTGCATAGTTAAGAATGCTCATTCCTACTGCCATTATGATTGTTCCAGCCGCTAAACCTCCAACAAGACCTTTAACTGTTTTGAAACGATTAAAAATAAAGCTAACTGGTAAAATAAATAAAATACCTGTTACAAAGTTCGCGATATGGCCTACCGGTACTCCTGTTGGCGTACCTGAGAATATCCAATCCAACACATTTTTAAAGAATTCTACTAAAATACCTGCTACAGGTCCCATAGTGATCGCCGCAAGCAATGCTGGCATATCACTGAAGTCTACTTCCAAAAATGCTGGAAATGGCGGAATAGGGAAATTAAAAAGCATTAACAAAAACGAAATACTGCTCAGCATGCCAATCGTAATAAACGATTGAAGTTTAACATTTTTCTTCATAGTAAACTCTCTCCTCTTTGCTGATTCAATCTCGCAAGAAGAAAGGTTACGACCTCATCAATTCTTATTATGAAAAAACCCTTATGCAAAATAAGCATAAGGGAGAATAGGCATGATTAAAGAAACGCCATTAATTAACTATTGTTGAGTTTACGCTGCGTAAATCCACAACGAAAAAACGCTCGCACATAGCTAAATTCATAACAATGAATGACGATCGTACCTCCATCTTCTCCCATCCAGACTTTAACTGTCGGCCTTGGAATTACACCAAGTCAGCCATGCAAAAAAAATTTGCACAGGTCGCGGGCTAAAGAGTTTTTAGTAAATTATTCGAGCTAATGAAAGACATTAGCGATTTACAACTCTATTACCGCCGGTCGGGATTTTCACCCTGCCCCGAAGATGAATCAATATTTTTTTGTTTCATAGCCTTACTATAATGAATTTTGAAGGAAAAGTAAATAACTTTGCTTAAAAAATTCCGATTAAACTTGTATGTTTTACAAATACCCGCAATAGCCCCATCTTTAAAAGATAAGTGTTTACTTCATCCCGATTGATTATTATTCTTCGCCAATCGGGCTTTTACCAGCCATTGACCTTCCCCTAATCTTTGATGTCTTGCTACCTCTAAACTAACAAGAGCATTCACGCACGTACAGCGGCGAGAATGCTCCAAAAAATTCACTTATAAAATCGCGTTCATTTATTTGTTGTTTCACAATTTATGGCATATATCGTTTATTGGCTCCTACAGGCTTTGGTAAGAAATTTTTCAAATCAAATCCTTCCCAACTCTCCTGTACAACATTGTCTAGACGTACTTGTTGATCAAAGCTTGCAGCAGTTAGCATCATTGCTTCAATTAATTGGGTTGCACGAATCACGTCCATTGTCGTTAAATCAAGCGGCACGTCAAATGTAACAATAACACCTTCTGCTACCTCTTTTACAGTGTATATTATATTTTCCGGTATGACTGGAACGTATGCATTATCTTTTTTAGCTCGCATATCAATAAGAGCTTCTGTTACAGTGGAAAAAGTTTTACGAGAATCGGGTGATAAATATTCAACTCCATTTTCATCTTTATATAAATAATAATTAAAATGGTTTGAGCTCGTTAATGCCATAGAATTACTAGTCCCTTCTTCATTGGAAAGCTCGGATTCTGCACCATTAAGATTTTCATATTCAATATCTTTATACTCCGAGTCTGAAAATGTATCCTGTATAGTCCCTACATATTCTCCAGAATCTTTAGCAGCAACATCATAATCATTTTGCTTCGGCAATACATGAACCAGTTGATCGCCCTTCTCCTTCAATTCTCCTTTATACGGATGGTAATTAGTAAAACCATTTGCTTCCTCATCAATTTGTGGCGCATACTTTTCATACATTTGTAATGTTGTAGGCTTTTTCTTCCCGAAATCAGTAGCCACTCGTTCATTTGGAATAATATACGTCATCGGTACACTTTCCTTATCACGATTTGCCAAACCAATATGGAATGCTACTGCATCTGTTAAATCATCTTCATATACAGATGATCGCAGAGACATGATCCGCGATTGTTCCGCTACTATGTTAGACTCCATAATATTATCATGCATAGAGCTTTTTGCTGCACGATCTTCCTGCATTGTTGAATATTGAGAAGTTTCAGGAGCATTGGCCTGATCCATTTTTGTATCATGATTATTCATGAACATAGAGCCTGTAAGTACTGTTAAAGCGAAGACAGCTGCAACACTCATAAAGATTGGCCATTTACGACCTTCTTTCTTTATTGTCTGTTCCGTATTGTCTTGCTCTTGTGATGTTATTTCATCATCAATTGGTTGTTGTATAGCTTGAAGATGGACAGAATCCTGCAAGCGAGCATCTGCCAATAATCGATTTAATATTTCTTCTTTCGAAC
Source organism: Lysinibacillus sp. EB271-A1-10B (assembly GCF_058791335.1). Taxonomy (NCBI): domain Bacteria; kingdom Bacillati; phylum Bacillota; class Bacilli; order Caryophanales; family Bacillaceae; genus Lysinibacillus; species Lysinibacillus sp. EB271-A1-10B. The sequence goes on from NZ_JBYTDL010000001.1 coordinate 8,081, forward strand.
GGCGGTCAGAAAGCTTAGGGGCATTATTCAATATATGTTCCAGTTGGTCATCATCGAATGGATTACCTGTCATTACCGTTTCGCCTCCCGTTCTCTAACCTGTTGTAGCTGTTGCTTTAAAAATTTTATGGCGCGATGTTGCGTGGTTTTTACCTTCGCTTCTGTCCAATCTAATATTTGTGCTGTTTCCGCAATCGATAACTCTTGAAAGTAGCGCATAATAATGACCATTTTTTGGTCACCTGTACAGTGTTCAAGTGCTGATTGAACTTCCATAAATTCATCATTCGCCTGCAGCACGTCTTCGGGTAATGGTGTGGTTGAATGCAGCTGTTCCGTTTCCCAATCAAAAAAATCAAGTGAATGTTTTTGGCGTACAGCCTGCTTTCTAAAATGATCAATAGCGACATTTTTAGCAATAGCAAAAAGCCATGTTTTTTCGCTGCTATTGCCTGCGAATTTATCATATGAGCGCAATACGCGAACATAAACCTCATGTGCTAAATCCTCAGCAAGTGTACGGTTTTTTACTAAATAAATAAGAAACTGGAACACGTCTTGATGATATGCATCGTATAATCGATGGAACACGGAGTCATTCAAAGCACTCCACCCCCGTTCTATTTATATTTGTCGTTTAAACGTTCACAGAAGTTACATCCAATTAACACCAATTTATCAATGATACCTAGGCATAATTGGTCAGAAATTGGCTTTGGGCTAACGTGATGTATCACTCAGTCGTGTGTTGCTGTCGCACAGAAAACTTTTGTTGTTGTCGCTTCGCTTTCGCACAGATAAATTGCCACAGGACGTGGCGTTCTTACACTGAGTTCTCTATTACAGCGTATGCTTTGGCACCCGCTGAAAAGTAACTTAAATCCTCATTCATTTGCTGTAAGCAGTTAATAGCGATGCTTTTAATCGAATGGTAAATAAAACGTGAAAGTAGTCCCCTCTTTTAGCACACTATCTACCATAATATTGCCTGAATGTGCCTTGACTATATTTCTAGCAATAGCTAATCCTAGGCCAGTTCCACCTTTAGAACGCGTACGTGCTTTATCTGCTTTATAGAAACGTTCAAAAACATATGGCAGGTCCTCTTGTGGAATACCATGTCCTGTATCCTGGACAGATATTTTGGCAAAGGTCGGCTCTTGCTCAACCTTCACGGTTACTGATCCTTCAGCTGTATGACGAAGAGCATTATCGACTAAATTCGTTAATACTTGTTCAATCCGATCCTCATCTATACTAATCGTAACATCGTCATTAAACTCACTGTCAAATATTAGTCGAACATGTTTCTCTTTTGCAACTTGTGCAAATTTTTGTGTAATACGTTCAAATGTTGAATTAACCGGAAGCTCATCTTTGTAAAGCGTCATATGCCCCGATTCCATACGAGCAAGGTCTAATAAATCTGTCACGAGGCGTCCCATACGCTTCGATTCATCATAAATAATTTTTGTAATCTCATTTCGTTCTTCTTGATCTTGAATAAAATCATCATCCATTAATGCCTCTGAATACCCTTGGAGCATCGAAATCGGCGTCCGTAGCTCATGAGACACATTGGCAATAAAGTCTGAACGCAGTTTTTCTAAGCGATGCTGCTCAGTCATATCACGAATAACTGCGACCGCTCCACGTATCGATTCCTCACTATAAAGAGGGCTAATCGTAAACGTATAGTAATTTCCATCCATCTCAATTTCTTCTTCAAGCTTATCCTCAAACATCAGTACATGATCAAGCATATGGTAAAGCTCTGGGGGAATTGGCTTTGCACTTTGTGAGCCTTTATTGACGAACCATTTTTGCATTAAACGGTCCGCTGGTGGATTACTTAATAATATTGTACGATCACGATTAAACGTTATAACTGCATCTGTCATCGATGTTAAAATATTTGAAAGCTGTTCATTTTCTTGATTGATCACTTCTAGATTATGTTTCAATTGACGTCCCATTTGATTGAAGGCAACTGCAAGCTGGCCTATTTCATCATTTTGCGTAGTCGGCATCTTCGCTTCAAAATTCCCTTTAGAAATTTCAAACGCTAACTCACGCATTTTACGTAATGGTGACGTAATACGTGACGAAAGGAAAAACGCAAAAAATGTTGTCAGCACAAAGGCAATGAAAGCAGATAAAAAGACAATTTTCGTCGTCTCTTTCGATGTTTTATGCAATGCATCTGGACTTTGATAAATAAAGACAGCCCCGTGGACTGTATTTTCTACATTTAGCGGGAAACCTAGCACAACATAAGATTCCATTTTTTCTTCGTCTGCGGAAGACGGCATCATCATTTCCTTAATAATTGGTTTATCTGATTGAAAAACTTCATGAAACGATTTATTGGCTAAAATCATATCCTGAATTTCTTTTTTATTGACACCTTCCTGCATTGCAAAAGAGACTCTATCATGATTAATAGCAATAAGTGCATTTGTACTTTCAGGTAAAATATCTTTTAATAATTCAGAAGTCGATTTTGCTGTTTCATTATCATCCACTATACTTGCAATCGTTGCAGCAGTTTGACGCAAGGAGCTTTCCGCTTGTTGCATATGGTAATTTTGAAGAAACTCAAGCATTAAAATCGTGAAAACAAATAATACAAATGAAACGAGAAGCAATATGGTTACCCATAGCTTCCCGACAACACTATTCCATATTCTATTCATTGACAACCTCAAATTTGTAGCCAACGCCCCATACAGTAACAATCATCTTTGCAGCGTTTTCTGAAACACGGTTGAGCTTTTCACGTAAACGTTTTACATGTGTGTCAACTGTACGTAAGTCACCAAAGAAATCATAATGCCAAACTTCTTTTAGTAATTGTTCACGGTCAAATACTTTGTCTGGTGATTTTGCTAAGAAATAAAGTAATTCATACTCTTTAGGTGTTAAATTTACTTCAATGCCTTCTGCTGTTACACGGTGTGCATCATGATCAATCATTAAATGTTGAAACACAACTAAATCTTTTGAAGAAGAAGCATTTGTCGAAGGTGAGAATGCTTGTGAACGGCGTAATATAGCCTTCACACGTAACACAACTTCACGAGGACTAAACGGTTTTACAATATAATCATCTGCGCCAAGCTCAAAGCCTTGTACACGATTCGCTTCCTCGCCTTTTGCAGTTAATAAAATAATTGGTGTTGCTGCTCGTTCACGGATTTCCGCACAAACTTCAAGCCCATCTTTTTCAGGCATCATAATATCAAGTAAAATACAGTGATACTCTTTTTCTAAAGATTTTTCGATCGCTTGTTCACCATTTTCTGCTTCGTCAACAAGGTATCCTTCTCGCTCTAAATACATTTTTAATAAGCGTCGAATACGGTCCTCGTCATCTACTACTAATACTGAAATATTTTCTGACACTTTCACGATCCCTCTCTTCTAATCTTTCTCTACCTTCTATTGTACATCGTACGACACATATTGAAAAGAAAAGAAAGCCTTCTTGCCACAGCAAGAAGGCTCTTCTTTCTAATACTAGCGACGTTAAAAATTTATTTGCTCAAGTTAAACAATTTAAGCTGAAGCGTATGAGTGTAAACCTGCAAGAATCAAGTTAACAGCAATTAAGTTAAATAAGATTATTCCAAAACCAATTAATGCTAACCATGCAGATTTTTCACCTTCCCAGCCTTTTGATAAACGTAAGTGTAGGAATGCTGCATAGAATAACCATGTAATAAGTGCCCACACTTCCTTCGGGTCCCATCCCCAGAAACGACTCCACGCAAGTTGTGCCCAAATCATTGCAAAGATTAGAGCCCCTAACGTAAATACTGGGAAGCCAATTATTACTGAACGATAACCAATTTCATCAACTAATTGTAAATTTACTCGTTTGACAAAAGGTTGGAAAATCGCACTAATTCGACGTCTTGCAATTAATCGAATTAATAAGTATATAATAGACCCTACCAATAATGACCAAACAACTGTAGTTAATTTCTTCGCATTAATGAGCGCAGGCATTTCTACTAACGGAGACATACCATGTTCTTCCACTGCCTTATATTCATTCATACCAAATAGTGGCGGCATGTTGTAGTCAATTTGACGTTCATTTCCTTCTTTATCTAAATAAGTATATGTTGAATCGTAATCCATCATATTAAATACTGATGTAGCAACTACGAAACCAACGACTACCACAAGGAAGAACATTACCGCTTCTAACCAGAAACGTTGTTTAGAAGGCTTCTTTAAATCAACTACTTTTAATAAATAAATTAGTCCTGCTACCGCACTAATCGCTAAAATTGATTGACCTAAAGCAGCTGTAATAACATGAATTGTTAACCAGTAACTTTGTAAAGACGGCACTAAAGGACTAACTTCACTCGGAAACATCGACGCATAGGCAATTATTAAAATCGCCACAGGCAATGCTACTAATCCTAGAGCTGTCACTCGATAAATAAAATAAATCAATACGAATGCCCCAACAATGAACATTCCGAACGCAGTCGTAAATTCAAACATATTACTAACAGGTGCATGTCCTGAATAAACCCAACGAGTAATAAAATAACCAAGCTGCGAAAGTAAACCAATAATTGTGACAATAATTGCCACTTTGCCCCATTTATCGGTATTTTTCCCAGTTGCATTCGATTGCTTTATCGAACCACCAAACAATAAAGTTGCAACTAGGTAGGCTATGAATGCTACAAATAATAGGTTTCCACTTATGTCAATCAAACTCATAAGGTGTTGTCACCTTCCTTTTCTTTAGTGCCTGGCTTTGCGGATTTGTTGTCATCTTCAGGCTTATCCAACTGATCTCTATATGGTGGTAGACCAGCAAACGTAGTGACTGAATCTAAATCCTTTTTCATACTAAACATATTTTTATTCACATGAGCAGCCATCAACACTCGACCATCCGGATCCACCTGTAACCATAAACGTCTATGATTCCAATATGAGCCAATTACTACACCAATCATGAAAATAACACCACCAACAAATAAAATTGGTATCGTACTATCTTTACGAATTGTAAAGTTTGATGAATTACGCATCTCTGCTCCTGCGAATTTCATTCTATATTTGTTTTCACCAAGTGGTTCAAGTGGTGGCTTTCTGATTTCTACAAAGCTTACTTCACCTTCTGGCGTTTCTGGTGTTGTCATTCTAAATAAAAATGCCGGATTATTTGGTATTGATGTTTTTGTCTGTGGCTCCCCATTTTCAAAACCATCAAAATCTGGTGTATAAACAAGAATTTGTACTGAGGAACCATCTCCTAAATCATATTGTTTTTTAGGATTCGTTAAATCAATTTCAATTTGACCTTGTGATTCTTCAGAAGCTTTATTCACTAAATTAAAATTCATCTGTCTCAATTCATTAAGACGATAATTCATTTGATACAACGCAAAACCGTTTTCTTTTAACGGATGATTAACACGAATTGAATAATCTCTCAATTTTTCAAGGTTGTCTGAATCTCCTGGAAGAGCTCCCTCAGGTTGTTTGTATAATGTTATATCCGTTTGATAGTTCTTCGCCATAACATTTACACCTTGGCTCGCTTCCCCGCCTTGTTGCTTTTCGCCATGGGTTTCCAAAATAAATTTATTATTTTTAATAAAATACCCATCCATACCTGGTATAGCTCGTGTTTCACCTTCACGGATCCAAATCGTCTCATCCACATAAAAACCAGGTACTAAGCGCAACATAACACCTGTTAAAAAAATAATGAGACCGACATGATTTATGTATGGGCCATATCGAGCGAAGCGACCGCGCTCTGCTAGCAGTGCACTTCCATCACGACGAACACGGTATTTTAATTCGGACATTTTTTGCTCAACTTTATCAAGCGTTTCATCAGCGTTTGGCACTTGCCCTTCCGCAATGATCCGTTGGCGTTTCATGAAACTTTCATGACGTTTAACGCGTTGATTTTTTAAAGACTTATGCAAAGGTAACCCTCGGTCTAAACTCGCAACAATAATCGATATCGCAAGCATACCTACTAAAATTTGGAACCACCAAGTGTTGTATAAATGAGAAAGTCCTAAATTATTATAGAGTTTGCCTAATACACCATACACTTTTTCATAATACTCTGCTTTACTAGGCTCCGGGGCATTAACATATATCGCTTGCGGTAGAATTGTTCCGATTGACGCTGCGACCAACGTTATAATAATGAGGGCAATCCCCACTTTTACACTCGAGAAGAAATTCCAAATTTTGTCAACAAATGTTGTATTATACGTTTTTGAACGAATTGCCGTTCCATCGTAACGCATATCAACAACTTTTGTCTGTTTACCTTCCTCAGTTAAAGGACGACCACATTTCTCACAAAGCTTCGTGCCATATGGGTTACTATGACCACAAGCACAAATGATGTTTTCCATAGTCATTACTCCTTATTTTGGCTTCACTAATTCCATGTACGAAGCAATTTTTGCCTCCGTCATTTCACCAGTAATGATTTTGGCTACTTTACCATCTGGATCAATAAGGAGAGTTGCTGGTAAATTACCTACATTATAGGCAGTCATGACGCTTTTCGTTTTGTCAATAACTACCGGGAACGTTAACTCATATCTATCGACAAAATTCTGTACTTCAAAATCAGTTTGGGCAATATTGACCGCTAATGTTTGTACACCCTGATCTTTAAAAACTTTATACTGACGATCCATTGCAGGCATTTCCTTTTCACAAGGCTTACACCAAGTTCCCCAGAAGTTCAAAAATACGCCCTGCCCCTTATAATCAGATAGCTTATGTTTCTCACCGTTTAAATCTACTAACGTGAAGTCTGGTGCTTTAGAGCCTACTGCTATTAACTCTACTTTATCTTTTGTCGCTGTTCCGTATACCGTATAACCAATCGCTAAGACTAAGACTGCCAAAATAATGGTACGAATGACGAGACGTTTTTTCTTTTTCTCCAAGTTAATAAACCCCCTATCAATTTCGGCTTAGAATAATCCCTATTGACGCAAAGCTTTTCCTACAAACATTCATATGTATAGTTTTTACCGTCTAATTTATACCATTTATTATGTTTGTCAATTTTTATATTTGTCATTCACTTGCGCGTCAAACACCACCTGATAATTTGTGGAACCGATTTCATCAGGATGAAAACTAATTTAGGTGCACTATTCTCACCTATTATAGCAAAAGGAAACACAAACGCTTAGCTAATAATTATGAATGATTTATGAACGATTTCACTAATAAGAAAGTGAAAACATTACTATTACACATAGAAGTATTTCACTTTCTCTTAGAAAATGCTAATTATCCGATTTGTCCTGTCTCTGCTAGCACTCGCAATTGCTTCACTTCATGCTTTGATAATTCACGATATTCTCCCGGAGCTAGTCCGAATAAATCTAAAAAGGCAAAGCGTTCACGTTTAAGTTTAACAACAGGTGTACCTATTGCCTCAAACATACGACGTACTTGACGATTTCGTCCTTCGTGAATAGTAATTTCACAAATTGCCTTACCCGCGTTTTCATCAAATGAAGTCATACTTACTTTTGCTGGAGCTGTTTTACCATCTTCTAGTTTGATTCCACGTTGAAGCTTTTTTAAGCCATCAATCGTCGGAACACCTTTAACACGAGCAATATATGTTTTGTCGATTTTAAACTTCGGATGTGTCAGCATATAAGAAAATTCACCATCATTTGTTAATAACAACAAGCCAGATGTATCATAATCGAGACGACCAACTGGGAAAATTCGTTGTGGGATATGCTTAAACAAATCTGTGACAGTTTTGCGTCCTTTGTCGTCTGTTACAGCTGATATCGTTCCACGTGGTTTATATAACAAGTAATAAACCTTATCCTCTTTCTCAAGCTTCACGCCTTCTACTTCTATCGTATCTGAGTTTGACACCTTTGTACCTAACTCACGCACTACGACTCCGTTCACTTTTACTTTACCTTCTACAATTAATTGTTCTGCCTTACGTCTAGACGCCACACCAGCATACGCAATAACCTTCTGTAATCTTTCCATTCTTTCACCTCTAATTTTCATTCACCTTGGTTTTAGTCACCAAAATTTAAACCTCATTCGACTAATATGAATAAGGTTATTTTTCCCGCTAATCTGTGAAAATTATGTCATACTTTTATGCATTATTAAAGAAAAACTAATTATGCGTAAGTATTTAAATTATTTGAAATTGTTTTTATCAACTAATTTCTGGATAATTTGCACTTAAATTTTAAGGGTCCTCTGCATAGTATAGGTTGATTTTCGTTCCGACCGGGTGCTTTCCTTGATGTGACCGGATTTTGAATTGTCCCCAGGACTGCATGACAGGGCGACACGATGTCGGTCATTTTAGTAATGCCACAGGACGTGACGTTCTTACACTGAGTTCCTCTATTTCTATTGGTGTCTGGTCCCCATTGAAAGAGAACCACGTTCAATGGTAGGAGTATTCTGCAGAATGAAGAAAGTAATAAGTTTTAACAAATGTCATCCTAACTTTTGGCGTATTCTAATTTTAACCAAGCCTCCCCATTCAATTTGCTATCGGCTTTGAAATCTTTATAAAACATAAAAGCTACCCAATTTGGGCAGCTTTTCATAATTTCTAGGTTTCACTATATTTATTTTCAATTCTAAGCCCATATGTACTTAATTCTTTATTAATAAATTGCTTCGCACTTGATAGCTTTCCTGAAAAAGATAGTTCAATTGTTGAACCATCTTGTAATGAGAAAATCAATTTTTCTGGTGCACTCACACCATTCTTTTCTACAATAGTCTGTTCAACCTTCACAATATCTTCCCAGCTTATATAATCTTCTTGCAAACTAAAAAGATGATTCATATGAAGTCCTTTTGTATCAATGTATTGATAGTTATTAATACACAAAAATATGAATGCGCCAGCAATTATAAACGATGTTCCCACAAGTCCTCGTTGAATAATCATCCTTTTTTTCGTTTTAGGTTCTACTAAAAAATTGACTAATAACGTGACCGCTAACATGATCATTACTACCATCAATATAATATAGGCTGTGAAAAAAGGATCAAAGAAATAGGATTCCTTAGGTCTAAAGAACAACTCTTGAACAGGATATAAGAAAATAACAGGAGCAATAAAGCTAGACAAGAATAAAATTATTATGACCCCTATTTGATATTGTCTACTGTTTGATATAGTCATCATACATACTTATCCCCCTTCATCGATATTCAAAAATTCAGAATCTTAAATCAAAACCACCCGAATTTATTTTACCTGATTATTTCTCATTTGTTAAATAAATCAAAATGATTTCGAACGCTATCGCAATATAACGGAAAGGTACTGGCATTGACACACAAACGTTATCTCATAAAAAAATCAGCGTATCGCTTTTAACGATCCGCTGATTCAACTTTTACTGGCACTGCATAAATACGCTCTTCACCGATAAAGATGGATAGTACACCTTCCATACGTTTTCTAGAAACATGCAATACTTGCCTTACACTTTCTTTTTCTTCTTTATTTAATTGCAAACGAATCGGTTGCTCTAAGCGAATAGATAGGTTTTTATTAACTTTATATTTTCCTTTTTTCACTACTGTCTCAAGGCTGTAATCTCCCCAAACCTTGTTAGCTAAACTCCGATGCATATTCCAATCATCGGATTCATTCAGTGTGACAACAATACACGTTTGCCCGTCCTTTTGGAAGGCGGTTGCAAGTGTCCGCCCAGCTACCTTTGTAAAGCCTGTTTTCCCGGCAAATGCTGAACCTTTTGCTGTTTTTAATGCACTGACAGGTTGTGTCTCATCGTCTATTTCGATAGCAACCCCAGATCCTTCTCGTACTAAACGGTGCTTATTTTCCCATAACATCCCGTTTTCAGTATTGGCACGATATAACACTGTGGAGGCAATCTTCTTGAAAGTTTTATTTTGAAGAGCTATTCTCAACATTTCAGCAGTATCTCTCGCTGACGATAAATGCTCATCATGATGCAAGCCAGACGGGTTCATAAATACTGTATTTGTGAGGCCAGCAACAACAGCCCGTTCATTCATTAACTTTACAAACCCTTCTACCGATCCTCCAACATGCTCTGCTAAAGCTGTTGCAGCGTCATTTCCTGACCGTAGCATCAAACCATATAACAGTGTTTCTACCGTTACTTTTTCCCCTGCCTGCAAGTAAATAGACGAGCCCTCAGACGTTGCAGCCTTTGGTGAAATAACCACGTCATCTTGAAGATTGCTATTTTCAATAACAACGAGTGCTGTCCACATTTTTGTTAAGCTTGCAATTGGTAACCGGGCGTCGCTATTAGATTCATATAAAACACGACCCGTATCACCATCTAAGACAGCATATCCGCTACCACCTCGAGCCAAACTGGTTTGTGGAAGCATTAACATTACCACGACTATCATGAACAATATTAAACGTACTAACCGTTGCAACGAGCCACTCCTTATTAAAAGTAATAGGAAAATATAGATTATATTTATGTTTCAAGCTAAGCTTTATACCTATAACTCATTCCGAACTTTTTACTTTACTCCACTGAAGGTTTCCTGGAATTTAGTCATAAATAAATCTGTTTCTTGCTCTGCTTCAACTAGCTCATCTTCAGGTAAAGACGGCATTTCTTCTATACTATTTAAACCAAAGTAGTTTAAGAATTCTTTCGTTGTACCATATAAGATTGCACGTCCTGTCCCTTCTGAGCGACCCACTTCCTTAATTAACCCCCTAGAAGCGAGAGTCTGTATTGGTCTTTCACATTTCACACCACGTAAATCTTCAATTGTTACACGCGTAATTGGCTGTTTGTATGCCACGATCGCCAATACTTCAAGTGAAGCTTGAGATAATGATTGAGCAGTTGGATTTTCTACTAATCTTTGTATCGTATCTGCTAGTTCAGGTTTTGTTATAAGCTGATAAACGCCAGCTATTTCTTTTACCGTTATTCCTCTAGATCCATCTTCTTCATAGGTCGTTTTCAATGCTTCCATTTTCTCTACGACTATCTCTTCCGGTTCTACTAAAAGTTGTGATAATTGTTTAATAGTTAAACCATCGTCTCCAACAACAAATAATAAGGATTCTATTCTACTCTGTAGCATCATTGTTTTCGTCATCATCCCATTCCTCCTTCTGTAATGTAACTGTTAATTCTTCAAAGTTACCATCTTGCTCTACGATGACTACCTGACGTTTCATCAATTCAAGAATAGATAAAAACGTCAGAATAAGTGTTGGCTTATCTTCATAGGGAAATAGCTCAAAAAATGATGCACGTCCACCAGTAAATCGTAATGAATCGACAACCGAACGCATTTGATCTTTCACAGAGCGTTCCTGTCTTGCAACAGTTGTCTTTAGTGGTTTTTTTAATTTTTTTCGACGCATTAGTTTTTGAAAGGCTCCAAGCATGTCATAAATGTTGACGTTCAAATCAAATAACGCCATTTGCTCATCTGAAGCTAATCCAGATAAATCTGCTGGTGGCCGTGTAAATACCTGTGCCCGATCTGTTTCAAGCTCTTGCAGGCTACTTGCTGCTTCTTTATATTTCTTATACTCTATTAAACGTATTACTAGTTCTTCACGAGGGTCTGGACCGTCGACTTCTAATTCAGCTTCGTCAAGCTCACCTTCATGGATTGGCAAAAGCATACGACTTTTAATAGCCAATAATGTTGCTGCCATCACTAAATATTCACTAGCCTCATTTAACTCCAGTACTTGCATAGCATGTATATGGTCGATATATTGTTGAGTAATTTCTGCCATTGGAATATCATAAATATCAATTTCCAATCTGTTAATTAAATGTAATAATAAATCAAGAGGCCCTGAAAAGGCTTCTAATTTCACTTCATAAGACATTGTTTTACCACCCTGAGATTATATGTTCTTTTAGTATAGTAGAAAGGAGTCTAAAATGCATCCACAGCACCATACTTTATTTATCGACTACTGTTCTTTTTTCAATGGTAATCACGATTTTTTTGAATGCCATGAAGTCCTTGAAGAATACTGGAAAGATATTGCTCCAGGCGATAAAAAGCACCCACTCGTTGGATACGTACAGCTTGCAACCGGTTTATATCATTGGCGACGTAACAATTATATTGGCGCTGCGAGAATATTAGAAAAAGCACTCAAAAATTTCCAATATAATAAGGGACATTTATTTTTTGATGAAATTGACTACGAAATACTACTAACTCAACTAGCAGATGCACTTTCTGCTACCCAGAAGGGCAAGTCCTTTCAAGCATTTCAGCTTCCTCTTTCACCTACATTGGAGGAATTAGTATTTGCTCGCATGAAGATTTTACCATCAAGTAGCTCTAACTATCTTCTTCATAAACATATGCTTCGAGATCGCTCACATATTCTTGCGGAGCGTCAAGAAAGCAAACAAAGAAAAAGCAGACGTCAATGATCGTCTGCTTCTCCATCGATACAATTTATACATTTGTGAACAATATTACGTGTTTCCTCCGTTGCAAGCACACTTTCATACTGACCAAGTTCTGCCACTTCCTGTAGCATTTCCTTCGCAACACCTTCACCTCTATAAGAAGGGACAACGGAAACATGTTGAATCGTAGCTATATTATCATTGTGTGTTACAAGTCCAACAATGCCAACATACTCGTCGTTCTTTTTCCATAAATATAAAACCCAATTATTATCATTTTCATAGGAGTGGATTGTCTCTTTGAGCTTTTTTATGTCTTTTTCGTTAGGCATAAACGAGAGTAGCCCCATTGCTATTTTCTCGAAAGCTTTCTTATATCGAATTAACATATTTGTCTATTCCCTCATTTTCTAGCTGTACATAATCTTTGATTATCCTACACGATTTGTACTTTTACCGCAAGTCCATTTCTGTCTTACGAACCAGGTCCGAGAATACCTTTAGACGCCAATACCCAATAGACAACGCCCCACAACAAAATAAAAGTTGAAATGGACGCTAGTAATACCCATTTGTTTTTTCTCATATTTACTCACCCTTTTTTAACGTTAGCGGGAGATCGTTTTGTACAATATCTTCATAACTTTCGCGTCGAATTGCTAATTGATGTTTGCCATCTTCTACAAATACAACTGCTGGTCGTGGCACACGATTGTAGTTACTCGCCATAGAATATCCATACGCACCAGTACAGAAGATTGCTAGCACATCACCAGAAGCTGCTTCCTGAAGCTTAGCATCAATAATTAATTTATCACCTGATTCACAAAGTTTACCAGCCACTGTATATGTTTCACTTTTCGATTCATCTGCTTTACTCGCAATGACCGCTTCGTACTTCGCATCATATAAAGCCGGACGGATATTATCACTCATACCACCATCGACAGCAATATATTTACGAACATTAGGTACTGTTTTTTGTGAACCAATTGTATAAAGAGATGTTCCTGCATCCCCTACAAGTGATCGCCCTGGTTCAATCCAAATTTCTGGCATCGTTAGACCAAGTACAGTCGCTTTAGTCTTTACAACTGTAATCATATCCTCTACATATACTTGTGGCTCAAGCGGTGCATCTTCCTCTGTATAACGAATTCCGAAGCCCCCACCTAAGTTTAACACAGTACACGTAAAATCGTGAGTCTTGTTCCAATCCGAAATTTTATCAATTAGTTTTTCTCCTGCTAAGCCAAAGCCCGCTGTGTCAAAAATTTGAGAGCCAATATGGCAGTGTAATCCTAGAAGTTCTAGGTATTCATGCTTAAAAGTTTGTTGGAAAGCTTCATCTGCTTGACCATTATTTAAGTCGAAGCCAAATTTTGAATCCGCTTGACCTGTCGTAATGAAATCATGCGTATGTGCCTCCACACCTGGTGTGACACGTAGTAAAATACGCATTTTTTGCTGACGGCGCTCTGAAATTTCTTGTAAAAGTTGAATTTCATAGAAGTTATCCACGACAATACAACCGATTTTTGAGTCAAATGCTAATTCTAGTTCAGCAATGCTTTTATTATTACCGTGGAAATGAATGCGCTCCGGAGGGAATCCAGCTTTTAAAGCTGTAAATAATTCTCCACCAGAGACAACATCTAAAGATAGATTTTCTTCTGCCGCTAATTGGTACACAGCTACACATGCAAATGCTTTTGAAGCATAAGCTACTTCTGCTTTTACACCTAGTTTTTTAAACGTATCTATAAAGCCGCGTGCACGCTTACGAATAAGTGCTGTATCATACACAAATAAAGGTGTACCATATTCTTTTGCAAGCTCTAATGTATCTACCTGTCCAATCGTTAAATGACCATCTTCAGAAATCGCTTGTGTTCCATATAAATGCATGTGCATCTCTCCCTTTTCACATCGTTCCATCATGTGATACATTGCACCCCATTTTAGAAAGTTTTCGGGCAATTTAGCCTACAATCCTTATTTAGAGGGATATTGCTTCATTCAACAAGTTGCACATGTGTTTTAACATGTGGTGAACCTTTTGATGAATGAAGACAATTTTCGCAAAAATCACAAAATACTATATGTGAACTTTATCACATGAAAAAAACGAGTGCAACGGCTTCTATGATCTTTTTCGTTGTTGGGAGTCAACAACATATGGCCTCAATGCATCTGCTGTCATTGGGAAACGAATAAGTACGCGAAGCATCGCATTTGGGAAGAACGGAATAAGTGGCCATAAATACGGCGCTTGCATCGGACGTAATGAACATAAATACGTAAACAATATAAATATCCCAATAAATAAACCATTAACTCCCCAAATTCCAGTCATTATTAACAGCAATATTCTAAAGAGTTTAATGGAGATACCCAGCTCATAAGACGGAATAATAAATGTCAGAATAGCTGAAACTGCTGTATATAACACAACTTCCGGCGAGAATACCCCAACATCAATAGCAATCTGACCAATAGTTATACCCGCAACCAACCCCATCGCAGTGGATAATGGTGATGGGGTATGAATGGCGGCCATCCTCAAAAATTCTATCCCAATATCGCCAATAAGTACTTGTAGCAAAAGTGGGATATGTGATTTTTCCTTAGCACCTAAAAAGGATAGCTCATCTGGTAAATGTATCCCGTGTGTTGCAAATAAATACCACATAGGCAATAATAATAAACCCGTAAACGCCCCAAAATAGCGCATAAAACGGACAAAGGTTCCGACTGATGGTGCCTGCCTATACTCCTCCGCATGCTGCAACAAATGAAAAGCAGTTGCAGGTACGAGAATGACAGAAGGTGACGTATCGACAATAATGGCTATATGGCCTTCAAGTAAATGGGCTGCGGTAATATCTGGTCGTTCCGTATAACGTACAAAAGGAACTGGATGAAACTTCTGTTTAAACAGCCATTCTTCTAGTGATTTATCCGTCATAGTCAAACCATCATGATGAATTTGCGCAATGCGATGTCGCAATTTATCGAGCGTTTCATCATTCGCAATACCTTTTATAAACGCTAGAGCGACATCAGTTTGACCGATTTCGGATATTTTATGTAGCTCGAAACGTAAATTACTATTGCGAATTCGTCGACGAATCAAAGCAGTATTTTGAGAAATACCTTCAACAAAGCCATCCCTAGATCCACGAATAACCTTTTCATTGTCAGGCTCCTCAGGGGTACGACCCGGATAGCTTCGTATCTCTGCAACATAGCCGTAACCACCTTTAGTTATAAAGACTACCTGTCCACTTAATATGGCTAATAAAATGGCTTCACGTTTGGTTTCCTCTGAACGACCTTGGTAATTGAAATAGGCTTCAAAATACTCCTTTTCATCCTCAATATCAACGTCCTCATCAGGTAACATATTAGAGAGTAGTTGTGTTAACACAACTCCATCCACAAGTCCGGTTACATATGCGCAAAGAACCGGCAAATCTTTGACAAATAGATGCTTTATACTAATGTCAAATGATTCGCCGTCTCCAAACTGTTCTTTAAGAAAATCTTCGGCTTCTTCTAAGCTGTTAAATAGTTTATCTTTATCTGTCATGCTGTCACCATTTTCTTAAATGTCTTTTTTTACTTCTTCCTCTTCAACTGTGGCACTTGTGGCCATCCAAGTTTTCAATTGGGCAAGAATTTTTTTCTCTAATCGTGATACCTGAACTTGTGATATACCTAGCCTGTTGGCAATTTCAGTTTGGGTACAATCTGAGAAATATCGTAAATAAATAATGGATTGCTCTCTAGGCTCAAGCCTTGTGAGCACCTCTTTTAGTGGAATATAGTCAAATGGCTGCTCAGATTTTTCGTCCTTCATCTGATCCATTAATGTAATAGAATCCCCTTCACTCTCATACAATTGTTCATGCAAGGAAGCTGGATCTCTCAATGCATCTGAAGCTGTTACAATTTCTTCAGTTGTAACATCAAGAACCTGTGCTAATTCATGTATGGTTGGTGGATGCTCATTATTTTTAATAAATTCATCAGTTGCATGACGAATTTTAAAATTAAGCTCACGAATAGAACGGCTAACCTTCACCATTCCATCATCCCTTAGAAAGCGCTGAATTTCTCCGATGATCATTGGTACAGCATATGTCGAAAATTTAACATCATACGTTAGATCAAATTTATCCACAGACTTCATAAGCCCAATGCATCCAATTTGAAACAAATCCTCGAGCTCCACGCCCCTGCTTGTAAAGCGTTGGACAATAGACCACACAAGCCTCGTATTCCCTTCAATCATTCGTTTACGAGCCTCATGATCACCCTGTTGTGCACGTGCAATTAAATCTCGCATTTCTCCCTGTGACAATAGCTTATCGGACGACTGTTCTAGCGGCTTCACAATCGCATCCTCACATTACCGGTGTGCGAACCGAGTAAAATTTCTTCGTAAATGTGACGGTTGTACCTTCTTGCCACTTAGACATGACTGTCAACTGATCTGAAAAACTATCCATAATGGTAAAGCCCATACCTGAACGTTCCATCGCGCTTTTCGTCGTAAATAACGGCTCCATTGCTTGGCTTACATCCGCAATGCCAATACCTTTATCCAAAACAGACACCGTTACAATATCATCCTCACGTTTTGCATGAACTGTAACAACGCCCTTACCATCCTCTTCATAACCGTGAATAATGGCATTAGAAACGGCCTCTGAAACAACCGTTTTAAATTCGGATAGCTCATCAATAGTTGGATCTAATTGTGCGATAAATCCTGTCACAGCTACACGCGCTAAGGCCTCATTTTCACTAATTGCTAAAAAAGTTAATGTCATTTCGTTATCCATTTACAATCCCCCTAACTCGATCAATTGCTTCTTCTTCTGTTGCTTCCATCATCCACGGCCCTAAACCTGAAAATTGAAATACTTTTCGCATTGTCGGCGATGGATTCAATAATATCGTCCGCCCAGCGACTGCCTCTAACTCACGCATCCGACCAAGCACTAAACCTACACCTGAACTATCCATAAAAGAAAGCCCCTCTAAATTCCAAATAATAGTTGTTACAGTACCTTGAAAAATTGCTGTAGAAATTTTAGCTCGAATTTGCTCTACCGCATGATGATCGAGCTCCCCAAATAAACGTATAACCACTGTCTCTCTTGTTACCATTTCTAACTGAAAATGCATGAACATCGCCTCCTCCTCGTGCAATTCCACATTCAATGTGGTGATTCCTTGCGGCTGACAGAACTAGTGCAAAGTCTTCCGAAATAGTGGCAAATCGACATACTTATAGCTTTTTAGGTTAATTGCAGTATGGGATAAATCAACATTTTTTAAACATAGCTGACACTTTTCATAAGAATTATTATTATGTTAGAGGCGTGAGTAGAAATTTGGTAGGGGTGGGCGGGGCGGGGATGGCCGCCGGAGGTAGAAGTTTTGTCCGATGGAGCGGGGATGGCGGTTCTATCCTCGTTTTTGAACGTTCTATCCACGATTTTGGCTGCTCTATCCACGTTTTTGAACGTTCTATCCACGATTTTGGCTTTTCTTCCTTTGTTCTGACTTCTTTCCATCGTTTCGGCTTTTCATTCCGTCGCTTTGGCTTTTCTTTCCATCGTCCTGACTTCTTTCCATCGCCCTGACTTCTTTCCGTCACTTCGGCACTTCTTTCCGTCGCTTTGGCTCTTCTTTCCGTCGCTTTAGCTCTTCTTTCCGTCGCTTCGGCACTTCTTTCCGTCGCTTTGGCTCTTCTTTCCGTCGCTTTGGCTCTTCTTTCCGTCGCTCTGACTTCGTTCCGTCACTTCGGCTCTTCTTTCCGTCGCTCTGGCTTCTTTCCGTCGTTTCGGCTTTTCATTCCGTCGCCTTTACTCTTCTTCCCGTCATATCAGCACTTCTTTCCGTCGCTTTGGCTTTTCGTTCCGTCGGTTCGCCACTTCTTTCCATCGCTCTGACTTCGTTTCGTCGTTTTAACCGTTCTAACCACGGCTTTGACCATTCTATCCACGACTTCAGCTTTTCTTCCGTCGCCTGGACTCTTCTTTCCGTCGCTTCAGCCCTTCTTCCCGCCGCTCTAACTCTCCGTTCCACCGCTTCCCCCTTCGCTTTTCAGAACAAAAAAAAGCGAGAATCCCCTTTTATTAAAGAGAATTCTCGCTTCATAGTATTTATGCAATTGTATAAGCTTTCTGTACTTTTTCGATTGTTTCCTCATCAATTTGACCATTTGAATATAAATAAGCAATCGTCTCGCCAGTACGAACTTGGTCGCCTTTTTTGGCAACTAATTGGATACCGGCATCATAGTCAAGCACTGATTCCTTCGTTAATCGGCCTGCACCAAGACCTACGCTAGCTTCTCCGATTAATAGTGCGTTAATCGTCCCTACAGTACCTTCAGCAGATGCTTTAACAGCTATTTTATTTGCTGTGTCTTTTTGTAGGATATCTGCTAAATCGCCGCCCTGTGCTACGATAAATTCCTCGAATTTTGCAGCGGCTGAACCATCTTCTAATACGCGTTTAACAGCTGCTGTTGCTTCAGCCTCATTCACTCCAGCTGCAACTTGGTACATCAGCGAAGAGATAATAATACATTCATCTAGCAGATCTTCGTGCGTTTCGTCCATACGTCCACTTAATAAAGCAACTGCTTCTACTACTTCAAGCTTATTGCCAATCATTTTACCTAGTGGATTATCCATATCACTAATATGCGCGACTACTTTACGTCCTAGCTTTTCACCGATTGCAGTCATCGTATCAGCTAAAACTTGTGCTTCTTCTTCTGTTTTCATAAATGCACCTGAGCCACATTTAACATCTAGTACAATACCGTCTGCACCACTTGCTATTTTCTTACTCATGATAGACGCGGCAATAAGTGGAGTGGAATCGACAGTACCTGTCACATCTCGCAACGCGTACAATTTTTTGTCAGCTGGTACAAGGTTGCCTGTTTGACCAGCAACTGCAATTTTATGTTTATTGACATTATCGATAAATTCTTGTGATGAAAGCTCTGTTTTAAAGCCACGAATCGATTCTAATTTATCGATTGTCCCACCTGTAATGCCTAGACCCTTACCACTGAATTTTGCAACAGGAATATCAAGTGCAGCAATGATCGGAGTGACAATTAGTGTAACTTTATCACCTACACCGCCAGTTGAATGCTTATCAATTTTAAAACCTTCAATAGATGATAAATCAATAACATCTCCAGATTCTATCATTGCTTTTGTTAAATAAAATGTTTCATCATATGTCATGCCCAATAAACGGATTGCCATTAGTAGGGAACTTGCTTGATAATCAGGAATTGCACCAGTAGTGTAACCCTCTACAAAATACTGTATTTCAGCCTGAGATAGCTCTTTACCTTGCTTTTTCTTTTCAAACAGCTGTGCCATATTCATATCTATAATCCCCCTTACTTCAGATCATTCAAGAAGCTTTTACCAAACTTTGGTGCTTCTACTTTGAAGTTTTCTGCAACTGTTGCTGCGATATCTGCAAAAGTTTCACGTAGTGCTAGCTCACTACCACCATTAAAGCGTGGTGAATAAACAATTAACGGTACATATTCACGTGTATGGTCTGTCCCTGGGAATGTTGGGTCATTTCCGTGGTCCGCTGTAATGATTAGTAGATCATCTTCTGTCATTACCTCTGTAATTTCTGGTAATCGTGCATCAAATTCTTGTAGTGCGTTACCATAGCCTATAGGGTCACGACGATGCCCAAAATTCGCATCAAAGTCTACTAAGTTTAAGAAGCTTATACCATGGAAGTCACGACGTACTACCTCTGCAAATTTATCCATACCATCCGTATTATTTTTCGTACGCACTGCATCAGTAACGCCTTCACCGTTGAAAATATCAGAAATTTTCCCGATTGCGATAACGTCTAAACCTGCATCCTGTAAGACATTCATCGTTGTACGACCAAATGGTTTTAACGCATAATCATGACGATTAGAAGTACGCGCGAAGTTTCCTGGTGTACCGATAAATGGACGAGCAATAACACGACCAACTAAATATTCTGGTTGTAATGTTAGCTCACGAGCAATTTCACAAATTTTATATAATTCCTCTAATGGAATAATTTCCTCATGTGCAGCAATTTGCAAAACAGGGTCAGCAGAAGTATAGACAATAATCGCTCCTGTCTCCATATGCTCCTTGCCAAAGTCCTCGATTACTTGTGTTCCGCTTGCAGGTTGATTGCAAAGAACTTTGCGACCTGTACGTTTTTCAAGCTCTGCAATAAGCTCTGCTGGGAACCCATCCGGATATACCTTAAACGGTTTATCAATATTTAATCCCATAATTTCCCAGTGGCCTGTCATCGTATCTTTACCAACAGATGCTTCTTGCATTTTTCCGTAGAATGCTTTTGGTTTGTCAGTAGCTTGTATACCTTGTAATGGTTCAATATTTGCTAAGCCGAAAGACTCCATATGTGGCATTGTAAGCCCATTCATTTTTTCAGCGATATGTCCAAGAGTATGTGAACCTACATCTCCAAAATTCGCTGCGTCTGGAGCTTCACCAATTCCAACTGAGTCCAATACAACTACATGGATTTTCTTAAATGGTTTATTCATAATTTTGCCTCCTACTCTCATGTCTCTATTTTACCAAAAAAGCTCGAAAAATAAAGGTCAGACCTCCTACTAATTTTAAGCACGTGGATGAAATTGCTTATAAACCTCTGATAGTCGGGATTTACTAATATGTGTATAAATTTGTGTTGTGGAAATATCCGCATGCCCAAGCATCTCCTGTACTGCACGTAAATCCGCACCGTTTTCCACTAAATGTGTTGCGAAGGAATGGCGTAATGTATGTGGCGTTAGTTCATGTTGGATGCCTGCTTTTAAAGCGTGCTCCTTCATTAATTTCCAACAACCTTGCCTTGTTAAACGTTTTCCTCTTTGATTAATAAAAAAAGCATCCGTTTTTGGGTACTTTCCTTGTAATTGACTCCGTGCGCCATCTAAATAAGTACTTAATGCAGAAAGCGCGCTTTTTCCAAGGGGAATGATGCGCTCCTTGCCTCCCTTACCAAAAACACGCACAAAGCCCATCGTTAGGTGAATATCAGTTAAATCCAATGCAATTAGCTCACTAATTCGCATCCCTGACCCATATAATAGTTCTAGCATTGCCACATCCCGAATGCCCTGTGGCTTGCTGCGATTTGGTGACGCTAATATAGCTTCAATTTCTTCAATCGAGAGGACATTTGGTAGCTTTTGCTCAATGATTGGCATTTCTAAATGAACTGTCGGATCTGTTTCAGCTCGCTTTTCTCGAAGTAAAAATTGGTGGAAACTACGAATAGAGGAAATATGGCGGGCAACAGTACGACTTGTCTTTCCTTGCATTCGCAACTGCTCTAAATGACGCAAAATGGTCGTCCTTTCCACTTTACGAAAATCAGACATCCCTTCCGTTTCCCGCAAAAAATTCACGTAATTTTCTAAGTCTCGGCGATAGGATGCTAATGTATTATCAGATAATTGTCGCTCTACTTGGATAAAATGGATATAATCCTCTATTGCATATTGAAATTCATTCATCATAGCGCCCCCTTAACATTCTACTATCTTCCATATTAACATGTTCAATAAACCAAATGCTTGCTCTACAAAAAAAACCTCCCTTCACGCATCGTGTAAGAGAGGTAGTCTATTTATTTTTTTAATTGATACTGTCGCAAATAACCACCTGCGGCAAAACTTGCTGAAGAGACGATCAAAACAAGTAAAGCTGTCAAAATGATTTCAAATGAAAATGAAAACTGGATGTAACCATCGGAAGCTGCAAAATCGAGCTGGATATTCACAAAATAAATAATCATTAACTGTAACGCTGTGAACATACCTGCAAAAATTAAACATTCTTTCCAATTCATACGATGGACAATATATAATATATAGCCAGCTGCACTAATCAATACGATCGTAATTAGTACTAAAATAAATGATGGCAATAACGAATATTTTTCCCCTTCAAATAAACTATTATAAAAATAAGACTGATATACTTCAGATTTTTCATTATCAAAAAGGCTGTAAGTGATGTTCTCTGAAAAACCATCTAGTGATGTATTCATATGCAGCTTTGAAAAGAACGTACATATCCAATTCCAAGTTCCCATATAAATACTGCTAAAAATCGAAACAGTTTCTGATTCTAAAACCTTTTTATCCAAACTAAAATAAATGTTTGAGAAATTAATAAGCAACCCAATAAATGTAATGGCTACAGAAAACATAGCATACTGCACATATTTTACTTGATAGCTCAATTTTTCAAAAATAGATTTATTAAAATAAGTTAAAATTGCAGCAAACCCAAATATTACAATTGATAAAATAGTCGCTGAGAAAATCATATCCAAAGCTGAATAATCCATTGACGCCTCAATCATAAATAGCCCTTTAGTTTCTACTTGACCAAGCTTTGTACTGAACTTTGATATGAAAGAGACAACTAACATCACAATAACATACACAATTGTTGAATAAACAATCCCTTGATATAAAGACCAATTTTTTTTACGTGCAAGAATACCGTAAATAACACCACCTATTGCTAAAGCAATAAAAGGAATGAGCATTAGCCCAAATAACACATTGTCCATAGATATATGTATAGAATTATTAGTAAAACCTGCGTCTAAAACAACATTCCATTCTGCTTTAACATTATGAACCACTGTCACTAAGCTTGGAAGTGAGAGTATTTTAGGTATACTTAGTTTGATACCAGACTCCTTATATATCTTATCCTCTAGCTCTGAAGGGTCACTCATAATTGCTTTAACGATTGCTGATTGTTCATGATCTAAATCAGCCGTTACTACATCTAGAAAGCTATTTTTCGCAATGAATGTAAACATAAATATTAACAAAATGGACACAACAATAGGAACAAAAAATAATGGGTTATTTTTAAAGAAATTCACTTTTTCCTTTGATGCATTCTTTAATTCTTGACCTTTTATATTCCCCATGTTTGGTACATTCACATTTTTTAACGTTTCGCTTATTACCTTATTGAATGTCGTTTTTTGCTCAACTCTTTTAATAGTTATCTCACCACATTGACTACAAAACGAGCCTGATTCTTCGTTTTTTGTGCCACAAGATAAGCAAAAATCATTCGTTGCATATGTATGTTTAAATGGCTCTTTCTCAATAACCCCATTTGTTTTAGGGCAATATGTAAAATAATTGGGATGTTGCTCGTGACAATGCCTACAAGTCATTATAGTGCCCCCTGTTTCATTCCACAGCATGGACAAAATAGAGCAGATTCATGTATTTCTTCAGAACAGCTTTGGCATGATTTATACACAGTATTTGGATCAATATAAGTAGGATTCAATGTACCACAATTCCCGCAGAATTTTGCATTCTCGCCAAGTTGTTGCATGCATTTTGAACACTGTTGTGATGCCGCGTTTATATTTGTTATCTGCTTACCATATCGGTAGATTAAGCGATCCTGCGACGCAATCCCCAAAGAAATTTCTGACAATTCATCATGATTGAGTTTTTGATTTAATAATTGTAAATGAACCAATTCTCCTAATTTAACAATCAGTTCCATTCGCTTATCTTTCGCCAATCTCAAGCCATTTTTTAAATCCTTCAACTCCATTGTACTTATATCTTTCATTTCAATCATATATACACTTCCTTCACTATTTCTGTTGTTATCATCCCTAATAGTATCCATTTTTTATTATTTTTTCAATAAGTTATTCTTTATTCTTCCATTTTACATGGTATATTTATATTATATTTACAAAAAAGGAGTTTTATAATGCGCGAATGTCAGAGTTGTGGAAAACAAGTAATATCGAACGAGAAATTTTGTTTAGAATGCGGTACTAAACTCTCACCTACTCGTTCTGAAGAATCAGAAATTATAGCAAACATCCCTAAACAACAAAGCTATTTCTCTGAAACATCCCACAAAAAAGAACCTATGAGCACAACAAAAAAGGTTATCATTAGTAGTATTTTTGCTATACTAGCATTGCTAATCGGTGGGCATTTTATTATTAAAAGCCAGATAGACCCTAAAAAACAGCTAGCTGATTTGAACAATTATTTTTCTGATGAAAATTATGAAAAATTCGCCCAATCATTCCGATTTCCTGAAGATACAATCATTGATAATAAGGCATTTTATAACTATATGAAGGATCAAAATTGGACAAAAAATATTAATCCTGTGTTAGAGGAAAATTTGAATGAATATATGGAAAAAGGATATACCGAACCTGTAACAAATAAGGATGATTCGAAACTAATTACGATAAAAGAAAACAATTTCTTAATATTCTACAAAAAATATACATTTGATATTCAACCAATCGAATTAAGTGTACATACTATTAGTCCTGTTAAACTTGACACAAAATTTAAATTAGGGGAATTGGTATCTACTGATTTATCTAATGAAACAGAAAAAATTGGTAAGTTCGCCCCTGGAATTTACAATTATAGTTTAGCGTTAAAAGATGAATATTTTCAAAATGAAATTAAAGATCAGCTAATAATTTCTAATAATGAAGAGAACAAAAAGATGCTTTCAATAGATCTTGCAGATTATCAGGTACATCTTACATCTGATATTGAAGATGCAATTGTATTTATCAACGGAAAAAGTACGGGAAAAAAAGCACAAGATGTTAAGCTTTTCACTGCAAAACTAGATGATTCTGTTAAAGTACATGCTGTTAAAAAAGGACAAGATGGTCAAGAAGAGAAATCCGAAATAATAACATTAAATAATCCGCAACATCATCTTCAATTTGGCTCTATACAGACTAAACAAAGAGCTGAAGCCGAAAAAAAAGCAAATCAACAAGCATTGGATACTTTCCTTTCTGAATATGAAGACGTGGCTCGCTCCCTCTTCTATGATTTTCGTAATAACTACAAGTACGCTTTAGATAATGCTGATTTTAGTTATGTTCAGGATTATTTTTTAGAGGGTACACAAATACGAAGAGATTACAGTAAATTCGTAACGGATCATATCACATTTGATTACTATTCCTATGATTTTAAGTCTAATATGATTGACAAGGTATATGCTACGGATCCATCCACAATCATTCTTGATTCGACGGAAATTTTTGATTTTTACCTAACAGAAGATGGTACTTGGTCATACCAGCGCGAAAAACGTTACACAATGAAACTATCAAATAATAGATTACTGATTACAGACATCCAAGACCGTTCAAAAGTTATTAAAACTAAAATTTCAGATTAAAAAAACGTCCCAAAAAGTCATAAAACTTTTTGGGACGTCTTTTTTACTTTTCTTCTGATACTTCGTCGTTTTTATCATGACAGCGCCAGCAAATGCCGTGGAAAGTTAATCGATGGTCCTTTATAATAAAATTCCAACGTCTTTCAACAACGGCTTCCACATCTTCAAGTAAATCTTCCTGAATTTCATCAACCGCACCACATTCGATACAAACAAGATGATGGTGGAAATGCGCAGCTCCCTCTTGGCGTAAATCATAGCGTGAAACGCCATCGCCAAAGTTGATTTTGTCGACAATTTTGAGCTCAGTTAGTAATTCTAACGTTCTATAGACAGTCGCTAGACCAATTTCTGGTGCTTTTTCTTTTACTAAAAGGTAAACATCTTCTGCACTTAGATGGTCTTCCTCGTGCTCAAGCAGTACAGCAACTGTTGCTTCTCGCTGCGGCGTCAGCTTATAACTAGCACTATGCAACTGTTTTTTTATACGATCTATTCGGCTCTCCATGTGACGCCCCCCTAAACTCTTCCCATTATACCAAAGGAATAAATCCTATTACAAGGTAGTGAGTAGATTTCGAATTTGCTTTTGTATGTTTTTACCTGACAATCAATTATGCCTCGGCATAATTGCGTCCGGAGGCTTTAAGCCAACGTGATGTTGGTCACTCAGTCGTCACCACAGAACGTGGCGTTTTTAGACTGAGTTCCTTTATTTCAGCGAATGTCTTTTGTACCGAAAGCGTAGCGACAGGTACAGATTTTAGGACACCAGCTGAAAGAAGTTAAATTCCCGTGAATTGTATCTATTATTTAATCACATAAGAAATAACAATAAACTCAGCCACTATTATGATGAAAAATGCGAAAAAATTCAACAAAATTGTCCGACCATGTATCATTTTTCCGATTTTTCTTTTTGACCAAGCTGGTACAAGTAAATTACATAGGACTAGCAACAATATACAATAGATGAGCTGAAATGGAAACCACCAAATCGTATAAACCCAGAAAGCTTCAAGTTTTTGTAATAAAAAAACCGAGCTAAAGCCAAAAAAGGTTGCTCGTATCGCCACTGTAACACGTACTAAAACCTTCAGGAGACTATGTGTTGCAAGCAATAATATAAGAGCGATTGAAACAGCAACAGGTAACACTAAACGAAATAGAGAATGCCTGTCCCCATTTATTAAACGAGGCTCTATAAATGAAATAAAAGGCTCCGCATTCGGCCCACCAATAATATGAAATAAGATAACGCCACAAACGAAACTCACCGCAATAATAGATGCGTGATAAAATATAGACACCGTACGAGACATAAACATGCTCCTTTTCTATCAAGGTTTGTACAGCTTATGCTCGTCCGCTTCTATTATGCAAAAGATTATTATCTTATTGTGCTGCAAGCCAAAGTACTGCAAACGCTGTCTTAGCATCGTATATACGCTCATCTGCAACCATTTGCCTCGCCTCTTCCAACGAAACTTCTACTAATTCGACAAATTCATCCTCATCTAGATCTGCTTTGTTTTCAATTGTATATAAATCTTTTGCTACAAATAGATGGATGATCTCATCTGCGAAGCCCGGGGATGTTGCAAACGCTTGTAAATACGTTAAGCTTTGTGCACCGTAACCTGTTTCTTCCTCCAGTTCACGTCGCGCCGTCACAATCGGCTCCTCACCAGGTTCAAGCTTACCAGCTGGAATTTCAACAATTGAACGTTCTAAAGCTTTGCGATATTGCTCCACTAATACTAACTTTCCTTCATCGGTAACAGCAATAACTGCCACCGCACCAGGATGTTTAATAATCTCCCTTTTTGCAACATTACCATTCGGTAAAGTGACATCGTCAACTTGAAATTTCACAATTTTCCCGTCATAAATGGATGTAGTCTTTGTCGTTTTTTCTTCAAACTTTTTCATTGACTATAACCTCGCTTGTTCTTCAGATATGTTCATTGTACCATTACAAGTAGAGAAATCGAAGGAGGGCATTAGTATGAAAAGAAGACAGCTTGGCTCAAGTGAATTGTTTATTTCAGAGATTAGTTTAGGGGGCATGTCTCTTTCGACAGATAAGATAAAGGCTTCTAAAATCGTCGATATGGCATTAGATGCAGGCATTAATTACATCGATACAGCCGATTTATATGATTTTGGGGCAAATGAAGAAATGATCGGCGCTATTTTAGGAAAGCGTCGTCAAGATGTACTAGTCGCGACGAAAGTGGGTAATCGATGGACAGAAGGTGTAGAAGGTTGGCATTGGGATGCATCTCCGTCCTATATAAAGGAGGCTTTACACGCTAGCTTAAAACGTCTAGGTACTGACTATATTGATGTTTACCAGTTACATGGCGGTACTATAGAGGACGATTGGGATGGAATTATCGACACTTTTGAAGATTTGAAAAAGGATGGATTAATTCGAGAATATGGTATTTCCTCTATTCGACCAAATGTACTAAAGCGTTTTTTACCAGCAAGCTCTGCAAAAAGTGTCATGATGCAATATAGTGCTTTAGATCGTCGTCCAGAGGAATGGCTCGACTTTATCGCAAAAGAAGGGGCTTCCGTTGTAACGCGTGGGACTGTTGCAAAGGGGTTACTAACGAATAGTTGGAAAGAACGTTTACAGCGTGTCAATGGCTTTAACACTTACACAGCGGACGAATTAACTGCAACATTAACAGGTTTAGCTTCACATTATGACGATTTACATGCACTAGCAATCGCTTCTAATCTAAAGGAATCTACTATCGCCTCAACAGTAATCGGTGCAAGCTCACAAGAACAGCTGGCGCAAACACTAGCTGCCTATGAAAAAATTGATTCGATAACAGATTTTAAAGCTATCAAAGAGCTAACGAAAGCCGAACAATATATGGATCACCGATGAAAAAATGGCTTATCTTAATCGTATTTTTAGTAGTACTTGCGATTTCCTCTAGTATGACCTATGAACAACAGTCTATTATTCCTGAATTAGAGCAGATATTAGCAAATAAGCCGTTTGAAAAGCAATTATCTGTTTTAAAAATTCCTTATTGGGATACAGTTGTTTCCGTTGAAGAGCGTGGTTACTTTAAGTTTGTAGAATTTTTAATTCGGAAATTCACGCATTTTGCTGGATTCGGCTGCATCGCACTTGGCATTTACTTTGCATGGGGAAAGCGTCGATTTGCCGCAGGAATCGCTATTGCCGGGACAGCTATTATTGCAACGCTTGATGAGCTACGTCAAAGCTTCACACCCGGACGCACGATGAGCGGACAGGATGTTATTTTGGATACCGCTGGAGCAGTTGTATTTGTTGGGATTGTCGTGTTGATGAGGAAGATATTTAATAGACAAAGGGCGCGTTAAAAGCACCCTTTGCCTTTTAATTGATATTATTAGAATCTCCAGAAATATAGTTTTTCAGATTCTGAATATAACGTTGCACCTGCTTTTTGTAATACTTTATGGGAGGCAATATTATTTTTATCAGTGTCAGCAATCACATACTTAACATGAGATTGACTAAGTAACCAATCTTTCATCACCCTAACAGTTTCCGTCATGTATCCCTTTCCCTGATACTGTGGAAATGTATAATATCCGATTACGACTTCACCTTGCTCATTCGGTAGACCTTTTAACATAATGCCACCAACGATACAGTTTTTTTCTTTCGATACGATTACCCAATTCGTGTACCAAATATAATTTTCTTCATCTTCTAATACTTTTGATAGTCTAAACTTCAAAGCTTGTCTTAATTCTTCATCAAGAAAAACTTCATTACTACTCACTGACAACTCTATTTCCAATGTCTTTTCTTCATTAATTAGTAAATCTAAATACTTTGCGTTCAATGGGATTACTCTTAATTTTTTCGTGCTTAATTCAATCATTTTTTCTCTCCTATCTTAGATTTATCTAAAACTATTAAGAGATATATGTATTGGCAGCGTCTCCCGTTTTTTATTTTTTAAATAATTTTTGAACTAATCACCATATAGTGGGTTGATTTCAACCTTTGGTGATTATTTCTAATTTTATCAATAAATCAATAATATAGTAATAATAATTTATCTCTAAAATTGAGCAAGGAGGATAATTATTCCGATAAAAACATAAATAATTCCGATAAATCTTCGAATCTTTCCGATAAAACATAAAAACAGTGAATCCGCATGCATTTGGATTCACTGTTTCTCTTTAGAATTTCGAGCCTTTATCGCCGTATTCGTTTAGTAGTTCTTCAAACGATTTGTTTTTTTCGCGTTGCTTGCGCTCAAAGGCTAGCTTTGCTTGGCGCTCTTCTTCAGCGGCTTGTTCTTTCACTGTTAAATCTTGCTTTGCAGCTTTTAATTTGGCTAGTACGTCACCGCCTAGTTGATCGGCTAATGTCACTGCCTCCTGCTTTGGTAGACTAGCTGTTACGCTACTATCCACGCGTTGCTGCTGTTTTCGTTTTTTCCCCATTACTTTCACCTTCTTATTCACTTCAAGGGCGCTTGACAATTGTTGCTACGCCTTGCCCACCGCCGATACATAGTGTTGCCAGACCTGTTTTAACATCACGCTTTTCCATCTCATGTAAAAGCGTTACTAAAATACGTGCTCCACTTGCACCAATTGGATGACCAAGGGCAATTGCTCCCCCGTTCACATTTAGTTTATCATGATTAAAGCCTAGTTCGCGATCTACAGCAATCGATTGAGCTGCAAAAGCTTCATTCGCTTCAATTAAATCTATATTATCTAATGTCACATCAGCCTTTGCTAATGCTTTCTTTACTGCCGTTACTGGACCTGTTCCCATAATAGCTGGGTCAACACCTGCGCTTGCATTTGCTGTAATTAGTGCCATTGGTCGAATGCCTAGCTCTTCCGCTTTTTCTTTCGACATGACAACGACTGCCGCTGCGCCATCGTTAATGCCTGATGCATTTGCAGCTGTCACAGAACCATCCTTCTTAAAGGCAGGACGTAGTTTAGATAGAGACTCAGCTGTAACGCCTTGACGCGGGAATTCATCCTTATCAAAAACAATAGGATCACCCTTGCGCTGAGGAATTTCAACCGCTATGATTTCATCGCTAAACTTTCCTGCTGTAATTGCCGCTTCTGCACGCTGTTGTGAACGTGCTGCAAAGGCGTCTTGTTCCTCACGAGAAATCTCATAGACATCACATAAATTTTCAGCTGTAACGCCCATATGGTAGTCATTAAAGGCACACCATAATCCGTCATGAATCATCGTATCGACTACTTTTTGATCCCCCATGCGGAAGCCTTCTCGTGCATTTTTTAATACATACGGTGCTTGGCTCATATTTTCAAAGCCACCTGCAACGACAATATCCGCATCCCCTGCTAAAATGGCTTGCGTCGCTAAGTGAACAGCTTTTAGTCCTGAGCCACAAACTTTATTAATCGTTAATGCAGATACTTCATGTGGTAAACCTGCTGCAATTGCTGCTTGACGAGCTGGATTTTGTCCAAGCCCAGCTGATAAGACATTCCCCATAATGACCTCGTCAACTTTTTCACCTGCTACACCAGCACGTGCTAATGCTTCTTTAATAACTATGCTCCCTAATTTTGTCGCTGGTACATCCTTTAATGTTCCTTGGAATGAACCAATAGCTGTACGTACTGCACTTACTATTACTACCTCATTTGTCATAAACATTCTCCCCTTTTCCCCGTTCAAAAATGAACACTGCATGCATATGCTACTAGCAGATATATCTATTTTAACAAATATTTTGACGATTTTCGATAATAGAAATAATCGCAGTTTTGCCAAAGATATTGTAAAATGTTGACGTGTTTTAAACAATCTCAGTTGGGAACATTACAATTAAGCAAAGTGCATACATACGTAAGATGTCATTTGTATGCCTAGACAACAAAAGAAACAGGACGTGGAGGTGTTAATAATGAAAAAGAAAATGCTTTTATTTTCAGGTATAACGACGACGCTTGCCGCAGCAGCAACAGGTCTGTTTGGCTTCGCGCTCTCCAATAAATTAATGTTCATTAAGCAAAAGGATCCTGAATTTGTTCGTGAACGGGAAACGACTGCAAAACGTTTTGACGAAGCTTGGTACAATAAAAATTTAAAATGTGAATTAAATATTGACTCTCCAAATGGATATACGATTCGCGGTATTATGTTTCAACCTTTGGAAACAAATAATACCATCATTATTTGCCATGGCGTAACGGAAAATAAAATTAACTCCGTCAAATACGCTCGACTTTTTGAACGACTTGGTTACAATTCCGTTATTTTTGACCATCGTAGGCATGGGGAAACTGGTGGGAAAACGACTAGCTACGGCTATTATGAAAAAAATGACCTTGACGCAGTTGTTAAAACTATCCAGGCGATGATTGGTGAAGACGCTCTTCTTGGTATTCATGGTGAATCGATGGGTGCCGCAACAATGCTCCTATATGCAGGAACTGTAGAGGACGGTGCAGATTTCTATATTTCTGATTGTGCGTTCTCTGATTTTTCAATGCTGTTAAAACAAATTGCGAAGACCGAATTTAAATACGGTTCGATTATTCCAATTCGTTTTGCCGATTTCTTCGTCCGCTTGCGAGACGGTTATTCCTTTAAAAGTGTGACTCCTTCTGAAGCTGTAACAAATATTAAAAAGCCAGTACTCTTTATCCATAGTATTCCTGATACATTTATCCCAGCTTCCATGTCACTGGATTTATACAATAAAAAAACTGGACCTAAGAAACTACAGCTATTTGATAATGGTGCTCATGCACAATCCTTTAATGAAAATATGGCTGAATATGAGGATTTAATCCATGATTTTTTAGAAAACTTCATCTACCAAAAAATTAATCGTGATTCTTCTTCGTCCAATGTCATTCCATTTCATTTTTGAAAGAAGCTACGAAAAAAGGCAGAAATGTTGATATAACAACTTTTCTGCCTTTCATTTTATTCTGCAAAAACGATATGCCATTCATCACGTTTTGCTAAAAATTCTTTAGCTAACGCTTGCGCACCCTCTAGACTATGGCTAGCGGCCCATCCGCATTGCACTTCATTGCACGCTGGGACTGCAGTGGCCTTAGTTACATCTGTAAATGTTTTTTCTAAAATATTCAATAAGTCTTCGTAATCATTGTGATTGATTAGTGATACATAAAAGCCCGTTTGGCATCCCATTGGACTGAAATCAACAATGTGGTCAGAGTAATTGCGGATAATGTCTGCCGATAAATGCTCTAAGGAATGTAATGCAGGCATTTGCATATGCTCTTTATTAGGCTGTTTAAAACGAATATCATATTTGTACACTTCATCACCATTTTTTCCTGTTTTAACACCTGCTAAACGTACATATGGCGCTTTTACTTTCGTATGGTCTAAATCAAAGCTTTCAACATTTGTTTTTTCTTTCTGCAATGCACACAACTCCTTTAAATAGAATATTTCCATTATAACGAGTTTTCCGATAGAATTATATGTTTTTTACAAATTATTTATATTATTCACAAAAATCGATTTAATCCGAAGATTTGTCTCTGAAATAATTAAAAAAGCAACTGGCCCAGGCTTGGACTAGTTGCTTTTTAAAAATTCCAATTATTTTTGGAATTTATTCATTTGTGACATCATTTGGCGTACTTGCTTTTCAGACGGCGTACGACCCATCTGCGCCATCATCATACGAATCATTTGTTCGTTAATCGGTGGGTTTTCTTTTAAATATTTCATCATAGCTTGACGAGCTAAAAAGAACCCAAGTGCCGCGCCCGCTGCTAATGCGATAATTACAATAATAATCCAGCCCCATGTAGGCATACAACCAACCTCCTCCACTACAATATATACCGAGAAAAAAAACTCTCCACGCTCCATTATACACCAAATATTAGCGTGTTACTATATATTGTAGTGAAATTTCCTAATGCATTGTATACTTCATTGGCTTTAGCCACCCACACTCATTATCTTGTTTATTAAATGCAATAAAGCGTTCGCTCATCTTTGCAAGCATTTGGAATAGATCCAAATCAAGCATCCGTGAACCCTCACAATAGACACAAATTTTGCGTTCCACTAAATAAATAGCCATTTTTCCTTTTATAGGATGTTCTAAAAATAATGCATTACGAGCTCTCTCTAAATGTGCATACTTGGAATCTAGTTGCGCCTCTAGCATCGTAGCTATCTCATCAAAGCGAACGGTTTCACATATATATGCAAGTTCTTTTAAGGATTTCTCGTTAGCGTCTTCACAGCCTTGCATCATCTCTAACAACTTACGCTCTCTGCCAAAAATAAACGTTAAATGCTCTTCTTTTATTTTATATATGGAATAGGTTCTCACTAGAAATCCTCCTTCGCTCATTTCTTTTTTATAAGTATAGCTCATCCAAACTCTTTAATTTGTCAAAAGAAGGAGGCATTCATCTTCTATTTTTGTCGAAAACTTTCTACTTTCAGTTCTATTAATTACATTATGGCTAATTGCATTTTCGCTTTTTTTTATAGTACTTAGAATACTCTCAGCCTCAAGACCTAGAGTAAAATCAATTTCCAGTCCGTTTTAGCAAAGCGCGCTAATAGGTAATATAAAGGTATCAACGAAAGGAGCTAAAACATATGAGAAAATTTTTTCTACTAATAGGAGGCTTTATCGCAGGATGTGTTGCACTTGCTTTAACTGGACCGCTTGCAGGGCTACTATTTTCAGGATTGTTTGTAGCACTCGGTATGCACTTCTACACTGCGAGTAAATCGACATTCGGCAAAATCTTATGGGTTACAGTAGGTCTGATAGGTGTTCTATCAGCAATATCTAATATCCCAGCAATGATTGGTTTAGGAGCAATCGCTGTCATCTACGTTATCTATAAAAAATGGAACAACGAAGATGTAAAAATCCCAACAATTGAAGCTAAAGAAGAAGATCCGTTTACAAACTTTGAAAAAGAATGGTCTAACTTAACAAAATAAAAGGAGCGAATTTACATGAACTTATTTCAACGTTTTAAATATACAATAGAGGCAGACTTGCATCATTTATTTGATAAGAAAGAACAAAAAAATCCAATTGCAATGTTAAACCAATACATTCGTGAAGCAGAAAAACAAACAGAGCAAACTGGAAAATTATTAGAGCGTCAAGGTCAATTAAAGGAAAAACTAGAGCAGGAATTTAAGCAAAATGCAGATTTACTAGCTAAACGTGAAGCTCAACTTCAATTAGCGAATACTAGCGGTGAGCAAGATCTAATCGATTTTGCTACTGATGAAGTAGCTGCATACACAGCACGTAACAATATATTACAAACTAGTATTGAAGCAAGCACACGTGAATACTTCGAGCTTGAACGCAAATTTGAAACGATGAAACACAAAATTAAAGATATGAAAGTACGTCAATTACAGCTTATGGGCAAAGAAAACGTCACACGCGCTCATCATCAAATGGACGGTATGATTGCTAAAAACAATAAAACCAACTTTGAAGATTTAGAATCATATATCGATAAACTTGCTTACCAAATCGACAAAGATCATGAAGTAACATCTTTCGAAACTCGTCTTGCACAGCTTGAAAAAAATGTCGCAGAAGATAACGCACCACTGCTAATTGAAAATAAATAACATGTTATAATAAAAAGAAATGCGCCGTATTTAGAGGCGCATTCTTTCACGTTTTGAAATAGAGGGACCCATTCCCTCTCTTATACTCTTAGTAGAAAGAAGGGTGACCCTCTTGCAAAATTTCACAACTAATAAGCTCACTTTTTGGGTACTATGCTTCTTTTTACTCGTTTTTGTCGAGCTCACAATTTTTAATAATGGTGGCGCCTTTTGTCTATTGATTGGAGTAGGGCTTCTTTATTTAAGTTTCTCGAAAAAAAATCGTTTCTTTAAATGGACAGGAATTTTCTTTATCTCGATCGCACTCTTTACGATGTGGAGTTTACGCTTATTTATCGTCATTATTCTTTTATATATGCTCTATCAATACTTGCAAAGAGAAAACACGGCCAAAGTTATTGGTGCGGAGCTTTTCGAAAAGCTTCCCGCTACAAAAAGTGAATTATTCGGTACATTCCCTGCACCAGTAGAAGCTTATAAATGGCAAGATGTCCAAATACAACGACTTGCAGGCGACATTACGATTGACACAACACAAACAATTTTACCTACCGGCACAAGTATTATTACGATTCGACAAGGCATTGGTAAGGTACAAATTTATATCCCATATGAAATACCATTCCGCTTACACTATACAACATTGTTTGGTGAATTAAAGTGCCTACATGTTGGTCCACAACGTATACTCAATGAAAGTGTAAGTTTCTCAGATGGAAACCCTGAGGATGCAAAGCGTACCCTTGTTATACATGTTGCAACATGGCTTGGGGACTTGGAGGTGCTACGTAAATGATTGCTTTTATCTCAAGGATATTTACCCTACTTTTTATATTGATGAGTGCTGCATTCGGTCTCCTTGTCGTTGTTTGGGGCGAGCCAAACGAGAAAACATGGGAGCCCTTATGGCAACAGAATTACAATAATATTCCACTCGGTGGTTTTATTGTCGTCATTCTTTTTGCACTTAGTTTACTGATTGCCAGCTGGATTAGTATGACTGCCCGTGCTAGAGAAGCTCAGGCGACCCGTATCGTGAAACAGTTAGTTGAACCTGATTTTGTTTTACCTAAAAAACAACCTTTACCAAAACCCTTGAAGAAAGCTTTAGTTCAAACAAGTGAGTTAATTGATACGCAACGAAAAAGCTTGCAGCGCTTATCCAATGAACGTGCAGAAGCTAATGATAAAATTATTCAAGAGCGAATTATTGCTGAGCGTCAACGTCTTGCTCGCGAGCTCCATGATTCAGTATCACAGCAATTATTCGCAGCTTCGATGTTACTTTCCGCCTTAACCGAAACCGATAAAAATGCTACGAGCTTAAAGCAGGTCGAAAAAATTGTGCAACAGGCACAGCTTGAAATGCGTGCATTATTATTACACTTACGCCCTGTTGCTCTGCATAATAAAACGCTGGCACAAGGTCTAGAGGAACTTATAATTGAGCTGCAGCAAAAAGTATTTTTTCATATTGAATATGAACTTGAGGAAATGGCGTTATCCAAAGCGGAAGAGGATCATTTATTCCGCATTGCACAGGAAGCGTTATCGAATACGCTACGGCATGCCAAAGCAAGTGAAGTTGAATTATTGCTCGTTGCCCGCGATGATTTAGCAATTTTACGTATTCAGGACAATGGCCTCGGCTTTGATGTCGAAGCCGATAAATCTACTTCTTATGGTCTACAAAACATCGCTGAACGCGCTGTGGAGATAGGCTGTATGTACAAAATTGTGTCAGTACCTGGGGAAGGTACAATTGTAGAGGTGAAAATCCCTTTACAAAAGGAGGTTGAAGTAAATGATTCAAGTGTTAATAGTGGATGACCACGAAATGGTGCGTATCGGTGTATCTGCCTATTTGTCAGCACAACCAGATATCACTGTAGTAGGTGAAGCTGAAAATGGTAAAGAGGCAGTGGAACGCGCTCTCGCCTTGCGTCCAGATATTATTTTAATGGACAATGTGATGCCAGTCATGACAGGAGCTGAGGCGACAGCTGAAATTTTAGCAGCATGGCCAGAAGCAAAAATTATGATGGTGACAAGTTTTTTAGATGATGACAAAGTCTATCCTGCATTAGAGGCTGGTGCAGTCAGCTATATTTTAAAAACGTCAAATGCGAAACAAATCGCCGAAGCCATTCGTAAAACGATGGGTGGCGAAACTGTTTTAGAGCCAGAAGTAACATCAAAAATGATGCATCGCATGCGCCATGGCTCTAGTACCCCACTGTATGAGCAACTTACCGACCGTGAAATGGAAGTATTATTGCTTATGGCAAAGGGCAAAGCGAATCAGGAAATCGCCAATGAACTATTCATTGCATTAAAAACTGTAAAAACACATGTCAGCAATATTTTAGCGAAACTCGATGTTCAAGATCGCACGCAAGCAGTTGTCTACGCTTTTCAAAACGGGCTTGCAAAGTGAGTTTTTCCAAAAAAATACGAAACTGCATTCTATCTATGCCGTTTCGTATTTTTTAAATATGCCTCGATAATTACGTCCGAAGGTTTTAGGCCAACAAATGTTTTTTGTGTGAAAGCGAAGCGACAGCAACAGCACGATGTTGGGCAACTTTTTGCAAGCCTCTCAATCATTGCACAGATGTCAGCTTCTTTGATTTAGTGGGACTATTGTTGATGGGCTAACATTGGAGGAAGTTCCAAAGCCTTTTACTACTTTGTTGCCATACTTCTAATTCATTGTGCAACTATTTGATTTCTTTAATGAAATCTTCTAAACGCGAAAAAATACCGCAACACTCAGTGGAGATTTAACCCTTACTGAGTATTGCGGTATTTATTAAATTATAGAGCTTTAACCTTCGCTACAACATTTTCTACTGTGAATCCGTATTTTTCCATTACTAATTCACCTGGTGCAGAAGCGCCGAACTTGTCAATTGCAAGAACGTCTCCTTCAAAACCAGTGTATTTATGCCAGCCGAATGATGCGCCCATTTCGATTGCTAAACGTTTTGTCACAGCTTTTGGAAGAACAGATTCTTTGTAAGCTGCGTCTTGTTTTTCGAAGCGATCCATAGATGGCATTGAAACAACTGCCACATCCATGCCTTCAGCTTTTAGTGCTTTTTGTGCTTCAACTGCAAGTGAAACCTCAGAGCCAGTTGCAATTAAAATGGCATCTGCCACTTCTTTTGTAGCAGGAGATACTGTATAAGCACCTTTTGTAACACCTTCACGTACTGTATCAATAGATGCATCAAGAACAGGTAAGTTTTGACGAGATAATACTAAAACAGTTGGTGTTTTTTCAGATGCTACCGCTAGCTCCCATGCAACTGCTGATTCATTTGCATCAGCTGGACGAACAACAGATAAATTAGGCATTGCACGTAAAGATGCAAGGTGTTCGATTGGTTCGTGCGTTGGACCATCTTCCCCTACAGCAATTGAGTCATGTGTAAATACATAAGTAACAGGAAGACCCATTAATGCAGAAAGACGTACAGCTGGACGAACATAATCAGAGAATACGAAGAATGTACCACCGAATACGTTTAGACCACCGTGAAGTGCCATACCGTTCATAGCAGCACCCATTGCAAATTCACGTACACCGAACCAAATATTACGGCCAGCATAATCATCTGCAGAGAAATCTCCAGCGTCTTTCATCGTAGTTTTGTTTGACCCAGCAAGGTCAGCTGAACCACCGAAGAATGATGGTGTTTTCTTCGCAATTGCATTGATTGCATCTCCAGAAGAAGAACGAGTTGCTACTGATTTACCTGCTTCATAAACTGGTAATTCTGAAGCGAAATCTTCCGGTAATTGACCATTCATTGCGTTTTCAAACTGCGCCGCTAATTCTGGGAACTCTTGCTTATATGCTTCAAACTTAGCATTCCAAGCTTCTTCAGGTTGTGCTCCTTGAACTTCAGCAGCTGCTGCGAATGTATCATAGGCTTCAGCAGGAATTTGGAATGGCTCGTGAGCCCATTCATAAGCCGCTTTTGTTAAAACTACCTCATCTTGACCAAGTGGTGCACCGTGAGAAGCAGCTTTACCTGATTTGTTTGGTGAACCAAAACCGATAACTGTTTTCACTTCGATAAGTGTTGGCATGCCAGTTGATTTTTTAGCTTCTTCGATAGCTGCGTTAATTGCTTCAACATCTGTACCCTCAGCAACTTTTAAATAGTTCCAGCCATAAGACTCAAAACGCTTTTGGACATTTTCTGAGAATGATTTTTCTAAATCACCATCTAAAGAAATATCGTTTGAATCGTATAATACGATTAACTTTTCAAGCTTTAAGTGACCTGCTAAAGAGATAGCTTCAGCTGCTACACCTTCCATTAAATCGCCATCGCCACAAAGTGCAAATGTATAGTGATCAACGATGTCATGTCCAGGTTTATTGTAAGTAGCTGCTAAATGGCGTTCAGCCATTGCCATACCAACTGTCATAGCAATACCTTGACCTAGAGGACCTGTTGTTGCCTCTACCCCTATAGTATGACCATATTCAGGATGTCCTGGAGTTAATGAATCCCATTGACGGAAGTTTTGAATTTCTTCCATTGGTAAACCGTAGCCCCCAAGGTGAAGTAGGCTGTATAGAAGCATAGAGCCATGACCTGCAGAAAGTACAAAACGATCGCGGTTATACCATTTTGGATTAGCCGGATTATGGCGAAGTTGTTTTGTCCAAAGCGTATAAGCCATTGGCGCTGCCCCCATCGGTAAACCTGGGTGACCTGAGTTTGCTTTTTCAATTGCATCGATTGACAATGTTCGGATAGCATTAATCGCTAGTTGATCCGCATGTTGAGTCATTATTTTGTGACATCCTTTCTCGTCCTATATATTGTTCTTATACAGTTTAGTCAACATTGCTTCAGAAAACAATGCTTTTGTTATACTATTAACGTTTTGTTACATACTTTATCTTTATTCAGTAGAAATATTTATTTTAAATATACTATTTTCACAGCAGTTAAACCGTATAAGACTAACTGAATAAAGATAATGCCTCCGGCGGATATCACGGATTTTGAAAGGAATTAATTGTGCTAGCACAATTCAAAATCCAGACGCAATTACGCCGAGGCGTAATTGATTTAAATGTGACACATTAATTTAGAAATTTATTTTTTTTCGCTTGTTTAACTTTTTCTGGTGTTACATCATTTCCTTCAGCATCTACCACTTTTACGTTTTCAATTGTATCACGCATTGTTGCTCTAAATGTATCTAGATATTCCTTACGAAGCGCTGTTCGTTCTTTAGCTTCTGCCTCTGTTAAAGTACCATTTTTAGACTTAGCAGAAAGTTCATTGATTCGGTTAATTTTTTCTTTTGATAACATAATTACACACCTTTCAATACATATCTTAATGAATATGGTATGCAAAGTATAGCATGTTTCCCCTTAAAATGCAGTTATACCAACCTTTCTAGTATCCTTATATTTTAGAAATAAATACCATAAATTGCATGACTTTAAGGAACTACAAGTGTATAACTAATTTATATGGTTCCAAATATCATTTAATTTATGCTTGGGGGAGAATGAAATGTTTATCAAAACTAACAGACTATTAATAAGAGAATTCGAAGTTCAAGATTGGCAAGCTGTCTATGAATATACTTCAAATCCAACTGTGATGAAGTATATTCCAGAGGGCGTTTTTAATGAGGAACAAGCAAAAAAGTTTGTTTCAGAAAATAGCGGTGAAAAAGCAAAACACTTCCCTATTATTTTACTAAGTGAAAGTATAGTTATTGGTCATATTGTTTTCCATCAATACTTTGGTGATCATACGTACGAAATTGGCTGGGTATTGAATCCGAGCTATTACAACAATGGATACGCATCTGAAGCTGCAAGAGCTGTACTGGACTACGGATTTAAAGAAATGAAACTGCATAGAATTATTGCTACTTGCCAGCCGGAAAATATCCCATCCTATAAAGTGATGGAGAAAATCGGGATGAGACGCGAGGGTTATTTTAAAAAATGTATACCACACAAAGATGAGTGGTGGGATGAATACTACTATGCTGTCTTAGATGAAGAGTGGGTATAAGATATACTTTCACTATAGTGCTGTTCTAAATCTTCGTTTTAAAATAGATGGGAGAATTATATGAAAAAGACCGCTATATTATTGTACCCCCAATTTAGTGAATATGAATTGAGTGTAGCATTATCTATTTTAATGCAAGGAGATAAACCCATTGTTACTGTTGGGTTAAACAATGAAAAAATCAAAGGGGAATCTGGTTTATCTTGTATAGCCGATACACAAATAAGTGAAGTTAATCTTGACGAAATCGATAGCTTATTGCTACCAGGCTGTATGGATATAGCTTTACTAATAAATGAGCAAGAATTAATTGATTTTATTGGTAATGCGCATGCCAAAGGAGCAACCATCGCAAGTATTTCTAGCTCTCCAACTCTTTTAGCGAAAGCCGGAGTATTAAAAAACAGAAAGTATACTGTTGGATTGCCGCTAGAAGGTATTAAAAAATTAGAATTCTTCGATCTTAATCATTTTTCTGAAGACCTAGTTGTACAAGATGGTAACATCATAACTGCAAGAGGTAGAGGTTTTATACAATTTGGTATTACTGTGGGCAAAGCCCTACATCTCTCTTTTGATGAAAATTGGTACAGAGAATAAAGAAAAAGCTCTAAATGATATGAAAGATTACTACAATAAAAGATGGAAAGTTTCTAGAGAATATTGAGCAAGAGAGGTAGAAATGGCTACTTCTCTTATTTTATTTCCAAAATGTCCAATCTGTTGGACATTCTTTCGCTGTTCTATCCGTCACTTTGGCGTTTCTATCCACGTTTTTCGCTGTTCTATCCGTCACTTTGGCGTTTCTATCCACGTTTTTCGCTGTTCTATCCGTCACTTTGCCGTTTCTATCCACGTTTTTCACTGTTCTATCCATCACTTTGGCATTCTATCCACGTTTTTCGCTGTTCTATCCGTCACTTTGGCGTTTCTATCCACGTTTTTCGCTGTTCTATCCGTCACTTTGGCGTTTCTATCCACGTTTTTCGCTGTTCTATCCATCACTTTGCCGATTCTATCCACGTTTTTCACTGTTCTATCCGTCACTACTGGTTCCTTCACCTTCATCTAGAGCCTTTAAAAAGAAAAAAATCAGTAGGAAAACTCCCACTGATTAAAACGTTACTTTATTTCGTTTCTCTCTAAATGTTCCCGATATCTCCTATGGACAGTGGCTTTGCTTACGTCAAAGCTTAGCCCCCTAAGAGTCATAGCTATCTCCTCAAATGTGAAGCCTCGATTGCGGAGTTTGACGATTTCTTCTATAGGGACATCTTTACGTTCCTGACCGTTTGGGTTTCCTCGGTTAGATAAATTATTTTCAGGGCGGTAGCCATTTTCAACTGCACGACGCATACCACGACGTATTTTAGCATTGTGGATTCTACGCTGGTACTCCTCTACAATTGCTAAAATTTCTAGGAGCATCGTATCCATTTCATTTAATTGTACAGGTCCCGCGTCTCGCATAGAGAAAACATTAGTTTCAGTTTTCTGCAATAAATGCAAAACGGCCATTCGAGCATTTCCACGTCCTAAACGTGTTTCATCCTGCACAAATAATGCTGTTACTTCTTTTTCTTTTATGAAATCGAGCATTTCTAGTAAACCCTCTCGTTCCACATCATAGCCGCTATGCTTATCCTTAAAAACAAGTTTCACTTCGTAGCCCTGTTCCTTAGCATAGCGTACTAACTCCTCCTCCTGTCGCTCTAATGAGGAGCTTTGTGTCTCTTTTTCTGTACTCACACGGCAATAGACAACAGCCGATTGTTGTTTTGTTATCATTTTACATTTCTCGCAATTTCAATTGAATTTATAGGATTGGATTGGTCGTCACCCACTACTGGAATCACTAGAGAATTACCTGCAATAATTCGTACGTTCGATAATTCATTTTCTGCCTTAACAAGCTTAATCCATTCATCCGATTTCATTTTACCACGGTACTGTTCGGCTAACGACCATAAACTATCACCATGTTCGACTTCAATTTCTGCGTATGTAACATCTCCTGGATCTGTTATAAAAAGATATGCTGTAAATAGAAGACAAGCTCCTAATAAAGTTGTAATATGTGGATTTTTTTTAAACCAGTTCATGTGTATAACCCCTTTTCAAGAATGTCTGTTCGGAATATATGTTCTTATAATAATGCGAACAAACGTTTTTGTCAAACACTTTTCGAACCTATGTTTGCTTAAGTGTTCGCATTCTGCTATACTACTAATAAGTAGAATGACTAGAAAAAAGAGGTGAGCAATCATGAAAAAAGTTTCGAAAAGACAAGAGGCCATATTAGATTTCATTAAAGAAGAGGTACGCGCAAAGGGTTATCCACCATCTGTACGTGAAATTGGTGAAGCAGTTGGACTTGCTTCAAGCTCTACAGTTCATGGACATTTAGCTCGTTTGGAGCAAAAAGGCTTAATTCGACGCGATCCAACTAAACCACG
Source organism: Lysinibacillus sp. EB271-A1-10B (assembly GCF_058791335.1). Classification (NCBI taxonomy): domain Bacteria; kingdom Bacillati; phylum Bacillota; class Bacilli; order Caryophanales; family Bacillaceae; genus Lysinibacillus; species Lysinibacillus sp. EB271-A1-10B. The sequence goes on from NZ_JBYTDL010000001.1 coordinate 52,028, forward strand.
TGCCATTGAAATTCTAGAGCCAGAGGACTCTATTCAAAAGCAACAAGTTATTCATGTACCACTTGTTGGGAAGGTTACTGCAGGTTCTCCGATAACTGCTGTTGAAAATATCGATGAATATTTCCCGCTACCGGATATTTATGGTACAAGTGAAGATCAGTTATTTATGCTAGAAATTATGGGTGAATCAATGATTGAAGCTGGCATTTTAGACGGAGATTTAGTTATTGTTAAACAAAAATCAACAGCTGATAATGGTGATATTGTCGTAGCAATGACTGAAGAGAATGAAGCAACTGTAAAGCGTTTCTTTAAGGAAAAGAGTCATTTCCGTTTACAGCCTGAAAACGCAACAATGGAGCCAATTATCGTAGACCAAGTTTCTATTTTGGGTCATGTTGTAGGTCTTTATCGTCGTGTTCATTAAAAGTATCTCAATAGCAACGTACAAAAAGAGGATTCTATGTTCACAAATGGGCATATACCTCTTTTTCTTATTTTTCGAGTGCCATTTTATACACTAAAAAAGAACCCACCTTATATGGATTCTTCCCTCTAGCAATGTCTTTAGTTAATTTCCATCCTAAGCCATGTAATGCTTATCAAGTTTTATGCCTCTACCTTGAATTTCAAACTCGCCTCTACAAATGCAGTGAATAATTTTTTTGATGCTTCATCTCCTACAATGGCTAGCTCTTCAGGATGCCATTGTACTGCTAGACAAAATGGTAAATCTTCGTGTACTACGGCTTCAACGATACCATCACTTGATTTGGCTGCCACTTTCAATTTTTCTGCTGCTACGTTTATTGCCTGATGATGAAATGAATTCACCGGAATTTTTTCTTCCTCAATAATTGTTGTTAATAATGTATCCGATGTTAGATCAACATGATGTGTAGCAACGCCCCGTGCCGCTTGTTGCGTATGCTTTATTAATTTTTTACTATGATATTCACTATCAATATCCTGATAGAGAGTGCCTCCAAACACAACATTTAGCATTTGAATCCCTCGACAAATGCCGAAAATCGGCATTTTCCGAATAGAGGCCGCTTCAATCAAGGAAAGTTCTACTGAATCCCTTTCCGGATGAATCTTCCCTAACTTTGGTGTAGGTTCTGCACCAAAAAGAAATGGATGTACATCATGTCCGCCCGATAGTAATAATCCGTCCGTCAACGATAAAATTTGTGCTACATCCTCTTCAACTCCAATCGGAATTATAAGAGGTACACCCCCAGCTTCAATTATACTTTTGCTATAAGCAGCATTTAATCTTGAGGACAAATTATCCTCCGCAAAGGCTGTTATTCCGATAATTGGTTTCATGTTATCCCCTCCATGATCTTTATCTAGCATTAACTACCTATAAAAGCTCGAAGACTATTAATCATCGAATGAATCCCCCACTGATTAATTACCAAAATCCAAGATACCAGTTCATCAACGCATCCCCATAGAAATAGATAATAATAGCAGCTAAAGCAATAGAAGGTCCGAATGGTATAGGCGTTTTTCTTCCCTGTCCGCGTACTTTTAATACTACTATTCCAACAATCATGCCAATTACAGCAGCTAAAAATAGCGTCAGAAGTGCATGTATTGTCCCGAGTACAAGACCAAGTAAAAAGAATAATTTAATATCACCCCCACCCATTCCACCTCTTGATAGGACAGCTATACAATATAATATGCCAAAACCTACCAAGGCTCCAACTATACTGTCCCACCACGGAGACAAAGGAGATATGACGCGTCCCAAAACTAGCAATGGTAAAAAGAATAATAGCACTTTATTGGGAATAAGCATATAAGCAAAATCCGACACGACAATAATGACTAATAATGAAATTAATAATAGTGCTACAAAAAATTCTGTACTGAAGCCCAATTTCCAATAAGCAAAGGCAAAAAACACACCTGTTATAAGTTCCATCAATGGATAAATCCAAGAAATTTTGTGACCACAGCTACGGCATTTTCCCCCAAGAAATACATAAGACAAAACAGGTATCAAATCAAACGCCGTCAGCTGTCTCTTACAAGAAGTGCAATGCGAGGGCGGACGCACAATGGACTCCTTCAAAGGCACACGTAAACCAACTACATTAAAAAATGAGCCTAAAACGAGCCCAAATACAAAAACAGTAATTGTATAAGCAATCTCCATTTTTATTTCCTCCTATACTAATAGACGCCCATACATCGGATGTATGCGCGCCATCAAATTTATTGTTGTCCTTCATAATAGAACGTCGTTACTTGTATGGTAGATTTTAAGGTTGTATCGGCGTCCTCCTGGAATTTCTCTTCTTCACCAGTCAACGTGAAATCGATAGCATCAATTTTCATCACACGATCAATTTTTTCAACCTCTTTTATAAACTCGACCATTGCTTCATTATCCAGTGCGACAACATCAATACTAAATGTTACTAGTTTTAATTCTTTTGGTAAGGAGTCTTTAGTGAAAGTAGCAGTTGGTATTTTATCTTTCGCTTCAGGTGTTTCATCATTTTTAGCAACAGCTTGTTCCTCAGCTTCATTTGCAGGTTGCTTTGGTTTAGCCTGTTCCTCAGAATTTATCGAGTTTGGATCTGTCATAGTAGAATCCATTACGAGCGAATCATAATTATTAAAGTCCATAGCTTCTACCCGTGTTCCCGTCACCGCTTCAATCTCTTCAATATTTCGAATTACCTCTTCAATAGCTCGTGTTTGAGGTACTTTTTTACGCAATGATAAATTACTTGCACTAGTTGATTTACCTTTCTCTTCAATTAAAGCAATCTGCTTCTGAATTGTTGATATTTCTTGTTGAAGGGAGTTAATTGAACTTTCCTTCGCATCTACTTCTTCTAATTTAGGTGTTACTATATAGTAATATAGCGCAAATAAAATGGCTGCAATGAAAGCTGTTAAGATAATAATCGTTGAATTTTTACTACTAGTCATGATTCTTTACCTCCAGCGAGAAATTTAAAATCAATTCCTAATATAATCGTTGCCGAATAACGAGGCACTTCCTTAAACTTGTTCTTCGCACTTTCTTCCTCTTGATTCCCTATAGATACATCAAAATTAGAAATAGTATCAACCTGAATATCATTGAAATAGCGGCTTGCTGTTAGCTTTTCTAAATAAGATGATATTGCTGACATTGTTTCAAAATCAGCCGTAACCTCAACATTTTTTTCACCAAATACATAATCCCTTAAATACGTTTGCTCTGGTAACAATACTTGGGTTTCATCCATTAAGGGGGTCACTGGATACGAGACCTTTTCCACAAATTGTACAGATTGTTTCAATGAGCCTTTGTTCACATTTTGCTTTACATCTAACTCAGTTTGAAGTTGTTCGTGTTGGGATGAAAGCTCCACTTCCTGCGCACTTAATTTTGTAAGATCACTTTTTGCTTGGAAAAACAAAAAAACCATATATCCTACTATCATACCAATAAGAATAATAAATACTATATATATTGAAGTAGGGGTTGAATGCTTCTTTTCCAAATTCGGCAAGAGGTTAATTTCTGGTACCATTAGTTAACCTCCTTTAATGCAAGTCCAATTAAGCTTGCAAATTCCTCTGAAAATTGAGGGAATGATTTTTGAATGACTGAATCATTTAACATAATAATCGGTGTCGGAAAATTATTTTCTAACAAATCTTTAATCGTAGGAAGTAGTGGATTATCTCCTAGAATGATAATCTCATCGACACTTTTCTCACCTTTATGTAAGGAAAACTTAAAAAAATTCATGATACGATCGATTTCAAGCATTTGATCGGTAAGAATGATACGATAATTGTCATCAGCATCTAAACGATAAGAAAAACTAAACTCCTCAATCTCTTCAAACTTCCATTCCGATAAATCTGTATCAAACGATTGATACCGTAAAAACTCCAGTTGGCCATATGAAAAAATACTAATCGACAATTCATTGATGGACCAATCCGCTATTAAATAAGTTCGATTATCTTTTATTAACTGCAAATGCTCTAACAGACGAATATTACACAATGTACGAATATCTGCTACTTGAGGTTCTAATGTAGCATCGAGTAATAGTCCAATCATTTTCGTCACTTCTTCTGAAGGTGCTGCAAATAGCATCGCCTGTCCATCACTAGGTTTTGGATCATACACATCAATAAGAGGATCTTGAAATGGAAGATGAATGGACTGACCAAGCTCCATTTCCACATACCCTTTTAATTCATTCCACTCTATATCATCAGGATGCTCAAAGCTCTTTAACAAAACGGAAGTATCCGGTACAAAAATACGCGCATTTTGCTTTTTGCCTGCCCATTTTGCCACATTATTTTTCATGACATCAAACAATTCCATTTCATCATGAATAACAGAACCTTCAACAACTCCCTGTGCTAATGGCATTTCATAGCCCTTCCATTGTGACGGGTCAGTACCTTTTGCCACAATCGCACGCAATATATAATCCTTTATCTCAATCGACACATGCGATTTTTTCTTTTTTGTAAACATAGGGAAAGATGCCTCCTTTTTCTGATATCTATTTTATTAATCTATATAAATTAATCATTCAATTGAACATCCAATTTACATTGGATGTTCTGTGAAAAATTAATTATTTATTCATAGCTCCAACTAAATCCTTTCCACTTATAGTAGTTGCTGGCGGTGCGAAAGCACCAAATTTAAATTTATCTTTATTTTTAATGTTTACTAAAGCATTGAATTTGATTTCATAAGCTTTATTTTTAGTATTATACGTTACTTGGTCACCTGTATATAATTCACCCTCATACACCTCTTCAAGTACATCCTTATTACAAGTAATTACATTATTATCATCTGCAGCACCACAAGATCCATCAGCAATAGCAATTTTTGCACCTGATAGTAAACCTGCCGCATCTGAAAGGATTGCTTTGTCTTTAGAATTATTAATAATATTCCCGATAGCAGGAATTGCAATCACTGCAATAATCGCTAGAATAACGATTACTGCCAATAGCTCAATTAACGTTAAACCTTTTTGATTTTTCAATAGTTTTTTGTTCATGATTTTTTTAAACATCAATGTTCCTCCTTATAAATTGTTATGATTAGTCCAAAAATATGTACCCCTACAACAACTACTACTACAGCCTTTTCTATACCACCCCCTTTATAGTTAGTACGCTTACATATTTTCGTATAATGCGAACATTGGTAGGAAAATTGCCGCGACAATTACACCGACAACCGCTGCTAAAACGAGTATCATCAATGGTTCAATGAGCGATTTTAGTGTATCAACGGAGCGATCTACCTCTTCCTCGTAAAAATCCGCTATCTTTTCGAGCATATAATCCAGCGAACCTGTTTTTTCCCCGATAGAAGTCATTTGGGTTACTAAAGGAGGGAATAGCCAACTTTTTTCTAGTGGCTCAGATAATGTACCGCCTTTTTCTAGGTTATCTCTCGCCTCCATTACAACCTTCCCTACAACTGGATTCCCTACAACTTTCTCAACAATTGTCAGTGCATGTAGAATGGGTACTGAACTACTGAACAGAGATGATAAAGTTCTAGTCATGCGAGAGATTACATTTTTTTGCATCAAAATGCCAAATACAGGTAATCGCAATAATGCATAGTTCACATTGTAATGAAATTGCTTATTATTTTTATAGAAAAATCGAAATAGAAGAATCGATAATATGAGAATCCCAATTGCAATATACCAGTATGCTATTAACCAATCTGAAATACTGACAACAACAACCGTTAATATTGGCATTTCCATGTCCATTTCTTCAAAAGTAGCCATAAATGTCGGAACGATAAATATCATTAGAAACATACCTACAGCGATTGTAAGCACAGATAAAATAGCCGGATATGTCAATGCCGATTGTACTTTCTTCTTAATTTTGAATTGCTTTTCAAGTGTCCCTGCTAAGCGCTCTAGCGTCTCATCGATATTCCCTGTTGCCTCACCTGAGCGCATCATATTAATAAACATGACTGGAAAAGCCTTTGGATGCTTGGCTGCTGCATCTGAAAACGCTGTACCCCCACGTATATCTTCTTCCACTTGTTGTAAAGCTTTTTTTAATGCTTTACTTTTCGTTTGCGTACTTAAAATATGTGTTGCCTCTACAATTGAAACGCCAGCACGGATTAGTGTTGCATATTGACGACAATAAATAACGAAATCCTGGTGTTTTACTTTTCCGCCAATGTTTAAGTCTTTGTGTAAAATGCTTTTAGACTCTTCCAGCTCACGGGCATTAATGCCTTGTGTTCGTAATTTTTCAAGTGCTACCTTTTTGTTAGTCGCGTCAATAATTCCTTTTTTGTGTGCACCAGTTTTTGTGCGTCCACTATATCGAAAAACGGTCAATTATAATCCCCCGCATTCATATATGGCCTTGCGTCTTCCAATGAAATTCTCCCCATAGCGATTAGCTGCTGCATAGACGATTCCAAAGTATGCATACCTAACGCTTTACTCGTCTGCATAACAGTAGGAATTTGGTGAACTTTCTCATTTCGAATTAAATTTGAAATAGATGGTGCTTGTACTAATATTTCAGTAGCAGCAATTCGCCCCTTGGCATCCTTACGTACGAATAAACGCTGTGAAATAATGCCTACTAAAACATTGGCTAGTTGCACACGAATTTGTCCCTGCTGATGTGGTGGGAAAACATCTATAATACGATCAATCGTAGTCGGAGCACTACTTGTATGTAATGTCGCCATCACTAAATGGCCCGTTTCTGCCGCTGTGATAGCTGTTGAAATCGTTTCGTAGTCACGCATCTCACCTACTAAAATAAGGTCAGGGTCTTGACGAAGAGCAGCACGCAAACCATTGGCAAAGCTCTGAGTATCAACCCCTACTTCACGTTGATTGATAATGGATTTTTTATGTGTATGTAAATATTCAATTGGGTCCTCAAGCGTGATAATATGCTTTGATTTTGTTTCATTAATATGATCAATCATTGCAGCAAGCGTTGTAGATTTACCAGAACCTGTTGGACCTGTTACTAAAATAAGACCCTGTGGTTTCTCTGCTAATTGATACAGTATCTGTGGCATATTTAACGATTCAATGGAAGGAATTTTCGCTTCAATCAAACGGGCAGCTATCGTCACTTCATTGCGTTGATGATAGGCATTTACGCGAAAACGACATTTCCCTTGCAATGAATAGTTAAAATCGGTTTCCCCTTTATCATGAAACTCTTGTAATTTATGCTCAGGTAAAATAGTTTTCACCATTGTCTGTAATTCTTCAGAAGTTAGTAGTTCACTCCCATATTGTTCTAGTTGCCCATGGATACGATAAACTGGCGGGATTCCCTTTGTTAAATGAAGGTCAGACGCTTTTTCTTCAAATGCGCGTGTTAATAGCTCATCAATATTTCTACATGTTGTCATGAACGATTCACATCCTAATCTGCATTTGCTACACGCAATACTTCTGAAGTGGTTGTTTGTCCTTCTACTACTTTTAACAGCCCATCTACCAGTAATGTGTAATAGCCTTCTTGTTTCATATAATCACGCATCGCACTATCGCTACTTCGACTTAATATCATTTCTTTAATATTGCGATCGATTGGTAAAATTTCATGAATAGCCATCCGTCCACGATAACCTGTTTGATTACACGAAGGACAGCCTCTTCCGCGTCTACCATGTGTAACTCCTTCAATGCCGTTCTTATGCATGATTTCTAATTCATGCTTCGTAAAAGCATAGTCTTCTCCGCAATCTCGACAAATACGTCGTACTAAGCGCTGTGCCATAATCCCTACTAGTGAAGAGGATAATAAAAACGGTTCTATCCCCATATCCTGTAGTCGAGAAATTGACTCAACTGCACTATTTGTATGTAAAGTACTTAAAACTAAATGCCCTGTTAACGAGGCACGTACTGCTATTTGTGCTGTTTCAAAATCCCTTATTTCACCTATCATTACGATATCTGGGTCCTGACGCAAAATTGAACGCAATCCAGCTGCAAATGTTAAACCTACTTCTTCTTTCACTTGAATTTGGTTTATACCATCGAGCTGATATTCCACTGGATCTTCTACTGTAATGATGTTTACATCTTCTTCATTCAAGTTGCTTAAGGCTGCATATAATGTAGATGATTTCCCTGATCCTGTAGGGCCTGTTATTAGCAAAATACCATTAGGATTGTCAATCATGTTTCGGAAAAGGACTTCGTTTTGCTCTGTAAAGCCAAGCTTGTCAATTGAATTGGCAACACTGCTTAAGTCCAAAATACGCATCACAACTTTTTCTCCATAAACAGTTGGAAGAGTCGAAAGTCGAATATCTACTGGCTTGAAATTAACATTCGTTTTAATACGTCCATCTTGAGGAATTCGATTTTCCGTGATATTCAAATTCCCCATAATTTTGATACGTGCTAATATTATATTTTGCATATGTTTCGGTAACGAGCGCTCGGTTCTCAATACCCCATCTACTCGATAGCGAACCCTTAAATCCGTCTCCTGTGGGTCAAAGTGGATATCGCTTGCTCGTTGGGCAACTCCATTAGCAATTATTTGATTAACTAGTCGGACAATCGGAGAATCCTCTCGTTCAATTTCCTCCTGTGTTTCAGCAGCTGTCGCACCAATGTCGAGCAATGCAGCCTCCATAGACTCTTGCAAATCATAATATTTCGTTAGGGTACGATATAAGTCATCCTTAGCTGCAATACTTGTTTCGATTTGGCAGCCTGTCGCCATACGTACTTCTTCTATTGCAAAATAGTCCATCGGGTCAGCCATCGCGATGAAAAGTTTATTTTTTTCACGACGGATTGGAATAATATTTGTTCGTTTAGCGAGTTCAGCCGGAACAAGTTGAAGTAAGTCTGGGCTTATTGAATATTGATTCAAATGAATGTGTGGGATTCCTAGCTGAAACTCTAGTACTTCGATTAACTGTTGCTCAGTTAAAATATTTTCTTTTATGAGAAAATCGCCTAATTTCTCATCTTTTGTTTTGTTTGTAAGCGCAAATTCCAATTGCACATTTGTTATAACTCCAGATTCAACAAGTAAATCACCTAATCGCTTTCGCCCAGTTTTTACGATCATTCACATATACTCCTCTCTTTATGGGCTTGTTTGTACAAAATTCCCACCTTTATCATAGTAGCCATATACAATCTCAGGATCATTCGGATCTTTTGAAGTATTTGCAGATGTATCTTTATTGTTATTTACAGCATTATTGACGGATTTTTCATTTTCAGATTGTCTATCTGGTAATCCATCTCCATCTAAATCCATGTTTAGATCAGGATCACTCGAATCGGAAGTTCCTACTTTTTCATTACTATTTTCTGGAACAACAGGCTGTCTTGAAGATTTCAAAATGATTTTATTAACAGGTGGATAGTAGTCACGGCTGACTAGTTCCTCCGTAGTGTTACCATTTTCTAAAACAGAGCGATAAACTTCGACCCGGACGCCTACTTGACCTTTTTGGATAACCTCTTCGCTGCCTACTGGTAAGTCTTTAGAATAGCGAATAATGACTCGTGGTTGTATGATCTTATCTTTACTAACTCGAACAGTGATTTCTTTTTCTTTCTTTTGAGCTAATAATTCCACTTTTAAAGAATCACCTTCTACTGTGAGTTTTAACTTATTCGATTGATCAGAACGGTTTACAAATTGCAAATCTTTATCTAACGCACGATTTACCCTTGCATCCAGTCCTTGCTGTAAATAATTCGGCCTCTTTTCTTGAGAATGTCTCTCTGAAATCTCATAATCAGTTTGAAGAGCAGCATGATAAAGCATAGAGGCTACGAAATTAATTGCTTCACTATTTGCTTCGTCATATTTTTCTTCTATCGTTGTTAAGTAAGAAAATGGCACTTCAGGTAAAATAATAGAATCGTTTAGCATATTCGTTAGTTTATCAACACCCATTGCATTTGCAGGTATTTTCTCAATCGATAGAGCCAAACGCTCCGCTTCTATTAACTGAGTATCTGCAACTGTTGCATTAATTTTATGACTTTTTAAATAGGAAATTTGAGTGATAATTGCATTTAAGGTCGCATCAACCTCCCATACACTAGTAGCCTCAAGCTGCTTCTTCACTTGATCATCTACTTCCACATGTAAGGGTATATGTACCGCTTGCTCTTGCTTCCAAAAAGCAAACCAAGACTTGTCTGTTAAACTATGATATTCAGCTATAGAACTCTCTACATCAAATACAAATAATTTTGGATCCAGTGAAATCGTAATATTGGCCCCTTCTACGCTAACAGGAGCGTCTCGCCAAATATTAATAGCCTCTTGTAAAGCATTTTCAATATCACCACCCTCTAAATCCTTAACCGATATTCCTCCGATTGTAGATTCAACACCTTTAGCCAGTGCACTATCTACGATCATATTAGGTACCCAGACTGTTAATAAGATGATTAGAACAGCTACCATTGCGCCTAACTTCAAATATAATTTCATAGCCTCATCACCTTTACAAATATAGTCAAAAAAAGAATGTCTATTTACTCATATAAAACAATTACTTTTTATTCATATTTTTACAATACAACACAAACTATATTTAAAAATGAGCCTTTCATCCTAAAAATAGTTAAATTTCAGTGAACTTATCTTTTTTAAACATGAAATTGTAATTACTATTGAAATGTTGTTAATGTGTTTTATGGACTATAAAACACAGTCATATATCTCCACACAACTTTCGATGTATACATATCGAATCAACTACCCTAGGCAAAAAAGACTATTAATTTCAGGTTCAATTGAAAGGTTGCACTTTAAATTCAAATAGCGCCCTCTTTCTATTCTCACCAAGAGTTTAACCAATATTAAAATAAGGGTTATTTAGAAAATCTGAATTCATTCCAGACATTCTAAATAACCCTTTTCTATTACTTTCTCACATCAATTGGAACCCCTCGTCATAGACAGCATTAAGCTTCTCTAAAACTAACTATATAATTGTAAAAATAATGTCATTACTAAGACGACAAGCTTAGTATTCTATTGTATCAAAATCAGAATATCGCATTCTAAACAACCTCTTCATGCTCCGTGATATTTATTCTACTTCAAGCATACTATTAGAAATTGTTAAATTATTATTTTCTTCAAATACTAAACCACCATTTGATATTGTATCTTCAATCGTTTTTGGTTTGTAAGTAACAGTTGAACCTCCACTCGTATTTACTGTATAAGCCATTATTCCTCCTATAACTTCTCCTGATCCTCTCATTGTGATTTTTGCGTCGGGGGCATAAATATATAAGTCGTGATTATAAGACCCTCCTTCAACATTGATATTTGATCCACCTGCATATAGATTTCCTTGTACGCTACCAGAACCATTTATTTTTATATCAGCTGATTTAGCATATATAGAGGCTTTTGTTTTTGTATCACCAGTAAAATCCATTAACGAAGTGCCTGTATAATATACACTTAATTGCCCTATGTCTCCTGTATTATTCATACTCGAACTTCCCTTTAAATTAAAAGCATCCTTAATATACAAAGTTAATCTACCGCTCCCCGTAATATTTAAGTGCCCTTCCGTGAAGTTAAAGTTATCTATATATAAATTTTTGTCTGAATTACCTACATCAATAGATAACGTTCTGCCCGAAGAAACTATAAGCGTTTTCAAGTACATATTTTGAGTAAGCGGGAGAGTACCACTAAAGTTTTGATACCCATTTATGTGTCCGTTTCCTCCACCGTCAATCTTAATTGAATGATTTTCCAACGAGAGTTGCGTTTGATTTCCATCGATGGAAACTTGAATTGAATTTGTATATGGTCTTGTGCTTAAACTAGTAAATTCATTATCCGGGAAAGGTGGTAATACATCCTTAGGAAATGCAACATTCCCTATAATCTCATTCGTAACATTCATCCAGCTCGGCTTTGAAAACTTATCTGGAGTTGTTCCAATCTTACCAGTAATTTTAGCACTCTCTTGTGTAATACTAATTTTTCCACTGTCAGAAACAACATCCCCATTAAGTTTACCTCCTCCAAGTTCGATGTTTTTTATAGCGTGGATAGCAGCGGAATTTGAAAAACCAGAACCCGTTCCGCTTCCTAAATCGATTGTAATTGTCTGTGCTACTGTTCTCGTTTTCTTGCCAACATTACCAACGGACGTTATTTTATATTGTAATTGTTCAGTACTTTCTTGAATAACTGTTACATTTGCAAAAGTTTTTTCATTAAATTGTTCATCAAAAGTCACTGTATCAGCATATGTTGATTGATTCTTTTCAAAGATTTTTTCTAAGCTACTTTCAAATGCATCTATAAAATCTGACTTAAATTTTTCCGGCTTTCTTTTATCAGGAGGTAGCTTATTGAATTTTTTTCTATTTTCATCGTATGTAATTTTAACTAATTGTTCTACTTTGCTTTTTGTACTGTTTAAGCCACCTTCTGCAATGTAAAAAACAGATTGGTCATCTCGCTCATTAGCAGACATCTTTAATGAATTAGCAGTAAGTGTTAAAAGCGTAATTCCAAGAACTGAGATAAAAGCAATTGTAAAAATTACTAAAAGTAACGAATAACCATTTTCTTGTTTTAGATTCTTAAACATTTAGCTGCCTCCCCTAAAATATATAGTTGATGAAAAAGGCTTACTATTTGGCGTTGTAATATCAATAATTACATGACTCCGTTTATCTTCAATGTTAAAATCAAGCACATTCGCTGCAATCATTTCATCATTTCTCGTAATCGTCTGATCCTTTTGGTAATATACATAAGTATATTTTTTATTATTTTGATTATTTATTAGTGTATATTCTGTATACTCATCTAAAGCCTTTTTATGAATTTCAGTAGATTTACGCGTATCTTTAGTAACAACTTTCAAAATATAAGTTGTGTCAGATAATTGAATAGTCGATTTCATTTGTTTATCGCTTGTAGTCTTACTGTTCATTAAGATAGACATAAGAACAATAGATACAATCGTAGCTATTACAGTAACAGCCAAAACTTCTAGTAAGGTCACGCCTCTCTCATTTTTGAATTTAGACATATGAACCACCTCTTTTCTTACAAGCTAAAGATATTTTGCATTTTCGCTTTTAATATCGCCCCTCTTGAATCATAAACTTCGATAGTAACCCTAACGGTATTATCATGCGAGATATCTTCAGCATTCACTATTATGATTTCCTTGTTTTTAGCATTAGAGGGTGTCACTTTATACCGAGTGATATTACCTGTTGAATTCACTTCATCCTTTTCAGCTAGATACGGAAAATTAGATTCCCACGTTTCGATCGTGGTAGATTTAAAGTAGTTATACATTTTCTCCATTTCCTTTTGCGCTAAATAGGTGGCATCAATAATTTGTTCAGAGCTTTTTCCGGTTTTATTCGATTGAATGAGTAAGCCGAAAAAGGATAATAAGATGATAGTTATTATAACTAAGGAAGCAACAACCTCAATTAAAGAGAATCCCCCTTGACTCTTAAATAATTTTCTATTTTGACGCTTCATTTTCTCCCTCCTTATGCTGATCAAACTTTTTAGTAATGTAAGTTAATCAATTATGCCTCGGCATAATCACGTCTGGAATCGGCTTTGCGCTTAGACATGCGCGAGGGCCGACACGATGTCGGTCATTTCGGTAATGCCACAGGACTTGGCGTTCCTAGACTAAGTTCCTCTGTTTAGCGGGCGTTTGGACACCCGCCGAAAGAAGTTAAAAGTACATTAGACTTTAACACTAAAACAATAGTACTTATAGTAAATAAACTTTCCTATTAATTGAATATTACCTATGCTAATTATACTATTTCATATATAAACAGCATTTACAACACCACTTTTTCGTATGAATTTGTATTTATTTTTAAATTTTTCAATTGCTAAAATATGTAGATCAAGCTAAGTTTAAAAAGCGATTAGATATAAAAAAACCGTTTACCATAAAATAAAGGTAAACGGTTTTAATGTTGTTTTATTGCAACTCCATGCTTTAGATCAATATTATTTATTTATTTCTTCAACAACCTACCCGACAACAACAACCCAATCCCACCTATCAAAATAAACAGGACAGCTCGTATTAATAAGTCTAAAGCGGATAAATCAAAGAATATAAGCTTAATAAACGCAATCACTAAAATAACAAACCCTGTTAGGCGTAATGTTTGTAAGTTACGCACAGTGCTAAGCCATAGTGAGATACTGGCTGTCAGGAATAATGTGATCGTTGAAAAGGCAATGCTTAGTTTCCAATCTAGCAAACTATTATAGGAAAGTTGATGGATAAGACCCCAAACCGATATCATCGTAAGCACAACGCCTGCACTTACAACTTGGTCTAGAAGTTTCTCTGCTTGCTCTTGATAGATTTGGTAAATGCGGCCCTTCATCAGTACATCAATCATTATTGCTATGATCACAGCAATATACACGATTCTTGTTACTATATTTAGCCACTCGATACCTTGCATATTGTATGGAATAATTTCAAGCATTACGGTGAAGAGAACGAAAAACCCACCAAGGACTGGCGTTAATGCACGCCCCTTGTATTTTATTGGTACTAAAAGTGATCCCGCGAAAAGTAAAGCTAGGATTAAACACGTTAAATGCGGGATATTACCAACACTTGCAAAGTACAATTCATCCAGCTTTCCGATATAGGCTAAGAAATAACCAGCCGTAATAACTGCTAAAATATCAATCACATATATTTCCTTCATAAACTTTTCGAAGGATGTCAGTGTCTCTTTTGGACGTCTCGCATATACATAAATAATTAGGAGATATATTCCCGGCATTATTAAGCTAATATGATCTATGCTGAAGAACGGTGTCGGCTCATGAATAATAAAGTTTAAAGCGACTGTAATTGTAAATGAAAATGAGCCGACAACCTTCATCATACTTGCTCGTAATCGTAAACTCATCATAACACCTGCAAAGGTGATGAACGGGATGAGCAATTGATCTACTTCCCCTGGTAAATTCATAACTAGCAGCGTATTACATAGTGTAATAAATGCGAGTGTTACGGCACTATCAAATGCCTCCTGCCATTTTTGCTTATAGCCATAACCCGCTACAGCTGCAAACAAGCTGATTACTATGAGTAATAGTGCTTCGCTATATTCAATTGGTCTAATAATAAAGTTCAGGAGTAATAAACTAAAAGTTCCTAGACTGAATTGGAGTCCGACATGAATATTTTTCAGTTTAGACTCTGCATTATATAATCGGCACCAACTAGTGTAAAAAATAGTTAGAACAACAAGGAAACCTATTGCAAAAACAACTCGGTTGTCATGGTTCATAAACGCTATAATGCTGACAGCTAGCAAAGAGAAAAAGGTTGCTAGATAGAATGCCAACTTCTGCTTGTGTTGAAGAATGACAAATTGCAGCATCATAAATAGCACAACCACATAGATTAAGATGATAACAGGACTAAAATCCATATATTCTAGTAAATATGGTAGTAATAATGATGTAAAGGCTACAAATATTGTGAGTACTTCGTTTTTCTTCAAGTAGCTAATAACAATACCGTAGCCGATATAAACAACGGCAATAACAAGTGCCATCGTTAAACCTATGATTTCATACAATATCGCACTTGCGGCAGTTGTTAATATCCCAACAATAAATGCACCACCGTATAAAGAAATTGTTATAGCCGATGATCCTGTTTTTTTACGCTCTAACACATAAGCTATTACTGCTAAGGCAAGAGATAATACGTAGGCAAGGATAATTTTAACTTCGTTCGCTAAATAGTCATAATCACTAACAAGCTTAAGTCCCCAAAGTACCCCCATCACTAAAATGACCATAAATAATTTTGGAAGTGCCCACATAATACGCTCTTCCAATGTTCGCTGTGGTTGCACCTTTTCTTCTGGATTTGTCATTATTTTCGGCTTTGGTTCCAAGCTTGAATTTGGCTTTAGGATTTGCGCTGGTTTTGGTTCAAATTGATCAGCCATGGATTGCCTAGCACTCAAGGCGCTTGATTTTCCAACAGGTTGTTGACGTTTTAAGCCTTCTAATTCCTGCCGCAAATCCATCATTTCCTGCTCGAGCTTGGCAACCCTCTGCTCCATTTCAAGCGACATTCAATCGTCCTCCCTACTTTATCTTTATCAATTTTTTATCATTATAACACATTTATCCAAAATGTAAAATTACACTTTTAATTTATTTCCACCCTTTTTTATCTAGGTCTTCTATACATCAAAGCACGTTGACTATCACTGGTTCCCCGTGTTGTAGGATCTACGACAACTCCTAATAAAGCGAAGATGGATAATACGGTATTTAAGATGGTCATTCCCTGCTCACTCATTGCACTCGTTAAATCATAGCCAAAAATAGCTGCTACTTGCTGCGCGAGTAATACAATCAACGAAAATAGTGCAAGTAAAAATGGTTTATGCTGAAAACGGATCTTCCAGTTAATTCTCATAATTGCTCACCTCCCTTTCTTATCCACAGTATATGCTCGGCCGTAACGTTACACATATGCAAAAATGGAGCTATAAACTTGGATAAAAGAGGTGCTATTAAATAATATTCGATTACGAGAGCACTATTAACTTTCGACAGAAGAATTATGTCCCTCTCTTCCATCGGGTTATTTAAAGAACGGAATGTTAAAAAAGCCATCTCAGTAATGAGATGGCTCGATGCTTTTAAGTTTATCAAATTTCCGTGCAACGTAAACTAACCCATAAACAAGTGGTGTTGCAACAATGGACGCCAAAAATTTAAATATATACTGTGTGATAAATAATGTCAGTAACACCTTAAATGGCATTATTCCAAAAAAGGCTATCGTAATAAATAATGCCGTATCGATGAGTTGGCTTAGCATCGTAGAAGCATTGTTTCGAAGCCAAAGCTTTCCGTCTCCATGCTTTTCTTTAAATTTACTAAATATCACTACATCCAAGTTAACACTGACCGAATAGGCTACAAGACTTGCAATAATGACACGCATACTACCGCCGAGAATTGTCTCAAACTCCTGCTGATGGACAAAGGCTTGTGCAGGTGGTAGTTCAATGGCTATAGCGATAAAGAATACCGCAAACACTTGAGCAATAAGCCCTGTTCTAACCGTGCGACCACCCGCTTCCTTACCATATACCTCGCAAATTACATCAATAAGCGGATACGTAAAAATAATTAAAATCGCAGCGGCTGGAAGCACCATCCATTCACCTATACTAAACACTTTAACAGCTAAAACATTAGCTAAAATTAAAAAGCCAACAAACAATCCATTTAAATAGTAAAGCATCAGCGGTTATCCACCTTTTCCGGATACATATCGTGGTTCATCAAACGGTGCTCCGCCATTTTTTCATATTTTGTGCCTGGTCGGCCATAGTTACACCAAGGATCAATGGACAAGCCACCACGCGGCGTAAACTTACCCCATACTTCAATATAGCGCGGTTCAATCAGCTTAATTAAATCATTCATGATGATGTTGACACAATCCTCATGGAAGTCCCCGTGATTACGGAAACTAAATAAATATAGCTTTAATGATTTACTCTCGACTAGTTTTTTATCTGGAATAAAAGAAATATACATTGTCGCAAAGTCAGGCTGCCCTGTCATTGGACATAGACTTGTGAATTCCGGGCAATTAAACTTTACAAAAAAATCGTTTTTCGTATGCAAATTGTCGACTGCTTCAAGTATTTCCGGTGAGTATTCAAATAAATACTTTGTATTTTGGTTCCCAAGGAGTGTTAAATCCTGTAAACCTTGCTCTTCATTTCTTCCTGCCATAAAAAATGCCTCCTCAAATTGTGAGAAGTCCATTGCGTGAAACCAAATAAAAAAAAATCGCCATATCCGCATTTTGGGATATGGCGTAGATGACGTCATCCATAGTTTTTTATAGAGGGTATGCGCTATGAACCTCTTTCTTATTCGCTAGTTATAATAACTTAATGAACGCATTCAGTCAACTAAATTTTTCACAATATGGAATTGACAAAATTACCCTTGCGTTATATAGTTAGTTACACAAGTAATTAACCAATCAACAAAAGGAGGGGAATTGTGATTCACTCTTTAAACAATGAAAAGCCCATTTTCCAACAAATTCGCGAACGAATAGAGGATGGAATTTTAGATGGACACCTACAACCCGAAGATCGCATTCCATCCACAAATGAATTTGCAAAGGAATATCAAATTAATCCTGCAACAGCTGGAAAGGGCGTGAACGAATTAGTGGACAAAGGCGTAATTTATAAAAAACGTGGCGTCGGCATGTTTGTGAGTACTGATGCTCGTGAATTATTAATTGCAGAGCGTAAGGAAAATTTTTTTCAGCAACATATAGAGCCGTTAAAGAAAGAAGCAATAAGATTAGGTATCTCAGATAAAGAATTACAAAATATGTTACAGAGGGGTTAACCTATGAAAATCGAAGTGAAAAATGTTAGTAAATCATATAGACATAAGGAAGCTTTAAAAAATATCTCTTTTACAATTGAAGGACTAAAAATCATTGGATTTTTGGGTCATAATGGCGCTGGTAAAACAACATTCTTAAATTTATTATCAGGACTTATTTCTACAACTAAGGGAAACATATCTGTCAATGGAGAAAATGTTTTCAATGTACCTTTAACTTTACGTGATATTTGTTTTGTTGCAGAGAATGGAAACTTTCAAGAGGAAATGACAATTGCACAAACGTTAAAGGCGAATAGCTTCTTTTATCCAAACTGGGATGGAGAGCTCGCAATGGAGCTACTAGAAGTTTTTGCTCTAAATCCAAAAGATAAGGTTCGCAGTTTATCAAAAGGAATGGTGTCTGCGTTAGGCATTATTACAGGCTTTGCGAGTAACGCAGGGATTACAATCTTTGATGAACCTTATATCGGACTTGATGTAGCTGCCCGAAATACTTTTTATGATTTATTGATTGAACAACAAACCGACAATCCAAGACTCTTTATATTGTCTACACATTTAATTGATGAAGCAAGTAAGCTATTTGAGGAAATACTTATTTTACACGAAGGACAATTACTGCTTCAGAAAACCGTGGAGGAATGGCATGAGCATATTGTAGCAGTAAAAGGTAATCCTTCTGATGTTGAGCAGGCAATTAATGGACTAAAGAGTATTTATAAGCATACATTTATGCAGGAGCTAACTGCAATTGTCTTCACTGATGGTCAATCCATTGAAGGACAGAATATTATGCTTGAACCTGTTTCATTACAGGATATGTTAGTGTATTTAAGTAAACAGCAGAAAGCGAGGACTATTAAATGAATACAGTAAAGGGAAGCTTGTATGTATTATTTCAAAGCTATAAAAAGCAAATTTTAATTTTTTGGAGCATTTTATTTTCAATCGTCCTATTGTCGTTATTCTTAGAAGCTTTTTTTAACCTGTATATTTATAATTTTTACATCATGATTTCTATACCTGTTTATATCTTCTCCAGTATCATGGCTGCAAAGTTACTAAATAAAACGTTATCCTATTTTTTAAGGCTTGGTTTATGTCGCTTGCAATTTATGTTCAATGTGGGGCTCTTTTTTATCTGTTGGAGCCTAGTAAGTGCCTTCATAATTGGTTGTACACAAAAAATACTTACTAACGTCTCTAACATATTCATTATCCATCCTATTTTACTTTTTAATAATTCCCCATCATTTTTACAAATGATGGCATTGGATACCGTTTTACTGCTCTTGTTCCTAACAGCAGGACTTTTATTGAATGTTGTCTTTTATCGCTTGGGAACTCTGGGCGGTTACAGTTTTATAGGGTTACTCGTCTTAATTCCGATTGTTACAATCATATTCAAATGGTATTCTCCTTTGTTTGACCTACTATCAAATATATCTAGCTTCGCTCTATTAAGTGGTTTATTAGTTTTTAGTGTATTACTCTACTCTATCATAACAATGGCGATCCGAAATGCTTCTGTCAATCCAGCATAATTATTGAGGCTATTCGGCATACTTTCAAAAAAAATGATGCCAAGACCAAAAAACTATAGGTCTTGGCATTTTCTAGCTGAATTAACCCCGTTCATCCTCTAACGTTGTATAGTCAATGGAATTAGCAATGTCAACTAACACTTCAGGTGTCACCTTATTTGAAACTCTTTTATCAATCCACAGCATATATTGCCAATCTTCTCTTTCGAAAGCAAGTACATGAAAACCCGAGACTTCCATATAGATTGAAGTCGTTCCCTTTTTCAATACGAAAGTCTTTACTACACTTTCCTTTTTAACTGGAAACTTATACTGAATAGGTCGAACCGTTATTTTATAATGATGTTCAGGAAGTTGATTATTAACAAATGTAACTTCAAAAAAATCGTTCATGTCACCATCTAGATCATTAAACCGACCAAAATGATGTGTAAAACTAATAGGAGGTACTCGAAGTGGTAGCTTTAGTCCTTGATGAAAGTGCCGTTCGAAATCGTAGGCAGCTCCTTCAACCGTTTTATAGCCTATTTCAGGATAGACCTCTTCATACGAACTAGGTGAGTCTTTTATATAGGCATCACTAGGTTGAGAAAATAACAAATAACAAGAACTTAAGCAGAGAGAAAAAATTCTGTCCATTTTATCACCTCAGTATCATCACTTTAAACGTAGTTTTTCCCAATTCAATGAATTTATGTGCAAGTTATATTATGTTCACTGAATTCCTTTTTATAGATATTCTCCTTTTTCGCGCGTACTTTAATAAAGAAAAAAGCAATTGTTCGCATTAGTGAAATTCGAACAATTGCCTTTTTAATCTAAAAGAGTATATGTGCAACTAATGCTGCGATTGGTAGTGAAATAATCGTACGAATTAAGAAAATAATTACTAGATCTAAAAATTTCAGTGGAATTTTTGTACCTAAAATAAGGCCACCGACTTCAGACATATAAATAAGCTGTGTAACAGAAACGACAGCAATCACAAATCGTGTCGTTTCAGCTTCAATTCCTGCTCCTAAAATTGAAGGTAAAAACATGTCAGCAAAGCCAACAACCATCGTTTGCGCTGCCTCAGCTGCCTCTGGTAAACCAAGTACTGTTAAAATAGGTTCAAACGGTTTTCCTAAAAATGCAAAAATATTAGTGAATTCAGCAAGCATTAAAGCAACCGTACCAAATGCCATAACGATCGGTGCTACACCAATCCATAAATCCAAGACATTTCTAGTCCCATCTTTCAAAAATTGACGTGGGTCACGATTTGCATGCGCAACGGCTAAAGCATTTTCTAAGCCGTGAGACACAGAATTATAGCCTTCAGGTAATTCCTCACGTGATAAATCTACTGGTGTACCGTCGATATAAGTGTCTTCTTTGTTAGCAAGTGGAAAAATTCGCGGCATAACAATCGCTAACACAAGACCGCAAAGTACAACCGTTAAGTAATATGGAATAAAATAGCGTGATAAATGCACTGTATCTAGTACTACGATACAGAATGTGATGGATACTACAGAAAAGCTCGTTGCAATAATGGCTGACTCTTTTTTCGTATAGTTCCCCATTTCATATTGCTTACTCGTCATAAGAACACCAATTGTTCCATCACCAACCCACGATGTAAGTGCATCAACTGATGAACGCCCAGGGCTTTTAAAGAGCGGACGCATGATTTTTACCATCATCGTTCCGAAAAATTCAAGCAATCCGAAGTTTGTTAAAAACGGTAATAGTAGGCCTGCAAATAAGAAAATCGTAAATAAAAATGTTACTAAACCACCGTCAGGATTCATTAATAATCCACCCGTATTTTCATTGTTAATCGCGGATGGTCCAAAATTAAACACGACCATTGAGGCAAATACTAAACCGATGACTCTTATAATTGTCCAAAACCAATTTACATAAAATAATGTATATAAAATACTAGATTCCTTTGCATTATTCCGAGGAACAAATTTGGCAATGAGTGAACCAATTGCCGAAATCGCAAATATAATTATAGTAAAGTAACTAATAATAGGTGCAACAAAACCTGCTAATAAATTTGCTAAAATAGCAATCGGAACTTTCCATCCATCTTCCGTTAAGACTGGTGTCATAAATAATAGAACACCAATAAGAGACGGAATTATGAAGAAAAAGTATGAAGAAGTAGGATATTTTTTCATCATTTAAAGCCTCATTTCTTTAGGTTTTTTCGAAGTTTTATACATCAAGCTTGTTAGGTACTTTAAAACCGCCAAGAAATGTATATCTGTATAAAGTTTTGCATTGAGTAGTTAATGAATGATCAAATAAAAAACATTCCTTTAAAAAGTAAGGAAGGAATGCCCAAACACTACTTTTTTATTATTAAAATCCTCAATGCATAAAGTTTTTTAGAATAATCACTATCACTCATTTTTATGAGCTAAAAAATATCGTAAACCTACGATACATCGGTTAATTCTACAACAAAATGCATTTTTATTCAATCTAAAATTTAATATTATTATTATTCTCTTCTAACATTATTTGCAATTCTTCTTTGTATCATTACTTTTCAACAAACCTCAATTTTACAGTGACTGACGACGTCTAAAATTTGGTGAACCCCTCCATTAATCATACCTATTTTGATTGCCTAAGAGATTTAACCAGCCCTTAATAGGCATACAAATAGACCATATCGTCTTTTATCTCATATGTTAATTATGAACCACAACTTATCAAAACAGGAGGTTTTACCATGGAAAGACATATGCAACATATGCAGCATATGCATCACATGCAGCATATGCATCACCATCATCATGCAAAAGGCCCGCATTGTTGTCCACCACTTACATGTCCAACTCAATATGAGCCGCCACATTGTTGTCCACCAGAGGATTATGTACGCACAAATTACATCCATACAGTTGTACCACATGTACAGCCAGCACATGTAACAACAGTTAATAAACATATAATTGATCATCAGTATCATTTCCCTTGCACTGAGTCTGTCGTGAATGAATGTTGTGAGACTCATACACTTTGCGAAATGCCACCTGAGCCTTGCCATATGCCACATCATCACCACCAACATCACCACATGGGACACCATCACCATCACATGGGGCATCATCATCACATGGGGCATCATCAACATCACCATCAGCAGCATATGCCGTGCCACCATCATATGGGCTATTAAAATAGATGCGATGAGGATACACTGTAATATTAAAGACAAGTAATTGTTATATCATAACTTGTTTATATTGTTGCAATTATTATAAAAATGTACATTACTAAATTTCAATTTTAGTAGTGTACATTTTATTTTTTGCTGCTTAACATTCCTACTAGGATTTTAAGAAAGTCTCTACACCATTTTTCAATAACGGCAAACCCATTCACTTACAACCCTATCTGTCACTCCAATTCTTCCGCGATTTCAATCATAGATTCATTTCCATTTAAGTATCGCTGGACTGCTTGAATCAATTTTCGGCATTTACTTTTGCCATAAAAAAACCCCCGTAAAAGTTAGATTGATGTCTAACTTTTACGGGGCGATTCAGAGAATTCCTTACGCTTTTTTTGTTCTTAGTTGATCTCAGTTTCTAATGTTTCTTTCCAATCTTGTTCATAGTCATCTTCATCAAGAACAACGTTATAAATTTTCCATTTACCATCATTACTTTTCTTAAGATGAGCAGTTCCTGATAAGTCAATTTTCATGTTAAAAGACATATCTGGCGCTGTCAAAGATATTTTATATACTAAGTTATCAATACGGACTTGAGCAAAATGATTATTTACAGATACAACTTTGATCGCATATTCACCAATCTGTTCCTTCTTGAATATAACATCTGATTCTTCAAACATACCTGCCATATCCAAACTATCAAGTGAATAAGCTAATTGGTAACCAATTGTCGTTTCACGATAAAGTGCTTCTAATGCTTTTAAGTCTTGTTGTTCAGTGAATTTCGTCTCATCTTTAATGTTACGATCAACTGCTTGAATGATCGCAAGTTGATCTCCATCTGTTTCGGGCTCTAGATGCAAGGCACGGTCAATCATCACGATAGCTTCAGCACGAGTTGCATCATTGTAAGGCTTGAAAACATTTCCGTACCCTTTGATAATTCCTACAGCTGCCGTTTTCACAACTGCTTCATAGGCGAAATTCCCCTTTGGTACATCTGGGAATACTTTTCCTGTTACTGAAAAATCAAGCTTTGACTCGAATGCACGGTAAATCATGACTGCCATTTCGTTACGTGTAATCTTGTCATTCGGTCGGAAAGTACCGTCTGGTTTACCATTGATAATGCCTTGACTACTAGCAACCTTAACAAACTCGTAATACCAATTCGCCGGTTTTACATCAGGGAACGATTTAACTGTTTCACCTGCACGTAAATTCATCGAATTCACTAAAATTTTAGTGAATTCAGCACGAGTAATCGGATTTTTTGGTTTTATAGAGACGGATGTATATTCATATTCCTCTCCATCTTCTTCAAACGATTCTGTTTCCACATATCCGTCTATGATATCCGAATACACAAAGCGTTCCAATTCATTGTATGCCCAATGATCGTAATCAACATCCTCCAAAAAATACATATCGATGGATTTTTCTGCTGCTGCTGCTTCTGCTGGCGAAACAGAAATAAGTCCAAACAATACAAGGGAAGATAAAAAAACATATAGTGCTTTCATTGGTTTGCTCCTACTTTCTTCTATTAAAATTTTACCAATAGACATAGTTTACATGACTGCTACAAATATATATAGAGTGCAAAATATGGAAATAAAGAAAGCTAGTCATATGCCTCATGAAAATCTGATGGAGGTTTTATTAGCTACCGATTTGGTTACATTAGAGGATCATTACGAACCGAAAAAGAAAGTATTTCAGGGAAAAGTGCATTTCCAGGGGGCGACGGGGTTTGATTATGAGGAAGAGCAAGGATTGTTGAATTCCTCTTTTAGTGAAATTGATTTTGAAATGGTCAATCAAATTGAAGTGGAACGATTAAAGAAAGAGGGGAAATTAGATAATTCGAAAGGTGAAAAAGGTTCGAGAGTTCTAATCACAAATAAAAGCTGAACTAATGCAGAAATTAGTTCAGCTTAAAAATAATTCGTTATAATGTTGTACATTTCATAAAGAATACTGATGTAACAAGCGAATTACTTAACCTCTTGACTTTTAATAAAATTGACTTCCTTATCGCTAAAAATGGTTGTTGAATGCATTTTTTATTAGTCTATGTATCTATTTATTTCTTCTTTTTGTAAAATTAGTAAATCTCTTAGTGACCAAATGAAGAATAGTAATGGTAAACCACTGATGATTAAAAACGGAAAAAGAGATGATGACATAGCACCAAGTAAAAACACTACTGGAAGAGTCGCGAGAAAAATCAAGAAATTAATCACACATGTAAATTTATAATACTTTAAAGAAGCTTCTTTAGGTTCTTTTTTTCTGAAAAAGATAAAAAAGATAATTTGATAAAGATAAAAAATTGATATACTTATAAATCCAAACGATGATACTATCTCCATTTAATTCACCTCTTTTAAAATAATAATGCACGTAGTCAAGTGTGTATAGGGCATATAAGAAAAACTTAAATATTTACGAATAACTTAGCTTTTATGTATTAATTTGCGTTCTTTTTATTATTTTGAAGACCTTCTTTTGATAAAATTTACTAAATTCTATCAGAAGATACCGCATAAAATGATGTACTTCCAGGCTAGGCGCACAAAAAAACGTTGGAGCATCATAGCCCCAACGTTTTAATTAGTACATTTTTAAATATTGATCGCGTTCCCATTGGTGTACTGTTGTACGGTACATGTCGAACTCGATTTCTTTTGCTTCTTTAAAGTTTGCATAAATATGCTCACCTAAAGCTGCTTGAGCTACTTCATCCTTAGCAAGTAATGCTAAAGCATCATCAAGCGCTGGTGGTAAGTTTGCGATACCATTCGCTTTACGCTCTTCATCAGACATCACGTAGATGTTTCGGTTAATAGCAGCTGGTGGTGTTAAGTTTCGACGGATCCCTTCAAGACCAGCTTCTAAAATAACAGCCATCGCTAAATACGGATTAGCAGATGGGTCCACAGAACGTACTTCTACACGAGTCGAAAGACCACGTGCTGATGGGATACGGATCAGTGGTGAACGGTTTTGAGCTGACCATGCTACATAACACGGCGCTTCATAACCAGGTACAAGACGTTTATAAGAGTTAACTGTTGGATTTGTCACAGCTGTGAAGCCTTGAACGTGAGAAAGGACACCTGCCATGAATTGCATTGCTGTTTCAGAAAGACCTAGTTCAGTAGATTCATCGAAGAATGCATTCTCTTTACCTTTAAATAATGAAACATTAAAGTGCATACCAGAACCCGCTTCACCGAATAATGGCTTCGGCATGAATGTAGCATGTAGACCGTGTTTACGTGCAATTGTTTTAACAACTAATTTGAACGTTTGAATATTGTCACAAGCTGTGATTGCGTCTGCATATTTGAAGTCGATTTCGTGTTGTCCAGGAGCTACCTCATGGTGAGATGCTTCAATTTCGAAGCCCATTTCTTCTAGCTCTAGTACGATATCACGACGGCAGTTTTCGCCAAGATCAGTTGGTGCTAAGTCGAAGTAACCACCGTGGTCGTTCACTTCTAGTGTCGGTTCACCTTTTGCATCTAATTTAAATAAGAAGAATTCTGGTTCAGGTCCTAAGTTGAAGCTTGAGAATCCCATATCTTCCATTTTCTTAAGGATACGTTTTAAGTTATTTCGTGGGTCACCAGCAAATGGCTCGCCTTTAGCAGTGTATACATCACAGATGAAACGTGCTACTTTCCCTTTTTCAGAAGTCCAAGGGAACACTACGAAAGAATCTAAATCAGGATGTAAATACATATCTGATTCTTCGATACGTACGAAGCCTTCAATGGATGAGCCATCAAACATCATTTTGTTTTCTAGTGCTTTGTCTAATTGGCTT
This sequence comes from Lysinibacillus sp. EB271-A1-10B, assembly GCF_058791335.1. Taxonomy (NCBI): domain Bacteria; kingdom Bacillati; phylum Bacillota; class Bacilli; order Caryophanales; family Bacillaceae; genus Lysinibacillus; species Lysinibacillus sp. EB271-A1-10B. The sequence continues at coordinate 79,080 of NZ_JBYTDL010000001.1, forward strand.
ACAGGAATCTCAACGTTTTTGATTGTGCCAAGAATATCTGTAAATTGTAGACGTATAAAGCTTACATTTTTTTCTTCGATTAGACGTTTAATGTCCTCTTTAGTGTATTTACCCACAGTTTTCCACACTCCTATAAATTGTCTAGCTTTTTATAATTACCCTACTCTATTAATAAAGACATGAATGATGTTGCCTTTTATTAATAGAATCGAGATAAATCCCCACGACGGATGGATGATTTTTGCATGCGCTGTGCTTGACGCACTTCTTCACGCATGATGTTACGTAATTCTGAGTCACTTAAATCACGCTCATCTGTTGAAACAGGTTCATTCTTTTTAGCGAACAGCTTTTTAATTTTCGCCATGTTCATACCCTGATCCAAATAATCTTTAATTTCCAGCAGTGTATCGACGTCATTTAATGAAAACATTCGACGGTTGCCTTCTGTTCGGTGCGGCTCAATTAAATGGTGTTCTTCATAATAACGAATCTGACGTGCCGAAAGCTCTGTCAATTGCATTACGATATTCATAGATAATAACGGCATAGTTCGTCTAATTTCACGACTCATTTAAGTTCCCCTCCAATACTCGCTAATCATATAACGAAAAATTTATAGTGTCAACCACTCATGTAAGCTTTCCTAACATTGATTAAAATATTTTTTGAAATGATGAAAAATTGTAAAAAACTATACTTCACATCCTAACGTGGGGTTGGTTTCCGTTCCGGCTTGGCGCTTTCCCGGGGACGTCCGATGAGCCGCTTCACTCGCGTTGCTCGCTCCAGGGTCTCGGGCCAACACGGTGTTGGTCACGAAGGCATTATCACGGGATGTGATGGTTTTAGCCTTCGTTCCTCTATCGCTAATCCCCAAGGAGTCGCCAAGCCTCCACTCCAATCAACTTATATCAATTTCGCCTTGTCGTAATTGCTTCCGGATTTTGAAGATCCGTGACATCCGCCGGAGGCTTTATCTCCATTCAGTAGGTGTTAGGATATTTCATCATGAAGTAGTCTTCTACTGAATGATGATAAATGGCATTCACTTTAAGAAGCTTCATCTTCAACTGTTCGTTCATAAGTAAAAAAACTATTCAAAAGGAGGTTTTGAATAGTTTTTCGTTACTTATTTTTGGATTTTTTGAACAGCACTACAAATAGCAAATTTTACGTGCTCGTATGTTAACCCACCTTGAATAAAGGCGGTAAATGGCGGACGAATAGGACCGTCTGCTGTGAGCTCAATGCTTGAACCTTGAATGAAAGTTCCAGCAGCCATGATGACATCATCTTCATAGCCAGGCATATACGCTGGCTCTGGTGCATAATGCGCATTAATTGGTGAGTTTGCTTGAATTTCACGGCAAAAAGCAATCATTTGTTCCGCCTTTTGGAAAGAAACCGATTGAATTAAATCCGTACGATTCGCATCATACCTTGGCGATGTATTCATGCCTATTTCTCCCAGCATAGCAGCTGTGAAAATGGCACCTTTTAATGCTTGAGATACAACATGTGGCGCGAGGAAAAATCCTTGATAGAAATCACCGAGCGTATTTAATGTTGCACCTGCCTCAGCACCAATACCTGGCGATGTCATACGGTAAGCACATTTTTCTACTAAATCTGCACGACCTGCAATATAACCACCAATTTTCGCTAAGCCTCCACCAGGATTTTTAATGAGCGAGCCTGCTATTAAATCCGCTCCAACCTCTGTCGGTTCTAGTGCCTCAACAAATTCTCCGTAGCAATTATCAACGAAAATAACTGCGTTCGGTGCTAATTCACGGATCTTTGCACACATTTCTGCAATTTGCGAAATAGTAAAGGATGGGCGTGTTGCATAGCCCTTCGAACGTTGGATAGCAATCATTTTTGTGTTTGCTGTAATTGCAGCTACAACACCTTCCCAATCGATCTCTTGATTATTCAATAAATCCACATGGCTATAACCGATTTTATAATCTTTTAACGAGCCAGTATCTTTATCGCCACCATCGACTATTGATTGCAACGTATCATACGGCTGCCCCGAAATATAAAGTAATTCATCACCAGGACGTAGTACTCCGAATAAGCTAAGTGTGATTGCATGTGTACCAGAAATAATTTGCGGACGCACAATAGCAGCCTCCGCTCCAAAAACCTCTGCATAAACACGTTCTAGATTGTCACGCCCTTCATCATCATAGCCATAACCGTTAGATGGGTGCAGATGATAATCACTTACTTGATGCTTTCGGAATGCAGCAAGCACTTTTTGTTGATTGAAGAACGCCATATCTTCTACCTTTGCATGAAAAGGGCGTACCTTATCTTCTATTTTAGCAGCTAATGCTAGTGTTTCTTCTAATAAATTGGTTGTAAAAGTCATTATGTTCTTCTCCATTTCACATTTGTTCAAATCTTATCTTAACAATTTGTGAGCTTGCCTGCAAAAATTGCTTGTGTTTCTAATTGCATTTAGGCGCTTAGTTAAATTAAAAACTATATCTATGCATTTCTGCTATAATTAGATACTTAATATCTGATAATTCCAAATCATAAGTCGATGCTTTCTTTGCTTCTGATACAAAAAAGAAGACTTTAATGTTTTCTAGTTCGTATTAGTAACTAATCTACAACAAGAAATGATTTTATTCACTTAAGGGGTGAAAGGGTTGGCTTGGGAGGTTTTTAGTATCATTGGAACAATTGCCTTCGCTATTTCCGGGGCAATAATTGCAATGGAAGAAGAATATGATTTATTCGGTGTCTATATACTCGGTATCGTAACTGCTTTCGGTGGTGGAGCTATACGAAATCTATTGATAGGTTTACCTGTAACTACACTTTGGGGTCAAGATATGATGTTCCAAATTGCCATTGCAGCGATTACGCTATTCTTCTTATTTCCGCACCGTCTTATTCAGCATTGGCATCGCTGGGGCAATTTTACCGATGCTATCGGATTATCCGCATTTGCCATTCAAGGTGCTCTCTATGCTGTAAAGCTCGACATGCCTATTAGTGCAGTTATTGTAGCTGCTGTCTTAACAGGGTCAGGTGGTGGAATTGTTCGCGATTTATTAGCTAGACGACAACCATTAGTCCTCCGTGATGAAATTTATGGTGTTTGGGCAGCACTAGCCGGGCTTATTATCGGACTTCAACTTTTCTCAGGGGATATCTTTTTATATGTATTATTTGGTGTGATCACAGTATTAAGAATACTTTCATATACGAAGAAATGGCGGTTACCGTTGCGGAAGTTGAATCGAGCATAGCTATACCGTTGCATATTAACAAGCCCAAATATCAGATTTGGGCTTGTTTTGAATTTTTCTTATTTTCACAAACGCCGTGCATCCACAGCAGCGACAATAAGTACCTAAAGATTAATAAATCTACTTTTTCAACAGTAACATAGCTTCCTCTAATGTAGTCATGTTTTTCATCATAGAGCTTGCTGCATCCAAAATAGGAAAGGCTAAAGCTGCACCAGAGCCCTCTCCTAATCGCATATTCATTTGTAGCATTGGTTCAATTCCGAGCATTTCAGCAGCAATTTTTGCACCAGGTTCTTCAGAAGCATGAGAAGGAATAATATAGTCTTTTACGTTTGGCTCAAGTTCGTACGCAATTAGAGCAGCGATAGTAGAAATAAAGCCGTCAATAACAACAGGTTTGCGATGTGCAGCAGCAGCAAGTATTACCCCTGCCATCGCGCCAATTTCTAACCCTCCGACTTTTGCAAGAACATCAATAGCATCATGACGATTTGGTTTGTTTAATGCTATAGCTTTGTGGATGACTTCTACTTTATGTGCTATTCCTCCTGGTCCGACTCCTGCACCGAAGCCTGTCACTTCATTCGGATGACACTCGCGAAGAACCGATAATATAGCAGCACTAGGTGTTGTATTACCGATACCCATTTCACCTGTCCCGAGTACATTTATCCCTTTTTTGATTTCTTCCGTAGTTACTTCAATTCCTACTTCAATTGATTGAATGGCTTCTTCCTTTGACATAGCAGGACCCTTTGCCATATTATCCGTACCATATTTAATCTTTTTAATGATGACACCAGCATCATGTGGAATATCCTCTTTAACCCCAACGTCTACCGTAACAATTTTTGCATTCGTTATTTTCGCGACAGCACAGACACCTGTTCCTCCTCTTGGGAAATTTAGCGTTTGGAAGACCGTCACATTTTGTGGATTCGGCGTCACTCCTTCTTCACAGACACCATGATCCGCGGCACAGACAATAATTGCTTTATTATCAATTGCAGGATATAGTTCACCTGTAATACCGGATAGTTGCACAGCTAGAGTTTCCAGCTTCCCCAAACTACCAGGAGGCTTGCAAAGTGCATCTATGCGTTCTTTTGCCTGCCCCATCATTTTGTGGTCTGCACTTTGAATGTTTTGGATCGTTTGTTGTAATAATTGCATGAAAATTTCCCCTTTCTTATTTGCCCTTGTTACTCGAAGAATGATTTAGAGAAAAAAATAAAAAGCCTGTAGTTTATCCATAACAAATAAACTACAGACTTTTCCATCGTCTATATAATACGAAGCAGATAGGCAGGTCTCCTGGCTCAATTTCAACATTTCATAGAACCTTCCCAGAACGATGCTAGTGGCATTCTCTATGAAACTCCCTTTTACAGTGGTGGGACCGCTAAAGCTTTTCACTTTATTCCCTATTCTCCCGCAATGGGCACCTAATGCTTTTATGCAATTATTTTTAATTTACGTCAAAGTGTTTAATGTGTCAACATTTTAAATTTTCAAGCTTCATGGTTTTTTTAGTGAACGGATATGCTGGTCCCTTTTCTCTTTAATTATTTTTTATAGTATGTCATTAAGCAAAAATAGAAGCTCCCATGCATAAAGGCTTGGGAGCTTCCTGTTTGTTTATCGCTGTGAGATCAACTTTGTTTTGTCTAATTCACTCAGACATGTTGCACCGAGCAAAAGAATAGCGCCTATTATTTGTAGGGTCGTCATTTTTTCTCCAATAATTATCGCCGAAATCAGTAATGATGTTAGCGGATCAATATAGCTTAAAATAGCTATACTTTGCCCTTTTAAATGACGCATTCCGAAAAAGAACAGATAGAAGCCGATCCCAGCATGGACGATGCCCAATGCTATAAGTAAACTAATTGATTTTATATCGATTTGTATTACTTTGAACCCATTAGTCCCCACAAGATAAAGTGCGAGGAATAACGCTGCTAAAGCAAGCTGAATAATCGTATTATCGGGCTCTTTTAAGCCATGAATATACTTATTGGTGAATGTAACTATTGTATAGAAACAAGCTGCAATAAGCCCATAGATAATTCCGACATAATGTTCGCTCGTTTCGGTAGTTTGACTTTGGACAATAAAATACAGGCCTACTAGCGCAACACAAACATAAAAGATTTTCCGTGCAACTATTTTCTCTTTCAAAACGATTGGTGATAAACAAATTACTAGTACTGGAGCAAAATAGTAGCTTAGTGCCGCATTTGCGATGGTTGTTTCCTTGTACGCTTGGAAAAGAAAAATCCAATTGCCACATAAAGCAAAGCTCGAAAGTATCATTGGCCATTTATTTTGCAAAATAGTTGTTTTCGTAAATTTTTCTTTTTTATAAAGGAAAATCAACAGTAAAAAACAAGAGCCAATGAGACTCATCCAAAAGGCTATTTCACTTGAAGGCAACTTAATATATTTTGCAAAAACACCGACAGCGCCAAAAATAATCATCGATACAATAAAAGATGGTTTTCCGCTCATTTCTAATTCCTACTTTCTACATGTATATAGTCTCCGATATACAGTAGAATCTATTGAGAATTAGCAAGCTTTTAATGAATGCCTAAACAGTAGATTCTACTGTAAAGACATTGTTGGGGGTGCTATTGTTCGATACATACTTATCCCTCCTTAACGGTTTTAATTGTAACACATTTCTGAATATTCGTGCGCAAGAATATTAATGCTAGATGCTATCTTTTGATAAGTGCCAAAACGATAAAAATTAATGAAAACTGGTGTGCTAAATAAGTTTGGGAGTTAATAAAATCTAAGGCAGGACAAAATTAAAAAGGTAGGTGAAGAGACGTTGGACACAAAAGAGCTAAGAAACGCAATTGCTGAAACATGCGAGAATTATGATAGCCGATATGCTCAGCTAGTAAAACCGATAAACCAAATATTAATCAATGTAGACGCTTCAATAAGTGAAGATACAGCGAATAAAATCATTGAAAACTTAAAGTTATTTCACAGTGGAGATAAAAACATTACTGAATGTCACTTCGATGAGAGCGAAAACTTCTTAATGGAAGGTATAGAACACCTTCAGAGAGGAGATCTTGCGAATGGCGCATTACAAATTTACGGTGCCGGTTTAAACTTTGCCAGTTATAACCTAAAGATCCGGGAGCTAAAAAATGAAAATCCATACAATCATTTCGAAAAAAATTTTAGCCTTATTATAGACTCACTAAAAAAATAAGCGCAATAAAAAAAGAAAGAGCGAATATTGAAAGGCTCTTTCTTTTTTTAGTATGTCATTATTTAAATTCTAACTCTCCATCATAAGCAAGCATGCCGCCTTCAAGGTTTGTTACGTCAAAGCCTTGAGCTTCTAGATATGCACAAGCATTTGCTGAACGTCCGCCTGCCTTGCAAACGATAATGTATGGCTTAGCAGTATCTAATTCTTCTAAGCGCTCAGGGATTGTCCCAAGAGCAATGTGCTGAGCACCAGGAATCATACCCTGAGCTACCTCATCCTCTTCACGAACATCAATAATGAATAGGTCTTCGTTTGCATCTAATAGTTCTACTATTTCTGTTGTATCCATAGATTTCATCTGTGTAGTCCTCCAAAATGTCAATTTCCTCTTACATTATAGCCTGAAGGCAAAAAAACAGCTAGTGTCAAGAACACTAACTGTTTAAGTATAGTTTTTTACGGCTCCTTACCATAACGTGAGGTTGATTTCCGTTCCGACTGGGCGCTTTGTTGTTGGTCACGAAGGCGTTATCACTGGACGTGATGCTTTTAGCCTTCGTTCCTCTAAATCGCTAATCCCCAAGGAGTCACTCAGTCGTAACGAAGAGCAACTTATTCAAATGGTAAACGTTTTATAAAATCTGATTCCCAAACTTTTGATGATGAATGATCTATTCACCTGTCTCTAAAAAATCCACTTGCTTTGCTGGAACAAATGTAGAAATAGCGTGTTTGTAAATAAGGTGTTGTTTGCTATCAGCATCTAGTAATAATACTGTAAAATTATCATAGGATTTCACAGTTCCTTTTAACTGAAATCCGTTTAACAAAAACACAGTTACAAAGACATTATTTTTACGTAAATGGTTTAAGAATGTATCTTGCAAGTTAATTGATTTCATCAAATATACCTCCCTATACTCTCTTTCTACCTCTTCATTCCTATAGTAGCATGTTCTACCAATTTAGCAATTAGTAATTTTTAGAAATTATTCAAAGTTTTTCTTCATTATTAACAAAATATACATCCATTTTGTTACGGAAATATGTTAGCTGTCTTTTCGCGTAGCGGCGAGAATTTTGCTTTAAGCTGTCAACGGCTTCTTCTAAAGAGCATTTACCATCTAAGTAATCGTATAATTCTTTGTAGCCGATTGCTTGGATTGATTGCACACCACGAATATTTCTCTGCCATAAGCCCTTTACTTCTTCTAAAAGTCCTTTTTCCATCATTATATCAACACGACGGTTAATACGATCATAGAGCACTTCACGTGACATATTTTGCCCGAGCCCTAAAATCACATGATTGTACAGTGGAACCTCTCCACGATTTTGTTCTTCGGATGCCTTTGAAACGCCACTAAGCTCAATCATCTCTAACGCACGTATGACACGGCGAGTATTATTTGGATGAATAGTCTCCGCTGTTTGTGGATCAAGTTTTTTCAGCTTAGCATGCATCGCCTCTGGGCCTAATTTTTCCAGTTCTTCATAATAGGCTTTCCGTGCCACCTCATCTACCTGCTCCTCTGTAAATTGAAAATCAAAGAGTACTGCCTGCACATATAAACCTGAGCCCCCTACAATAATCGGTAGCCTGCCACGCGTTTGAATTTCTGCAATTTTAGCTCGCACTAATTTTTGATAGTCTGCTACTGAAAAGGATTCTGTTGGCTCTTTGAAACTTAGTAAATGATGGGGTACACCCTCCATCTCTTCTTCCGTAATCTTAGCTGTACCAATATCTAAGTCTCGATAGATTTGCATGGAGTCACCGTTAATGATTTCTCCATTATATTTTTTTGCTAACTCAATACTTAATGCTGTTTTCCCAGATGCTGTAGGTCCTACGATTGCTACGACCTCTGCCTGTTGTATTTTATCTTGTATCATATTTTTCTAACCACCGTAATAAAACTTGATAGACTGCCTCTCGATTATCCTCGTTTAGGATTTCATGGCGCTTATCCTCAAATAAGTAGACCGTCACGTCCTGTATGCCTGCTTCTGTAAATTGTTCTGCAACAGCGTATACACCTTGACCTTGTTCTCCTACTGGATCTTTGCTACCACTTATCAATAATATCGGTAAGTCTTTTTTCACTTTTGCTATTTCACTTTTACGATTTAACGACCTGAAACCTGTTGTTAAATCGACAAAAAATTGATTTGTTGGGATAAAGCCACAATACGGATCATCTATATATTTTTCCACTTCGTCCTCTACTGAACATAACCAATCATAAGCAGTCTTCGAATTCGGGAACTGTTTATTAAAGCTACCAAAGCTCAGCTTATTTAATAACTTGCTCTCTGTCTCTTTACCAAGCTGTTTGGCTAATACTTTTGCTACTAAATTCCCCATCGTATGCAATGCTGTAACATTCCCTGTTCCACAAAGAATCACGTGATCCACTTGATCGCTGTGCAATTGTATATATCTTCTAGTAATGAACGATCCCATACTATGACCAAATATAATTAATGGTACATCTGCAAATTGTTCATGCAAAAATGTTACTACTTCATGCGCATCCTCTACGACACGATCAAACCCATTTTGTTCAGCAAAAAAACCTAATGTGCCATTATAGGCCGCTGTTTCTCCATGCCCTCGATGATCATGCATTGTCACTGCATAGCCCGCTTCGTTTAGGCTATTGGCAAATGTAACATAACGTTCACTATGCTCCGCCATGCCATGCAATATATGAATATGACCAATACATGGCTTCGATGGTTTTAATGTTCGAATAAACAGAAAATGGCCATCTGACATTTCAATATAACGCATTACCTACACTCCTTCCTCTGCAAAATTTGTTGCATCTAAAATAGCTTGCTCTAGTTGAGCTACATAAGTATTTCTTTGTGACTCTGTATAGTTAAAATGTTGTTGCATCACTTGAATGACCTGCTGTTTATAACGTTTTACTGCATCAATATCAAAGTATAATAAGCCTGTTCGACGAATAAAGAAATCACTTGGCGTATACACCATTTCCGCTTCTATGCCATAAAGTAACATGGCATGTAAAACTAAAGGCATCGTACTTCCGTGCTCATGTAAAAATTTCACCTGGTTATATAATGCGTCAACATTTGTCCCATATTTTTGTACAAGTTGTTTTGCTTCATCATAATTAAGGCCATACTGAACGCCCTCTTTAGCTTTATAAGAACTATAATCAGGGAAATTAATGGCATTAATGCCCTTTGCACCGGAAAGTGACAACTCACGTGTTACACATGGACTTGCGTGCTTATATTTATGGATCTTTACAATTTTATCAACGATTGTTTCTGCCATTTGACGGTAGCCCGTCAGTTTACCACCGGCAATTGTTATTAGCCCACTTGGAGCCGTCCATATCTCATCTTTGCGTGAAATTTCGGATGGATCCTTGCCTTTTTCATAAATAAGTGGACGCACACCTGCCCACGACGATTCAACCGTATCTCTTGAAATATTTGCAGTTGGAAACACTGTTTTTGCAGCTACAATTAAATAATCAACGTCCTCTCGGGTAGCGACCGGATGTGTAGGGTCTCCCTCGTAAACTGTATCTGTTGTTCCTACATACGTTTTACCATCACGTGGAATTGCAAAGGCCATACGCCCATCCACTATATCAAAGTACACGGCTTGCTGTAATGGAAAATCTTTTTGATCAAGGACAATATGGACCCCTTTTGTGAGACGTAATTGTTTTTTGTCTACTACTTTATCCTTTTGACGGACTTCATCTACCCAAGGTCCAGTTGCATTGACGATTTGCGCAGCATGCACATCGATTGTTTTCCCTGTAACATGATCCGTCACTTGTGCCCCAACAAGCTTTTTCTTCTCATATAAAAACCCTGTCATTTCCGCATAATTTAGACAAAGTGCCCCATATTCCACAGCTTTTTTCAACACTTCAATAGTTAGACGGGCATCATCTGTACGATATTCAACGTAATAGCCACCACCAATAAGCTCATCTTGATTGAGTAAAGGCTCTAGCGCTGCCGTTTCCTGAGCGTTTAACATAGTTCTACGTTCATGCTTTTTAACACCTGCTAATCGATCATAGACCTTCAATGCCAATGATGTTGACAATGGTCCAAGTGAGCCCTTTTTATATAATGGTAGTAGCATTTTTTCAGGCGTTGTAACGTGAACAGCATTGTCATATACAATTTCACGCTCACGCCCAACCTCCGCTACTACACCTACATCAAGTTGCTTTAAATAACGAAGTCCACCGTGAATAAGCTTTGTTGAACGGCTTGATGTACCAGCAGAAAAATCCTGCTTCTCTATCAAAGCGACTGATAACCCCCTCGATGCTGCATCAAGTGCTATGCCAGCACCAGTAATGCCACCACCGATGACTAAAACGTCAAAGCTATATTGCTCTAAAAAATGCATAATTTTAGGACGATGCTCAAATGAAAACATACCTTTTTCCCCCATTTGCTATAAATTGAAAATACGTGTAACTTTTGCTGTATATGTCTGATTGTATAACTAGTTATAACTTTAAGCATAGAAACTCCAATGTCATTCGTATAGCTCATCACCATAACATGTAGTTGATTTCCGTTCCGACTGGGCGCTTTCCTGGGGGCGTCCGATGAGCCGCTTCGCTTCGCTGCAGGGTCTCATCTGTGACGCTAATCCCCAAGGAGTCGCCCAGTCTCCACTCCAATCAACTTAATATCCATGACATACATTCTAGCAAAATGTCATCCACAACTTTTGATGATGAGTCATTTGTATATGCTTTACCTACAAAATTCCTTTTATGCACATGTACTGTGTATGTTACTTTTGAACCTTTGTTCTAGGCGTTATAATTACATTACCCGTTTAAACATTTTTTCCACTTCATAAGATGTAAAATGAATAAGTACTGGACGTCCGTGCGGGCATGTAAATGGATTGTCGGCATTGCGTAAATCTCGCAATAACACTTCCATTTGCTCTTTCGTTAAATAATAATTGGCCTTTATCGACTTTTTACAGCTCATCATAATCGCTGCCGCCTCACGTAATTTTTTGACATCCGCTTTTTTAGTTGTCAGCACTTGTTCAATTAAGTCCTCAATAATTTCCTGTTCTTCCCCTTTAGGGAACCAGCTCGGATGCTCTCTTACGACAAATGATGCCTGCCCAAATTCCTCTAAAAATACGCCTACAGCTTCTAACTCCTGTCGATTTTCTCTTAAAATAAGAGCCTCGTCAGCAGCATAATGGAAAGTCAATGGCAGCAATAAAGCCTGACGCTCATTCGGATTCACCTGACCGACCTTTTCACGGAAAAATTCATATTTAATACGCTCCTGAGCAGCGTGCTGATCAATTAAATAAAAGCCATCCTCCATTTGCGCAACAATATACGTGCCGTGAATTTGCCCTACTACTTCAAGTGCAGGGAATGGCTCTTTCGGAAGCTCATCCTCCAAAACTTCCATTGGCTCTTCTAGTGTCACTTCTTCTTCAGGACGATTCACTTCCATCATTGGTGTCGGTTGCCAACTTTCTTCAACGGCAGTAGGGACTTCAGATTGTGGCACTAAAGGATCTAATGTGTTGGATTCTTGAACAGTTTGTACATCATAAAGTTTCTCTACAATAGCATTCATTTTCTCCACATTAAGCTTCGGTGCAGGTTTCCAAATATTTAACTGCTCTGTCTCAGACTTTGCCACTTTCTCCTTCTTTTCCATTTGCGGTACTCGAATAACATGGCGAATATTCTCTCGTATCGTTTCCTCAATTAGCTTAAGAAGCTCAGGCTCCTTACTTAAACGTATTTGATGCTTGGCAGGATGAACATTGACATCTGTTAAATAAGGATCTCCCTCTATAAAGAGCGCTACAATCGGAAAACGTTCAATGGGCAAATACGTATGATAAGCATCTACAATCGCTTTTTGTATTAAATAATGCTTCACCCAGCGACCATTCACAAATAACGACATATAGTTTTTCGAGGCACGAGTCACCTCAGGTAGTGATACAAAGCCAGAAATTTTATAATCCTGTGATTCTCCACTGAATGCCACCATTTTTTTAGCATTATGCACACCGTAAATGGCCGCTAACACTTGCTGAACATCCCCTCGTCCATTTGTTTGTAGCAATTGCTGGCCGTTATGCAGCAATCTAAACGCAATTTGTGGATTTCCGAGTGCGAGGCGATTCATTAGATCAATTGTATGCCCAAGCTCGGTCTGTATTGTTTTCATATATTTTAATCGAGCGGGTGTATTGAAAAATAGCTGTGCTATTGTAAGATCTGTTCCCTTACGCAAAGGGCCAGGTTTATGTGTGGCGATATGCCCACCCTCAAGCTCTAAATACGTTCCTGATTCACCATTTGATGTAATCAGTGTCATTTTTGACACTGATGCAATGGAAGCTAATGCCTCACCACGGAAGCCAAGTGTACGAATTCGAAATAAATCATGCTCCTGATGAATTTTACTTGTCGCATGGCGAGAGAATGATATTAATGCATCCTCTTCATCCATACCACTACCATTATCAATGACCTGAATTGAAGTGAGGCCCGCTTCTAGTAAAAAAACATCAATGGACGTACTTCCTGCATCAATGGCATTTTCAACAAGCTCTTTAACTACAGAGGCCGGTCTTTCTACTACTTCCCCTGCCGCGATTTTATTGGACAGCCACTCGTCCATAATTTGTATTTTTCCCATAGCGCATCACTCCTTTACTTTTTTGCATTTACTAGTTGTTGCTGTAATTCATATAAAATATTCATCGCTTGCATTGGTGAAGTGCCTAGAATATTTACTTTTTCTAGGCTTTTAAGCACCTCAGATTCTGCAGGAGAAATTGGTTCTTCTTCTGTAAATAGGGACATTTGCATTGGCTTTTCATCAACTTCCTGTACCACGACTACTTCGTTTTCGGCTTCGTGTCCAGCTTCGCTTCCTGCCTCGAAGTTTTCAAGCAGTACTTGTGCTCTTGTTAAAATTTCCTCTGGTAATTGAGCAAGCTGTGCTACATGAATCCCGTAAGATTTATCGGCAGCCCCCTTTTTCACCTTATGCAAAAAGACAACTGTGCCATTTTTTTCAGTAGCAGATACATGTACATTTTGCAGTCGAGGAAGCTCCTTTTCTAGTGCCGTTAATTCATGATAGTGAGTTGAGAACAGTGTGTTTGCTCCAATTTTATCATGGATGTATTCCATCATGGATTGAGCAAGACTCATGCCATCATAAGTAGATGTCCCGCGACCAATTTCATCAAATAGCATTAAACTATTTTTTGTAGCATGCGTAATGGCGTGCTGAGATTCTAACATCTCCACCATAAAGGTTGATTGTCCCGCTGCTAAATCATCTGCCGCACCGATGCGTGTAAAAATCTGATCTGTAATTGGTAATCTAGCTTTTTCAGCAGGCACATAACAGCCCATTTGTGCCATCACAACAATTAGTGCAACTTGACGCATATACGTACTTTTACCAGACATATTCGGACCTGTAATCAGCATCATATTGTTATTATCCTCAAGAACACAATCGTTTGGCACATACATTTGCTTATTAAGCATTTTCTCAACAACTGGATGGCGCCCTTCAATAATTTCTAGCGCACGTCCTTCATGAAACTCAGGCTTCGTAAAACGATATTTCTCTGAAACACTCGCAAAACTTACTAGCACATCCAGCTCACTAATACTTGCCGCTAATGCTTGTACACGTGGAATAAACGCCTTTAATTCATCACGTATTTCCACAAACAAATTATATTCTAACGTTAAACTTTCTTCCTCCGCATTTAAAATTAATGCTTCTTTTTCCTTAAGCTCTTGCGTAATATAACGTTCAGCATTTGCCAAAGTTTGCTTACGTTCATAGCGTGTTAAATCAGCTAAATGGATATTAGATTTCGTAATTTCAATATAATAACCGAAAATTCGATTGTAGCCGATTTTTAAGTTTTTAATACCTGTTTTCGCCCGCTCCTCTTGCTCCAGCTGAGCAATCCAATCTTTCCCATTCCGTGAGGCATAGCGTAGTTCGTCTAAACGCTCATTATAGCCATCGCGAATGACGTCCCCCTCTTTAATCGTAATTGGTGGGTTGTCCGTAATTGCACGAGCTAAAAGTACCTCCACATCCGCACACGTATCAAGTGCTGCACCTAGCTTCTGCAATGTTTCTTTATTAGCACCACGTAATTGCTGCTGAATTACAGGTACTTGACGTAAAGAATCACGTAGCTGCGCTAAATCACGTCCACCTACATTACCAAAAGCTACACGTCCAGCTAAACGTTCTAAATCGTATACTTGTTTTAAAGAGGCTTGGAGCTCCGTTCTTACAAAATACTCCTCCAACAAATCAGTGACGTTCGCTAGTCTCGCTTCAATGGCAGAACGTGAAGCAAGAGGTTGGTGTAACCATTGCTTTAATTTTCGTCCGCCCATTGCCGTCACGGTGTCATCCAACAACCATAAAAGCGTGCCCTTTTGATCGCCGCCACGAATAGATTGAATAAGCTCTAAATTACGCTTAGAGCTAGAGTCAATACGTAAATAATTTTTCATTTCATTATACGTAAATGCCTGGATATGTGATAAGGAACGCATTTGTGTTTTATCGATATAATGAAGCAAACGAAGGCAAGCGATTTGTAAATCATTCGGCACCGCTTCTACATAATGTGCAGCTTTAGCCAACGTCATTTCATCTGTTTCAATAGAAAGGACGATACCGACATTGACTGCATGCTCTGCTAATAGCAGTTGCAAATTTTCCGTGACAATTAATTCACGAATACCGTATGCCTGCATTTGCATTAATAGTGCTTTACCGTCGCCCTCAATCGAGGAGGCTACTGCTTCACCTGTAGATAAGTCTAAATAAGCGTAGCCAAATGTCGTATCATCAAATTGCTCTGCAGCGCCAATAAAATGATTGGATTTACCATCGAGCGACTTACTTTCCATGATCGTACCCGGTGTAATAAGTTGTACGACTTCACGCTTCACTACACCTTTTGCTTGCTTCGGATCTTCTGTTTGCTCACAAACTGCAACCTTATAGCCCTTTTGCACAAGTGTTTCAATATAATTTTTTGCCGAATGATGTGGAACACCACACATTGGAATTCGCTCTTTTGCACCAGCATCTCGGCTCGTTAATGTAATTTCTAAAAGTTGTGAGGCATTAATAGCATCCTCAAAAAACATCTCGTAAAAGTCGCCTAATCTAAAAAATAAAAAGGCATCCTTGTAATCTTCCTTTACCTGTAAATACTGTTGCATCATTGGTGTATATGTTGTCATTTTAAAAATTCCCTCGCTCTAACCATATAGATATTTTTATTATAACAAAAGATACATGCGAAACGCTTCAATCACCTTTTTTAAGATGCTAGCGCTTCGCATGTATAAAAGAAATATGTTCTTTACTATTATCTTTGTCGTTCATCAGGAAACGATGAAGACTCTAAAACATACCTGCCTTCTCCACTAGAGCTAGACGAAGAAGATGAGCTTGAGCTTGAACTTGAGCTCGAACTAGATGAAGACGAGGATGAGCTCTCATCATCAAAGTTCCATTCCTCTTCGAAATCTAGTGGATGTACACTAATACAAATCGTCGTTTCTCCCATTACCTCTACAACGACTTCACGTTCTACTAAGATTTCAAATTTCGTACCGCATGGAGAAATGATTGCCTCTATGCAGTTTGGCTCTTGAATGACACGTACACGTACATCATCACCAACACTTACTTCACCTTCTCTAAATGAAAGCTTCACTTTGTCTTTATAGTGCACCGTTTCAGAAAACACTGCTGTTTTCGAATGATTACTATAGGCATACCATACATTGACATCAAACTTCCCTGATACTTCTACAAATTTACCGACTTTTTTCGCGGAGCAAGTATGATTAATAACCCAGCAACCGAGAATGCTTGTCGGCTTATTTGATGGACATAATGTTACACGTTCTTCTGTTCTCTTCTTCCCTTTGGCAACTACTGCTCTCGTCACGATTTGTCGTAAACGTTTCAGCGCAATTCCTCCTTCGACTCTTTTCACTCCATCATATGCAGGTAGCGCCTATTGGGTGAACATATATTTTTATAGAATCGAATTAAGGATTAAATTCATTTTACATAGTATGTTGTCAGAAACACGCCAATATCTATGAAAATTGAAGCCTAGCCGTAATTGTTGCTTATATTGTATGTCTCTTCAGCAAATCGAGGGGTTGATTTCCGTTCCAGCTGGGTGCATTCCTGGAGTCGCCCAGCCGTAACGAAGATCAACTATTTCACATTGTATGTCTCTTCTGGCATTTCACTTTAATTTATGATTATAAAACGAAGAGCGACAGGCATCTTCATTTCATTGACACAATAGTTTTTTAACAATAGTAAAGCTCGAATGAAAGCATTCATTCGAGCTATTTCTTCAATTATTTTTATGAGCAGCTGCCTGGTGTTGTATTTGCTACGTATGAGCCAGTTTCTCCACGAAGTAAATCCCCACCTGTTGAACGAACAATCTCATTTGTAACATTGTTTGCAATTGTGTTTGACACTAGTTGTAATAAATCATTTACATCCCCTTGAGATTCTTTAAATTGTTGAACTACTGGGATTGCGTTGATTTCTTCTTCGATTTTTCCGATTTTATCTTCAATTAATTTAAGTGCTTTTTCTTTTCCTAAGTGTTGGAAGTTAACAGCTTGCTTTTGTAGGCTTTTTAAACTTGCAATACGTTCACGTACTTGTTGGTTTTCATTGATTTGTGCTTCTGCCTTTTTGAAAAATTCTACTTCTGGCGTATTGGCAATCATATGCGCAATTTCATGTGACTTCTTGATTAAATCTTCTTTTGTATATAATACTTGTGTCATTTACGCTTCCACCTTTTCATTTTTTACTACTTCTACGAATTCACCACTCAGTGAATATGAAGTAGCTTCAACTATTTTTACTTTCACTAATTGACCAATTAGATCTGCTGGGGCTTTAAAGTTTACAAGACGGTTTTTACGCGTGTAGCCAGCTAACACATCATCACGTTTTTTACTCGTTCCTTCGACTAATACTTCTACTATTTCACCCTTCAAGCTCTCTAATGCTTTGCGAGAGTATTCCCCTACTACCGCATTTAATCGGTGAAGACGTTCTTTTTTCACTTCTTCAGGTACATTATCCACCATTTTGGCAGCAGGTGTACCCTCACGAGGAGAATAAATATAAGTAAAGGCCATTTCAAAACCTACTTCACGGTACAAGGATAATGTCTCCTCAAATTGTTCTTCAGTTTCATTAGGATAACCTACGATAATATCAGTCGTTAGTGTTACTTCCGGAATAGCCGCTTTAATTTTCGCTACTAATCCAAGGAAATGCTCACGTGTATATTTACGCGCCATAATTTTTAGCACATCATTTGAACCAGATTGTACTGGTAAGTGAATATGCTCCACTAAGTTACCACGTTTTGTAAGTACTTCGATTAAATGATCATCGAAGTCACGTGGATGACTCGTTGTAAATCGAATACGTGGGATATCGATTTTTCGTAATTCATCCATTAAATCACCAAGTCGATATTCAATATCCTCAAAATCCTTACCGTAAGCGTTGACATTTTGTCCTAAAAGCATAATTTCTTTATAACCCGCAGCCGCTAGTTCACGAACTTCAGCAATGATTTCTTCTGGACGGCGACTACGTTCCTTACCACGTGTATAAGGTACAATACAATACGTACAGAATTTATCACAGCCGTACATAATATTTACCCAAGCTTTGATGGAACCAAGACGTTTTTTCGGCAGATTTTCAATTACATCGCCTTCTTTAGACCAAACCTCAATGACCATTTCCTTAGACATATATGCTTCTTTTAAAATGTTCGGTAAACGGTGAATATTATGTGTACCAAACACCATATCGACATGCGGATAACTTCTTAATATTTTATTGACCACGGATTCTTCCTGTGACATACAGCCACAAACCCCGATTAACATTTCTGGATTTTTACGTTTATATTTTAACAGGAAGCCAAGTTCTCCAAATACTTTATTTTCTGCATTTTCACGGATGGCACACGTATTCAGTAATACGACGTCAGCTTCATCAATTATATCTGTAGGCGTATATCCTAGCTGCATAAAAATCCCAGCCATAACTTCTGTATCATGCTCATTCATTTGACAGCCATACGTACGAATATAGAAAGTACGCCCTGTTCCCATACCTGCAAACTCTTCTGCAATGTTAAAGTCCTTATGGTACTTAACATCTTCTTTCCCACGTTTTTTAGCATCTTTTAATGAAGGTGCCGTAAAGACCGTTTCAAAATATTTACTATAATCCTTTTCAGGCTTGTCTTCTTTTTTTGGTTGATTGACTTGTTGATTAGCTAAGCGTTGTTCTTCATTCATTGCAATCAGGTAACTCCTTTCAAACGAATTCCATACATTTGAAATCCCGTTTTACTATTATACTGAATAATTGCAACATCCTACAAGGCTTGTGTACTAAATGTCGCGGTTTAGACTTAATTACACGTAGTTTGCAGAATTTTTCCACCACCGCTTTGCTTCTTTTAGAACTCCAAATTATCTTGGCCTTATTTGTAGTACTTTTTATATTTTAGATTTAAATAAAAATTATATAGTTTAAGCTTTACCCAACGCTTTATGTTCATATCCTCTCTAAAATATAGAGCATTCGAATACTTGTCCTGTTTTATTAATTGCTTAGCTTCTATTTTCAGTTTTACATTTTTCAAGCCTTTGAATAACAATCTTTTTGGAATGAGTGACCATAAATGCCTCGTCTGTACATACGTTAGCTCTTGATGTACATTGAATACATAATCATTAGCAACACATTGCATTAAATTATGACCACTTGCTGTCACGTAATAGCTTGAAGCACCCGATCGTAAGTTCATTTCAAATATTTTAAATTCCCCGTCACGAACATCTAGTTTCATATCAAAATTTGCAAAACCACTATAGCCAATGCCCTCCAAAAAATAGCGCAAGTTGTCCATAAGCTGTTTATCGAAGTCTGTCATAATCGCCAAGGAGATTCCAATATTTTGTGGTGATGGATCTTCAAGGAGCTTGTTCCCTAAACACATCAGTTTAACCTTCCTGTCCTTTCCTACGTAAACGTCTAATACCCGAATATAAGAATCATCACCTGGAATAAACTCTTGAAGAATTAAAGAATCTTTATAGGAAGAGCGATAAATGCTTTTAATAATATGCCGCTTCTCTTCTTCATTTTTTACAAGAAATACTTTTTTCTTCTCAGGGAAGGAACAACGCGAATATTCAACGAAATTCGATGGCTTGATTATTATTGGATAATCGAAGGGTATTTCACTTGTTACATGATGTTCCTTTGTCAATACGATCGTTTGGGGATATTTTAAATTATATAAATCACATTGCTTATAAAATTCTTCCTTTGTTTGAACCCTCTTCATTAAACCCTCATCTATATAAGGCAAAATAAAATAATGTTGTAATGTCTGTTTATTAGTAATGATCAGCTCCGCATAATAACAATCACATACAAGAAGGATTAATTTTTTATGTTTGAACTGCTTCGCTACTTCTATTAAAGCCTGTACAAAATAATCTGGTTCATCTAAACGGTCCACATATTGAAAATCCAGGATATCACTATTTTGAGTCGCTATTCCTAGCGCCCCACCTAGTAGAAGCGTTCGAATACCTTTTGTTTTCATTGAAGGCTCTAATACAAGACTTTTCATACGATACGCCTCATAGAAGGAACGGGCTACCCCATATGCATATTGACCTGATTGTATAATAACTGGTAAAAAGGGTTGATCAACTGTTTTTGACAATTTTACTCGCCTCTCATATTAAAAATGAATTTAATCATTTGTATGCGTTCTATTCTGAACTTAATACTAATAACACTATGAGTCTATATTTTTCATTCATGCCAGAGGCTCTGGGCTAACGTGATGTTGTCACTCAATCGTGTATAAAAAATCTGCAATATGCAACGTCGTTGTACAATTATTTAAGGGGGTTATTTTGGGGGAATAAGAAGGAATCTAGTTCTGTATGCGCACGTTAATGTAGCTTTTCAAGACGTGCACACACTCTAGATTAATTTTATAAACCAAGAAAATCTGCATATGTATGTGGCTCGTTTTCCTTTAAAATTGTTAAAAATGTAAATGCAAGCTGTACGACTGACCACCATCTCATATTATAGGACATCTCAAAGCGGGAAGGTTCTAATGTAAATACGTCTTGAAAAATATCAAGTGGATCAATTTTTTCATCTTTTAATATTGAGAGAAAACCTAAAAACAACGTATGATCTTTGACTTCAATCATTTTTCCTTCAACAAGTGCATCAATATTTTCTGGTTGATGGAAATTACATTGTGTCGCAACATACTTTTCTAAATCCTGCGCGCGCTGCCTTTCTTCGCGCTCTCTTTTCTTTGCAATAAAATCAATGACGTTATCCACGTGCATCATCGCCTCTTCTTTTTTCTTTTATTGTAGCATTTTTTAGAATATTATTGCCTGAACGCGCTCCCCATTTCTTCCTTTTTCCAAAAACAAAAAGAATGATATTAGCAAATTTGCCAAAATCACTCTTTTCTCAAGATATTTATTAATTTAAAGGTCACCATTATAGCGTGGAATTGATTTCCGTTCCGGTTGGGCGCTTTGACGCTGACGCTTCGCTTTCGCACAGAGCAAAGCTTCCTGGGGGCGTCCGATGAGCCGCTTGGGGCAACAGGATGTTGGTCACGAAGGCGTTATCACAGGATGTGATGGTTTTAGCCTTCGTTCCTCTACCGCTGATCCCCAAGGAGTCGCCCAGCCATAACGAAGATCAACTTGTATACATTTTATCTAATATAATATTAATGAACTTCATTAGCAGACTCTAATTTCCGTTCCATACCAGAATAGGCATAAACAAAAGGATCCTTCTATCAGAAAAATAATTACCCGCATTTTGAATAATTTTGTTTATCTTTCCAAAAGCAAAGTGACAGTAAAACAATTACTTCAAGAAGAAATTGTTTGGGATTGTTATGGTCACTTTTCCTCCACCTGCTGCTAAATCATTATCAATTTGCAGTGCCCCACTATGACTCTGAACAATTGATTGGGCAATATAAAGCCCCATCCCATGGTGATTTCCTGCATTTCTGCTTGGGTCTCCGCGATAAAACTGTTTGGTAGCTTCTTTTAAATCCTTCGGAGAAAATCCACAGCCGCTATCGGTAACGGTAAATTGAATCACATCATTAGCACTTTGCACGGTTAATAATATCTTACCATTTTCAGGTGTGTGCTCTACCGCATTAGCAATAACATTTATCATCGCTCGATAGAACTGCTCTTCATCGATCCATATGAGCGTGGGAAGCATTTCCTTTCGGACAACTACTTGAAGTTTTTTTTCCAACGAAAGAGCTCTCATTTGATGCTCTACTTCTGTCATAAATACATCCGTTTTAACATTCATTTTTTCACGAACGATACTTTTCTCCATTTTCGATAAATCGATCAGCTCTTTCGTGAATTTTTCTATTTCTATTGTATTTTTCAAAATATAATTATTATATTCTTTTTGAATATCATCTTGATCAGTATCTTGTAGAAGCTCTGCATTTCCTCTAATAATCGTAAGTGGTGTTTTCAGATCATGAGCAAGAGCAGAGATTTGCTCTCTACGTGCCTGTTCTGATTCCCATTGCTGTTTTAAAGAACTGTTTAATGCCTCCCTCATATGCTCAAGAGAAATGGATATTTCATCTATCTCACGAATTCCTGAAGTATTTATTGTAAAATCCAAATTTTGATTTTGTATTTTTTCAATCGCTTCCTGCAAGCCAAACATTTTTTTCTTTAAACTTCTTCCAAAATGAATAGCAAGCACAGTTGCATATGTTACTATCCCTATAATAAACAATAGGAGTTCTAATAGTTGCGGATTAGGCAAATATTTTCTTAAAAATTCTGAACGATACTGGGGTACTAAATAATATCGTAATATACAAATCTCATTTTCTCGCTGTATAAACGAGTAAAATTGGGAGCCACTTGAAGTTTCCCCCTTTTTCATTACATTCCATGCCTTAATAGCTTCCTTTTCTGAAAGACTCCCTGAAAAAAATTGTCCATCTTTAGACAAAACAGCGTAGTCAACAAGGTCTGGAATAATATCAGCTGTAACCGAACTACTAGACGTTATGCGATCCTTTGATAATGAAATCTGAATTTCTGCATAATTTGCGGGCAATACAATATTGGCGGAAAAAGCAAATAAAAATATACTAAATAGTAGTACTACTAAAAGAATAGTGCCTATACATAGGAAAAAGAGATATCGAAGAAAAAAAGTATGTAAACGTGTTCCTTTATTGGACCTCATTGTCTCCACTTATATCCAATCCCCCAAACAGTGTCAATGGCGTCAACATTAAAGGTATGTAGCTTTGAACGGATATTTTTAATATGCTCAGTAATGGCAGTGCTGTCACTCTTCCCATCAAACCCAAAAATAGTTTCATAAATCTTTTCCTTCGAAAATACCTGTCCTCGATTTCGAGCTAGAAATTCGCATATTTCATATTCGCTTTTTGTCAGCATTACCTTTTCCTCATTTACAAACAGCTCTTTACCAGAAAGATTGAAATGAATATTATCTACAAAAAGGATACTGCGTCTTTCCCTTTTTTCGCGTCTCAAATGCGCATTCACTCTTGCACGTAGCTCACCAATTCCAAACGGCTTGATAATAAAATCATCTGCTCCAAGACCTAGACCATACATTAGATCTTCCTCCAATGATTTAGCCGTTAAAAAAAGGATGGGACAATCTACAGCATGGCGTATTTGGCCACATAAAGTAAATCCATCAATTTCGGGCATCATCACATCCAATAAAATTAAATCGAAGGCACCCAGATCCATTTTACTTACTTCGGTCGCATCAGAGACTGCCGTTACTAAATGCTCGTCTTTTAGTAATGCATTTTTTATCAATATTAAAATATCTTTCTCATCATCTACTGCCAATATTTTCGCCATATTTCTACCCTCACCATTTCTTCATACCCTAATTATCAGACTTTCTTCCTTCCCATTTCCAAAACCATAAACAAGAAAGGACTAACGCGAACAATGTTCCGCATACTGAAGCAATAATACCTTCCTGTAGTCCTACTTCCACTATTGATAAGTCAACCCCTGACGCTTTCATTGTCCATAATGAAACAAAGTGACCACCCCAACCATAAGGTATAAATGACCAAATGCCATCACCTAATCCAGTGAGTAATAAGGCTACTATTAGTGACCCTACAATACCTAATCCGATTGAGGCACCTTTACCAAAATGAAGACTAACAAAAAAATGTAAAATATATAAAAATGCACAGCTTACAAATAGAATACATCCAGCTATAAAATAAAATTGATAATCAAAAGTATCTTCATGCAAAAGTTCAATAAATCCAACACTAAAAATACCGAAAGACAGTAATATTGCTCCAAAACTAAATAACAATAACAGTAGCAACTTGCTTAAATAGACCACTATTTTTGTTTTAGTAGCTGTTAGCATCCCCTGGAACTGCCCTGCCTTTGCTTCTTGCTCCGCAGCCATTGCACAAACTAATCCAATAATAATTGGAAACCCGCATGTTACTCCTTGAAGATATGCCGTTACCCTATCATTAAAACCCCATGGTGAATAAGTATAGTATGCTAAAAATACCCCTGAAATAATAATAGGTACAATTAGATGCGTGAGCAAAAATGGCGTTCTTTTTGTTTTAAGAAACTCTGCTCTAAGTAATCTTAACATTACCATGAACTATTTCGCCTCCCTTCTTTGAAACCAACGTGCAGTAAGGAAGCTGATTGAAGCAAACCATGCTAAAGTAATTAATATACCTGGAACTATAACCGACATGCTTAATAACGGGCTACCTTCAGGCACTGGCAGACCATTTGGTAAAATCTCTAGCGTTGGACAAATTAGTCTTGCAGTAATGGCGTAAGGAACACTATACCAAAACTCCCCATTTGCAAGTGCGATCATACCGGCAATATTGCCAACTAAATTTATTAAAATGGACATATAAGTTCCTAATTTTGCCGCAAGGAATAAACAAAGAGGAATTTGCCATAAAAACGTGACGAAAATTAACAAACTACCTGTAAGACTATTAATGAAAGAATAGCTATTACCAAATAATATTCCACCAGCAGTAATGCCAGCAAAGAAAATAATTGTAATTAATAACAACCAGGTACTACATGCAAGTATTTTGCCAAACCAAATCTTCTTCAGATCAATCGGCATTGCGAGAATACTATGGTATTTCAATTTAGCATCTTTTTCGATCACCAATGCACAACATATCGTCAGTGCACCCGGCAGGAGCATTGTATACCACCAATTATAAGCGCCACTTTGAAAAAAACTTCCTCCCATTAATACTGCAGTTAGTAAGATTGCCACAATGGGTGCTAGCAAAACTAATTTAGGAATAAAAGTCTTTTTCCATTTTAATCTTTCAGCCTTCATAATCGAAATCATGTTACATGCCTGCCTTTCTATTAGCTGACACTACTTGCATAAATAATGATTCTAATTCCTGACCTTGTGGGGCAACTCCCTGATAGCCTAATTTTCCTCCTGCAATGATGCCGATTTCATCAACGACCTGCTCTACTTCTGAAAGTATGTGGCTTGATAAAATGACTGTTATCCCTTGCTCTGGAAAAGATCGAATCAGTTTTCGAAGATCTTGGATGCCGATTGGGTCGAGACCATTTGTTGGCTCATCAAGAATTAAAAGCTTCGGATAGTTTAATAGCGCAATTGCTATTCCTAGGCGTTGTTTCATCCCTAAAGAAAACTGTCCTGCTCGTTTTTTCCCTGTATTGGTTAAGTCAACAATTTTTAATACTTCGTCAATGCGTGACTGTGGCAATCCGAGGGCAATCGTTCGAACCTTGAGATTTTCTCTTGCCGTTAAGTTTTCATATAAAGGTGGTGTTTCAATTAATACACCCATGTCTTTTAAATCATTACGATTCCATTCACGGCCACTAAAAAGTATCTTTCCTGCATTCGGGCGCAGCATCCCAGTTATCATTTTTAACGCTGTTGATTTCCCTGCACCATTCGGACCAAGTAAACCGTAAACAGAATTGCGAGGTATCGTTAACGACAAGTCCTCTACAATTTTTTGCCCCTTAAAGCTTTTACTAAGATTTTCTGTTTGTAAAATAATATCTTCCATAATCATCTTCCTTTCGATGATTTTAGTGTAGAAAATGATTATAAGGATTTTGTAAGGAAATCAAAAATTTTTGTGGATCGTCACGCTGAAAATCAATTTAATCAGAGAATGCTATAATGCTTCACTATTGCATAGACGTCCCCTACTGAACTTTTGTTTTATGACTATTTATTAGAGTGATATGCTTTGTGAAATGGTTGATTGGATTGGAGGCTGGGCGACTCCTCGGGGATCAGCGTCACAGATGAGACCCTGCAGCGCAGTGAAGCGGCTCATCGGACGCCCCCAGGAAAGCGCCCAGCAGGAACGGAAATCAACCCCTCGTTTTGCAGAAGAGCCGTACTTTATTTAATTACATAGTCTTTCAAAAACACAAAAAGCATTTGGAATGAGGTCATCCCAAATGCTTTTTATCATGTTGTATAAAATTTGATTTACATAAATTCTTTCACTAATTTATTAAAATCATTTTCGCTCATATTAATATCAATATCTGTTAATGGTAGCTCTGAGTAGCCTGGTACTTTTTCTTGATATGAAGCTGTTTCAGTATCTTGATAAATAATACCTGTTACTAAACCTTCATGCTCCATCACTGTACGCATTGCCATAGCACGGTCAGCATTGTCATAGCCTTCGATATCAGCAAGCTTCGTTAAGTTTTCTTTAAACCAATCATACGTATTCACTTTGTTATACGTAACACAAGGTGAGAATACGTTGATGAATGAGAAGCCTTTATGATTAATGCCCGCTTCAATTAAAGCCGTTAACTCTTTAATATCTGTTGAGAAGCCTTGTGCCACAAATGTAGCTCCACTAGTTAAAGCGACTTCTAACGGTTTTAGTGAAGGTTCAATCGCACCACCTGGCGTAGATTTTGTAATAAATCCTGCAGCAGAACGTGGAGATGTTTGACCCTTTGTTAAACCATAAATTTGGTTATCCATAACAACGTATGTGATGTCAATGTTTCGACGGATGGAATGGATTGTATGACCCATACCAATCGCAAAGCCATCGCCGTCACCGCCAGAAGCAATAACGTTTAAATCACGGTTAGCCATTTTCAAACCTTGTGCAATTGGTAATGCACGGCCATGAATACCGTGGAAACCGTAAGAATTAATGTAACCTGAAATACGACCAGAACAGCCGATCCCAGAGATAACCGCTAGTTCGTTTGGTTCAATACCAACGTTAGCCGCGGCGCGCTGAATCGCTGCTTGTACAGAGAAGTCACCACAGCCTGGGCACCAGTTTGGTTTCACTGTATTACGAAAATCCTTAAATGTTGCCATTAACGAGTCAACTCCTTCACACGATTTTCTAATTCACCTGGCAAGAATGGTGTACCATTATATTTTGTGATCGTCTCGATTTTATCGTGACCACCAATATTCATCTTCATAATATTTGCTAATTGACCTGTGTAGTTATTTTCTACAACGATTACTTTTTTCGCTTTTTCTACAAGTGGTGCCACTTCAGCAGACGGGAATGGGTGAATTAAACGAATATGTGCATGATTCACCTTCATACCTTGAGCATTTAATCGTTCTTGTACTTCTTCAATAGCTCCACGTGTTGAGTTAAAGCCGACTAATAAAATATCCGCTTCTTCATGTGGCGTATTTGAAAATACTGGATTATCAAATTTCAATGCCTCTAGCTTACGGAAACGTTTATCCATTTGTACTTGACGGTTACCAGTTGCTTCCGATGGCTTACCTGTTTCATCGTGCTCAACCCCTGTTACATGGTGAATACCGTTTAATGTACCAGGTAGCACACGCGGTGAAATACCGTCTTCCGTATTCTCATAACGTTTGAAGTATGCTTTATCAGCTGCTTCTTCAATGTCATCAGTAACAATTTTACCACGGCGGATTTCTATTTTACTGTAATCGAATGGCTCTACAGATTGTTTCCCTAGAGATAATTGCAAGTCAGTCATTAAAATAACTGGTAATTGTAATTCCTCCGCAATGTTAAACGCTTGGATTGTGTCAAAGAATGCTTCTTCCATTGTAGAAGGTGCAATCACTACTTTAGGAATTTCACCATGCGTACCATATAACATCGCCATTAAATCTGATTGCTCTTGTTTTGTTGGTAACCCTGTTGATGGACCACCACGTTGTGTGTCAACAACTACTAGTGGCTGCTCTGTCATACCTGAAAGACCAATTGCTTCCATCATTAATGAAAGACCCGGACCAGCTGAAGCTGTAAAGGCACGAACCCCACCAAAGTTTGCCCCAATTGCCATTGTCGCTGCAGCAATTTCGTCTTCTGTTTGAATAACCGTACCACCGAAATTCGGTAATTTTTTAATAAGGTATTCCATAATCTCAGAAGCTGGTGTAATTGGGTAAGCTGCCATTAAGCGTGTCCCAGCTGCAAGTGCACCAAGTGCTATTGCATCGTTCCCAATCATGAACATACGGCGTTTACCGTCTGCTGGTGCTAGAGCCCATTCACCTACACGATCGCCTAAAAGCTCATTCATTAATTCATGGCCGCGTGTAATTGCCTCCATGTTTTTCTGAACAACTTCTTCACCTTTTCTGCCAAAAATATCATCTACAACATTTTGGAACACTTCATCTTCTAGATTTAGCAATGAAGCTGTTGCCCCGATTGCCACCATATTTTTCATCAACGAAGTACCTAGCTCTGCAGCTACCTCTGTAAAAGGTACCGCAAATAATGGCGCTTTTGAATCTTCTGGCTTCACTGGATCAAATTTTGCATCCGCTAAAATAATCCCATTTTCTGTTAACTCTTTATAATTGACGTCGATTGTTTCTTGATCGAACGCTACTAAAATATCTAAATCATCCGCAATTGAACGTACTTCTGTTGGACGAACTGTAATTTTATTATTCGTATGGCCACCTTTAATTCGAGAAGAGAAATGACGGTAACCGTATAGGAAGTAACCTAAACGATTCATTGCCATTGAGAAAATTTCCCCTGTACTTTCAATCCCTTCACCTTGTTGCCCACCGACTTTCCATGAAAGCTGATGTAACATGTCAACAACTCCTTAGATCCAATGTATATACTATTATTTTTCCTTCATAAGTTTAACACGAAGAAACGGTCTGCACTATTGTTATTACGCGATTTCAGCGAAATTCAGACCTTTGACTGAAAATAGCGTTCATAAAGTTGTAATTATCAAATCAATTAAGTTTAAAAAATTTGCTTGCTGAATTCAAGTGACATTTAACATGTTAGTATGTAGAGCATGAGGGATTCTCTTCCTGATATCCTTATTGTCTATATAAACGAAAAAAATGCCTTGCAGCTTATTATGTGCAAGGCATTTTACTTCATTACTTTTTTATCGAATACGTTTTTCCACAAGAAGCTTTAAGGCTGTACGTTCCTCACCAGCAATTAAAATATCGGCAAACGCCGGTGCGCAAATTAAATCTGTGCCACTTGGCGCTACAAATCCGCGTGCAATGGCCACTGCTTTCACGGCTTGGTTAAGTGCACCTGCCCCAACTGCCTGCATTTCTGCTTGCCCTTTTTCTCTGATTACCGCGACTAATGCACCTGCAACTGAATTTGGATTAGAGCGTGATGATACTTTTAATGAATCCACAATTATTCCTCCCCGTTTCGCGAATAGTGTTTACGCTCAACAACTCATGTCCCCCTTTTGGACCTCAAGTTATTGTCGATAGGTCATTTTATGCTCGACGAGAAGGAAATAGACTATTTTCATTTCTTATATATCAAAACAATCTAAAAAGACTGATAATTACAGTTAAAAAATTGCTTTGTCATTGAAATAAAGGCGCCATTATAAATAACTATGGCTCCTTTGCAAAACGTGGGATGATTTCCATTCCAGACTACTCGCTATCTCTGCGGAAATCTTTGCTCTGCGACGAAAGCGAAGTGAAAGAAACCGTATCCGTCTTATCATTTCCAGTTTTTTCAAGCCAGTCAGTGATTTATCGAACTTCCAAAAGGCCAAAAAAGCGACAATTGGAAAGTCTGTATTGCTCATTAAACCGATTAAAGACTCATATTCTCCCATCGAATCCCTCTTTCTATAGTAGGTGCAACAATGGGCACTTAAAGAACCGAGAATGATAGTAAACTATTCTTGACTAAAAATTCGAAAATGATTAAAATCCCAATAATTTAAGGAGTTGTTTCGAATGAAGAAAAAAATAATTTTTATTAAAGCTTTAATTTTAATAGCAGTCTCAATTTACTTTTTCAACGAATACAAAACAAAAAGCTTTGTTAAAGATTTACTACATACAGTTAATTTAAGCGAAGAAATTAATAAAATTGGTATCTTAAATGAATCAACGACAACTATAACAAACGTTATTAAAGACAATCCTATATTTCCAACATTAATTGGTTCACTGGAAGATTTAAAAGTTAAACAGTCTCACTCTGAATTTTCTCATTTGGAAGGATACACGTTCATTATTTATCACAACAATAATTCATACCATATCTCTATCATTGAAAGTGGCATCCTACAGTTTGACGGTAAAAATTACAAAATACAAGAGGACGAATCTGTAAAAGAATTATTTACCCTCATAAAAAAAAGCACCCAATAAGGGCGCTCTTTTTCATTGGAATAGTACCACTGGTCGCGCAGCAAACATCTGTTGCCCCGACACCCAAAGAAAGCCCAAGTAGGAACGGAAATCACCCCTCGTTTTGCCGAAGAGTCATATTTTATTATGGTGCTTTAATTTCATTGAATTAACAAATTTTCAAAACAAAAAACTATTGTGCATTTTTTCATACACAATAGTTTCTCTTCTTATGCTTGGAACGGATAATCTTCGTTTATATACACCCGCTCACAATGACGAGCTTTGCCTGTTTTATCATCAATGTCTACAAAGAAACCACTTAACACATCGCGTCCTTTTTTAGGCACTTCAAAACGAGATGGCATATTTGTTTGGAATTTATAAATGACACTTTCCTTCGTCATCCCTAAAATTTCATCGTATGGACCTGTCATACCAACGTCCGTAATATAGGCTGTTCCATTTGGATAAATACGTGAATCAGCTGTTTGCACATGTGTATGTGTACCAACTACTGCAGAGGCCTTTCCATCTAAATGCCATCCAAGCGCAATTTTTTCACTTGTCGCTTCTGCATGAAAATCCACGAATACAAGCGGTGACGTTTTATGCGCTTCTTCGATTAATTTCTCTGCCATCGCAAATGGATCCTCGTGAGGAGGTAAAAACACTCGACCATGTAAATTAATAACAGATAGTGTTACACCGTTTTTTGAAATTTGCACCATGCCTTTACCTGGTGCATCACTTGAAAAGTTTGCAGGGCGTATTAAATAATCTGCATCATCTATAAAATCAAAAATATCTTTATTATCCCAAGTGTGATTACCCATCGTAATGACATCTACACCCATTTGCAATAGGTCATTATAAATATTACGTGTAATTCCACGTCCCGCTGCTGCGTTTTCACCATTGGCAATAACAACGTCTGGATTATATTTTTTCTTTAAGCGTGGTAAATACTTTTCCACTGCATCTCGGCCGATCGAACCTACAATATCCCCAATAAATAAAACTTTCATTTTCATAACCACTCTTTCATTAATTAGCACCTTATATTTTACCACCAATTCAAAGACAAACGCAAAATTATGTCCGTCTAGCGTATTTAACAGATGCTTTTTAGGCTTGAAAATATAGGCGCTGATACTCTTTCTGATTGTCTATAAAAAAAACTGACAAGCTATTAGGACTTGTCAGGCGGACGGTACTGATTTCTATTTTCTTGTATGATAATACTGGTTCTTATATTGTTCTTTGGGCAGAGCATAGTTATTCATAACAACGCCTAATATTTTTGCTTGTGCTACTAGTAAGGAATTTTTCGCTTTGACAACACTAGATTTCTCTACTACTCCAGTATTAACAATAAGTAGTGCACCATCTGTTTTATTCGCTAAAATTTGAGCATCGGTCACAGAATTAACAGGTGGCGTATCAAAGATGATTACATCATAAAAATCTATCATTTTTTCTATTAACGTATCCATCATTTCTGAAGCAAGAAGCTCTACAGGATTAGGTGGGATTGGTCCACTAGTGAGGACAAATAATCCTTCTATAAACGTTTCTTGTATCGCTTCGCTCAACGTGTCATTTTGTATCAGTACACTTGATAGACCTGAAATATTATGCAATTCAAATGTATAGTGGATAGCAGGTCTTCGCATATCAGCATCCACTACTAAAACTTTTTTACCTTCTTGAGCAAAAACGATCGCAATATTTGCTGCATTCGTTGTCTTTCCTTCACCAGGGATAGATGATGTCACTAAAATTGTTTTACACGATAAATTAGGGAGCGCAAATTTTAAATTTGTTCGAATTGTTCGAAACTGCTCAGAAATAATAGAAGTTGTGTGTACGTTAGTCAATAGTTTCCGTTGCATCATCGCTATTGCTTTCTTTTTTTTATTTTTCATTTTAAACATTATGTGACTCGTCTCCCTCGTCTAGTAGAGATAGATCCTCTGCCTTCTTTTATTGAACTCACGAATCCTATTATCGGTAAATTTAATAGCTCTTCAATTTCCTGCTCTGTCTTTATTGTTGAATCGAAAAATTCTACACTAAATGCAATGCCTGTTCCTAAAAGTAGTCCAAGAAAACCGGAAATCGCAATATTTAGAATTTTTTTCGGCTTCACTGGTTGTGGGTCATCAGCTAATTTAGCTACTGAAAGGACATTGATATTATCTACGTTCATCAGTTTTTGAATATCTTCTTTAAAGACATCTATTATCCTATTGGCAATCTCCACCGCTCGTGCTGGCTTTTCATCAAGAATCTTTATAGAAACTACTTGTGATTGGCTTTCATTATTGACCGTAATTTTTTCTGCTAATTGTTCGGGAGATAATTCTAATTTCAACTCTTCAATTACTTTTGATAGAATAGCTGGGCTTTTTATAATGACATTATACGTATTTATTAATTGTAAATCTGTCTCAATTGAATATGCACCCGTATACATTTGTTGTTGATCCGTATTTTTTTGGTTGATTAATATTTGAGTTTCAGCTTGATATACAGGCGTGATGACATAGTAACTAACATAAGCAGCCAATGCCATCGCGATTATGATTATCGAAAGAATAAGAAGCAAACGTTTTCGTAAGATTTTTACTATCGCCTTTACTTGAATCGAATTCTCCATCGAGTATATCTCCTTCCCCTAAACTATCTAAATTTGTGTAATGGAGTGTGATATTCATAGTTAATTGGTATAGTAGCTAGTAAAATGAAATACTCAATTATATATTTATTATATAAATTTATGTCCTATGTTATTCCTAATACAACAAGTAATTCATTTTTTCCTCATCGATAAAAAAATGATAAATGCTAGCGTAGATACAGCATTTTTTTTCAACAACTGATAATAGAGCTTCTTTTTCAATGAAAATTTTATTGGGTTTATCTCAAGAACATAAGGGTAGTCATCAACAAAACTGACTATTTCTTCTTTAATCTCTTTTAATAAATCGAGCCCCTTATATGGGGAACTCTGCATGTGAAGTGTTAAATTTACTAAACCGGAAAATACATATCCATTGAAGCTAGTTTCAATGGATGTAAAAATATTTTCAGCTACTAATGTCTCACGAATACGTTCATAGATTACATCATATTTTTCTCGCTCATTCTTACGGTAGCTTCTCGTTAATGATTGCTGTGGCAACACATTGTAATGATAAAGCTGCTGAGGCACATAACAAATTGTCTTACTCTTTGTGATCGCTTTTGTTATGAATAAAACATCTTCAGAAAAATTCATATCCTCTTCAAATCGAATTCCAAATTGATCAAGAAAGGCTTTAGAATACAATTTGCAACAAGCAAAACCGAAATGTTTTTCATGAAATTCAGTAAATAATAAATGCAAACATTTCTGAGAGTCAAAAAGTTCATTTGCAGTCGACGGATAGTTCAAACGATTGCCATCATTTTTTCCATCTACAAAAACATCACATTTAGCTATTTCAGTTTCTGTATCCTGAATAGCGCTATATAATCGTTCCAACATAGATGGCTCTATCCAATCATCCGCATCGACAAACGTAACGTATTGACCTCTTGCCTCGTTAATCCCTATATTTCTAGCATGACTTACCCCACCATTTGATTGATTATGAATGATTATCCGCTGATCTTGTAAGGCCAATTGATGTAAAATAGAAAGAGAATCGTCAGTACTGCCGTCATTAATCGCAATAATTTCGATTAGCTTTAACGTTTGTTGGCAAATACTTGCTAGACATTTCTTTAAATACGGTGCTGCGTTATATACCGGTATAATAACAGTTACGAGGATTTCTGACCCCAAAATTTCACCCCTCCAGCTAGGCTGAGCATTTTTACTTTTCCAATTAAATATTTTCGATCAGAAGCAGTAATTCCAAATGTGAACAAAGATATACCGAAAATCATACTGTATAAGGCAATATATAGCCCTAAAATGTACCAAGTATTCGAAAGTGGGAAAACAATTAGTATACCTTTCATTAAAAGAGACGCAATAACAATAGCTACGAAAATCTTGCTAATGCGTATCCAAAATTTTTTAATAGTTAGTTGTATTTTTTTTGCATAGT
Organism: Lysinibacillus sp. EB271-A1-10B; assembly: GCF_058791335.1. Taxonomy (NCBI): domain Bacteria; kingdom Bacillati; phylum Bacillota; class Bacilli; order Caryophanales; family Bacillaceae; genus Lysinibacillus; species Lysinibacillus sp. EB271-A1-10B. The sequence continues at coordinate 113,627 of NZ_JBYTDL010000001.1, forward strand.
AAACATTCATAATACATACATTCCCAATAAATAACGATACCGCGGTTATGATTGCTGTTCCAATAACCCCGAATAAATAGATGGCAGGAATAGATAGAATAATATTTGTGCTAGCAAGTGTAATTAATAATACTGTTCGGAACTTAAACATGTTTTTTGCCTTTAACACACTCAGACCTATATTTTGAATTAAATCGACTGAAAACGGCAACATGATGATCAGTACGATCGGATAGACGATTAAATATTCATCCCCTATCCACAATGAGATGAAAGTTTTACCAAATAAAAAAAAGCCACTTAATACATATCCAAGAATCATTAGCTGAATGGCGCCAACATTGACAAATAACCGATTAATTTCCATAAGACCATCCGCTTGTGTCACCAACATTGAAATCTTTGGCAAATACAAATCACTTATGGCAAGTGCTAGTGCCATAAATATCATAATAAATTGTATAGCAATTGCATAAATGGCTACATCTTCTGTTCCTTTCATAATCCCCAGTAATACTTGGTCAGTTTGCCAATAAATTTTATCCACTATGACTGTCACAAACAAAAAAAATGAATAGACGAATATTTCTTTTATAAGGCCTGGATTATAACCAGAAAAGATAAATCGTACTTTTAACGTTTTCAAACAAATAATAGAATTTATTATTAATACACATACATTTAAGCTAGCTACAATATAAACCATCCCGACTGCACCAGCATCTTGTAACAAGAAAAACAGCATCAGTAACGGTTGTACGATTACTTTTATAAATGAAGTTAACTTAATTAGTATGAATTTTTCATAGGCTTGAAGGATTGAAGAGAAAACACTTAAAGGAAATTGTAAGGCAAAGCTTACGGTCATCACTATTACCATTACTTTTGCCTTTTCGATTTGCAATGAAGATAAGCTTTGTCCAAAAATTGTCTCTACTTGGAAATACACAAAACACCCAATGGCAAGAGTAAACGCACCTATAATCGAAAATAGCCGTAGAAAAAAGCCATTTAATCTAGCTTCCGTCTCCTTATCACCTACTACTCGATTATTAGAAATATAACGAATAATTGCATTCCCTAAACCAAAATCTAATATTGTTAAATACCCAACAAAAATTGTAATTAATGAGTATAATCCGTATTCTTCTTGACCAAGAATTCGAATCATAATAGGGGTAAACACAATTGCTACTATAAACGTACAAACAATAGATAAGTAAGAGAGAATAGCACCCATCCGAATTTCCTTCATTAGTCCACCTTGCCTCCACTTGTCCTTTTATGCATTACATTTTCACTCGAAAATCTTGATACCATTTAATTTTTTACGTGTTTTATTTAACTGATCAAAAGCATTCGGTCCAAATAATTTGTTGATAGCATATTTATAACGCATTACTTTTTTATGTCGTTTTTTTTGTTGCTCTGACAACCATGAACCATTAAAGTGATGGATCGTAAAAGTATTAACAGTTTGGTTAATCGTTCCTGATTCGAAGTCCTTCGCACAGAAATATTCAAATGGATATATGTGTAGATCGTCATCCAATTGCCTATGTTGATTAGACTCTGTAAATCCATATTTTTCTCTCGTTAGACCCGTGATGATAACAGTATTTGTTTGTTGACCTTGTTCCGTATAGAAACTTTTATCTTCATAAAAATCCAGCAGTAGCTTAATCCACGGATGCCCCTTTACAGCCCCCATTGTTCCGGTTACACATGTATCACTATTTTCTCCGCCAGTAAATGCTTGATGAGATAAAAAAGGGTTTAACGATTGGACAACTTCTACATCTGTATCCAAGTAAATGCCACCTTGTGTGTATAGTGCATATAACCTAACATAATCAGCTACATAAGCATATTTTTTAGATTCGTAGGCTTCTTGTACAAATTGATTGGATTGAATATCAAATGAATTTTCATTCCATTCAATTAGTTCATAGTCAGGCATTAATTTTTGCCAGGAGGCAATACACGCTTCAACTACCTGCGGATACGGATTTTCGCCAAACCAACAGAAGTGAATTTTTTTAGGGATCATTATACAATTTCCTTTCTGTTATCCAAATAAATTAACGGCATATCACATATCAAACTATTCCATTACTAACTTGATAAACTCCATCAGTTTTACCCTATCTAACAATAGGTTCCACTCTAAATAACTAACATCTGGTGTCACAAATTCAAAGTTTTTTAAACTTGCCATCGTAAAGTTTGCTAAATTTCGGTGTAACTTAAAAAAGCGTCCTTGTGTTTTCTGTTCAAAATTATTGACCCAAGGATAATCGGTCGTAACAATTTTCAAATCTAATGCGCAGTACTCAAGGAGCTTAGTTGAAGCTTGTAAATTGAAAGGGTACACATCAGGCATATAATTCAGCCCGTATTCTGCTTTTGACGCTAGAAGAGGAACTTCATGATAAGGTAGCGATCCTGAGAAGATAATATTTTTATAGTCTTTGAAAGATGTATATAATTCATTTGTTGGATTTCCTATTAATAAAATCGTGTTATCTTTTAAAGTTGTCGTAAAGGGCTTTAGCGCATCAGCGGTACCTCTTTCAGTTCCCATTGCGCCGACATAAACAAAGTCGTACTCTTTTTTTGATGTTTTTATGAAAAAGTCTTTTGATATTCCCATATCTCGATGAATTTTTGGAACATTGTCCTTCATCTTAAAATCCTTTTCTACAAGTTCATTCAAAAATACGCGACCATGCGGTTTAACATTACAAGTTTTTTTCACAAAATTTTTCAACATCGGAAAATGACCAGTTGATAACGAATTATATTCATGGATAATCTTTGTCTCTCTTGAATGTTTTTTTATATCTAAACCAGGAAATTTCCATAATAAATCTATATTGGTTATTGGAACTTCATTTATCTCCGCTGTTAAAATGGTGATGGCTTCAATATTATCCTGCTGATTTAAATACGCTACATAGGCTGAGATTTCTGGTAAAAATGATTTTCCGTTGTTGACAAATCCAATCTTCAAATAGATGATTCCCCCTTCTTTCAACTGCTAATTTTCAATTAAAATGGTCTGTCGTCTATTAATTTTCACGTTTTATTCATATTTGAACTATTAAGTGCGAGTTTATGATGGGTAAATGAATTGCCAGAAAGAACAAATAAAACGATCATTATCGGTGTTGTATAAATAATAATTTCCGTCATTGAAAGTAAAATATAAGTGATAAGTATTAAAAATGGTAATAGTTGTAGCATGTTCGTATACTTAACTCGTTTTTTAGCAAAAGAAAATGCGTTCCATAATAATGCTGCTACGAATAGTAGAAAAAATGTAACGGCCAACCAACCATACTCAGCTAATAGGGCAATAAAGGTATTATGTGCATCCAATTGTCCAACATGATAATTTTCTCCATGGCCAAATAATGTGGAATCTTTTATGATATTTTGCCAAATTGCCATTCGTCCATCAGATAGATCAGCCGATTTCCGCTGAAATTTCCCTACAATTTTTTGAACCGCTTTGTTTAGTATCGGAATTTTACTTAGACTGAAAATGAATGTCATACTTAGTACACATAGAACCGATACGAGTGCGCCCACTTTTCTAATACTTGAAGCGTTTTGAATAGCTAACAAGGCCATACTCATTATGACAGCGAATAGTACGGTGATGGCAGCCGTTCTACTTTGTGTGAGTAAAATAATATAAAAAACAAAAAAGAATAGGCTTACTAGGACTACGATAGGAACCTTTTTCGTAACACCCTGAAAATATTGAATAGTCCCAGCTAGTAATACCACCGCTAACAATGTCATGGCCAATCCCATCATGTTTGGGTTGCTATAAATCCCCGCAAATGCGTTGAAAACAACTCGATTCATGAAAAAAGATAAGAATAAAATAATGAGATGCGAGAGACAAATACTAATAGCTAGCACATGTAAAGTAGCCGTTTGAAAAGAGTTATATATAATCGATAACCCTATATACATCGTAAGCATACATACAATATTGATAAGTGATTCCATATCAGAATTGGCTAAAGCACTTAATAGCCCACAAATAATAAATAGAAAGAAAAATATATCGCTCACATACATTCTACGAATATTTGCACTTCGATTATAGATGAAAAGGATGATCGGAAAGATGGAAAAAAAGACAGTAAAGTAAATTAGTATAGATATTTCATAAGATAATGCACTGAAGAGTAGTAATACACTCATACATATCGTTAGGATAAAAAACCGCACTTTCATCACCCTCACTATAGCTTCATTCCGTATGTTATTTTGTGAAAAGATGCCACCATTTTCTTTCACTTATAACGATTGGCTCCGCAATTAATAGCTGCTTATTTTCTAAAACACGTTCATTGTTTTCAAGGAAAAGGTCAACCATATCCAGCTGTTTCATTTTCTCCAAGTAATCTAACCCAGCTTCAAAAAGCAATGGTCTTGTAGACATATTATGGACATCTGAACCATACGTATGAACAAGTCTTGCTTCTATTAAATCCATTGCAAATTGTTGAATTTTTTTGCCAAAATGCCCCGTAATGCTACCTGCCGTAATTTGTGCTAATGCCCCATCACGAATGAATTGCTCAAGGAGTGCTACATTTTGTCGAATAGCTCCATTTCGCTCAGGATGCGCAATAACTGGTGTAATATCTGATGCAACTAATAACCTAATAATTCCCTTACAATAGAAAGGGATTGTTTCCGAAGGTAATTCAAGTAATAGATAGTTTGAGTTTGCCAACGTATGAAGCTGTTTAGTTGTGATAGACTCTAAAATATTTTCATTGATGCGTACTTCATGTCCAGGAAATAGTTTGATTGGCCATGCTCTTTTTTCTATTTCTAGCTGTAAAGTATGTACCTGATGAAATACATTTTCATATGGCACATCGTACATTGGGTGCTTGGCATGAGGAGTAGTAATAATGGCTGTTATTCCTTGCATCACAGCATGTTCTAGTAATTGCAATGACTCTGAAAGTTGTTGTGGTCCATCGTCAACTCCGGATAATAAATGGCTGTGAGTATCAACCATGCTCATCATCTCCTTATTCCAATTCATCACCTAACTGTTTTTCACCAATTTAAATGATTATTAGTAGAAATTTTATTGCTGATAAATAAAGGCACTTATTGTATATATGCCTATTTTCACGATAAATATGACAGTAGCTTACACAACCAAGTTAAGAACAAAAGCGCTGGAGGGGCCGAGGCAAAAGTAAATGCTCCACTACTTTTGCACGAGGAAACGAAGCGAGCTCGAGGATGTAGCGCTTTAGCCTAGATCCTCGAAGTCGCTTTAGGTTATGTACAGGCAAAAAATCTATCGTTTCCTTAACTATAAAAAAAAACGTCTTTTACTCTATTTTGAGTAAAAGACGTTTCTGTATGACAATTATTTTGCGTATTCTACGGCACGTGTTTCACGAATAACCGTTACTTTAATATGGCCTGGGTAATCAAGTTCTTCTTCAATTCGCTTACGGATATCTCTCGCTAAGCGATGTGAAGCCAAGTCATCAATTTTTTCAGGTTGTACGATAATACGGATTTCACGACCAGCTTGAATTGCAAAGGATTTTTCTACACCATCATAGCTTTCGGAAATTTCTTCTAACTTTTCTAGTCTACGGATATAGTTTTCAAGCGTCTCACTTCGAGCACCTGGACGAGCTGCTGATAACGCATCAGCTGCAGCTACTAATACTGCAATAACAGATGTTGCTTCTGTGTCGCCATGGTGAGAAGCAATACTGTTTATAACGATCGGATGTTCTTTGTATTTTGTAGCTAATTCCACACCGATTTCGACGTGGCTACCTTCAACTTCATGGTCAATTGCCTTACCAATATCATGTAATAAGCCTGCACGGCGAGCTAATGCTACATCTTCACCAAGTTCAGCAGCAAGCAAGCCAGCTAAATATGCGACTTCAATTGAATGTTTTAGGACGTTTTGTCCATAGCTTGTACGGTATTTCATGCGGCCTAAAATCTTCATTAAATCTGGATGTAAGTTATGAATGCCAATTTCAAATGTTGTTTGCTCACCTGTTTCGCGGATTTGTTCATCCACTTCACGACGAGCTTTTTCCACCATTTCCTCAATTCGAGCAGGGTGAATGCGGCCATCCTGTACAAGTTTTTCAAGTGCAAGTCGAGCCGTTTCACGACGAATTGGATCGAAGCCTGATAAAATAACTGCCTCTGGAGTATCATCAATAATTAAATCTATACCTGTTAACGTTTCCAAAGTTCGAATATTACGACCTTCACGACCAATAATACGACCTTTCATTTCATCATTTGGCAAGTTCACGACAGATACTGTTGTTTCTGCTACGTGATCTGCTGCAAAACGCTGTAGTGCCAGTGATAAAATTTCACGCGCTTTTTTATCTGACTCTTCCTTCGCACGTGTCTCAGCTTCCTTCGTCATCACAGCAATATCAGTTGCTAGCTCTTTTTCTACTTCTCCTAAGATAATAGCTTTTGCTTCATCTCTAGTTAAAGCAGAAACTCTTTCTAGCTCTGTTTTTTGCGAGGCAACGAGCTCGTCCACTTTGCTTTCCATCTGTTCAATATGCTGTTGTCTTTCGCTTAGAGCTTGTTCTTTACGCTCTAAACCTGCTTCTCTCTTATTTAGAGCATCATCTTTGCGATCAAGATTCTCTTCTCTTTGCAATAAACGGTTCTCTTGTTTCTGAAGCTCAGAACGACGTTCACGAATGTCATTTTCTGCTTCAGTACGAAATTTGTGAGTTTCATCTTTGGCTTCAAGTAGTGCTTCTTTCTTCAATGCCTCCGCTTCTCGTTTTCCTTCTTCAACGATTGTTTCAGCGACATGTTTAGCACCAGTGATTTTTGAGTCATTCACTTTTTTCATGTAGATATAGCTAACAGCGGCACCAACGATGAGTCCAAGCAAAGCGGAGATGATAGTAATTGCATCCATATGAACACCTCCTCTTGCTATTTGGGTAATACAGTTTCAGTCGGCGCATACATTCATTTCACCTTGGCATAACTATGTCCCGGATTTTGAATTGTGTTAAAGTATGCACGAGGACCGAAACAATGTCGGTCATTCGGTAAAGTCACTGGACGTAGTGTTTTACCTATGCAAATTAGTTAGCCGTTTTCGCAGGATGCGAAGCTTTAAGGCGAACATTCTAATGCATCATTGTCTGTTCAAAATCTTGCCATTTGCCAGAGGCTTCAACTTCATTTACGAGATCTTTAAAGGCCTTTCCAAAATGAAGTCAAAATGTAATGTACTGCCTATTTAAAGTCATAATTCAGTAATTATACATATTTAATTGTATAACTAGCCTCAAGCTCTGTCAAGGATAGTCGGGCATCTGTTCGCCTCTCAAAAGAAAAAAAGTCAGCCATATCCATTAGGAGAATTAATTACCTATTACTTTTACACTAACGTTAAATTTAACTTTTCATTTTCATACGTAGAAGCAGTACTTAGGAAGTATCATTTTCTTTTGGTGGAAGCTATTTATTCCCGATGCTATATCAATTTACGGTGAGGAAAATATGATCCCCACTTCCCTTTATGACGTTCAATCTATCACTTCTTTGATTACCTCTTCCTATTGCCGACTCATTGCTCTGGCGATTGCCTTCATCACTAAATATATGGATATCCTAACAAATATTATACAACCACATTCCCCAGTATGTGTAAAGAACAAATGCGCTAAAGCGCTCGTTTACTTCCAACAAGCGCTGGAGAGGTCGAAGCAAAAGTAAACGCTCCACCACTTTTGCCCGAGAAATCGCAGCGACCTCGAGGATGTAGTGCTTTACCCTAGACACCGACTATACTTTAGTTTATCCACAGGCAAAAATCTGTAGTTTCCTTAACAATAAAAAAATGCATTGCTCTCACTATAAAGAGTGGGAACAATGCACTTATATTATTCATCTTCAAGAAGAAGCTTTAATTCATCATCCATTTCTTCTTCATTATCATGCGCAGCAATTGTATAAGATGATGATGCAATACCGTAAGAAGCACGGATTTTATTTGCGATATCGTCAAGCACTGCTGGATTTTCTTTTAAATATTGTTTAGCATTTTCACGGCCTTGTCCTAGGCGCTCATCACCGTAAGCATACCAAGAACCGCTTTTTTGTACGATATCTAGTTCTACACCTAAATCAACTGTTTCGCCCTCTTTTGAAATTCCTTCACCGTACATAATATCAACTTCAGCTGTACGGAATGGTGGCGCTACTTTGTTTTTCACAATTTTAATTTTAGTACGGTTACCCATAATGTCATTACCTTGTTTAATGGCTTCTGCACGACGTACTTCTAAGCGAACAGAGCTGTAGAATTTAAGTGCACGACCACCAGGCGTTGTCTCTGGGTTTCCGAACATAACACCTATTTTTTCACGTATTTGGTTAATGAAGATAGCAATTGTTTTTGATTTATTGATAGCACCTGAAAGTTTACGTAAAGCCTGAGACATTAAACGCGCTTGTAAACCAACATGCGAGTCACCCATATCTCCTTCGATTTCCGCTTTCGGAACTAATGCTGCTACTGAGTCTATAACGATAATATCGATTGCGCCACTACGTACTAATGCCTCTGCGATTTCAAGCGCTTGTTCGCCTGTATCTGGTTGAGATAATAGAAGCTCATCAATATTGACACCCAATTTTTGTGCATATATTGGATCTAATGCATGCTCAGCATCGATAAACGCTGCTTGTCCACCATTTGCCTGAACCTCTGCAATGGCATGAAGCGCAACCGTTGTTTTACCTGATGATTCAGGGCCGTATACTTCAATAATACGTCCACGTGGATAACCACCTACACCTAATGCAGCATCAAGTGCTAGCGAACCACTTGAAGATGTAGCAATTTCTAAATCCGTCTTTTCGCCAAGTTTCATGATAGAACCTTTACCAAAGTTCTTTTCAATTTGTTTTAACGCCTGTTCTAAGGCTGCTTTACGATCACTCATTCATTTTCCTCCTTCGAAAACTGTTCACTGTTTTTCTCTATCTCTACTATACTTGTTTTTAAGAGAAGACGCAAGAAAAAAGCGAACGTTTATTCGTTTTTATTCAAAATAAAAATTTGGGTAACTTTCCATTACCCAAATTTCTATTTTAACTATATTATGGACCATCACCAAAACGTGTAGTTGATTTTCGTTCCGGCTGGGCGCTTTCCTGGGGGCGTCCAGCCTACGCTCCAATCAACTTATTTACATAATAATCGTTTTAAACAAAAGTCATCCGCAACTTTTGGTGATGAACCTATATTATGCCGGGGCAAATTGATTAACGTTTTTTAAAGCCTCTTTCTTCCAAAAGCTGCATTAAATAATGACAAGTAAATTTCGCAGCACGCAGTCGATTTGTATTACGCATGCCCGATAAATGAAGTAAGTACGTGAGCGGTTTCTCATCGCCAATTGCGATACCAATCCAAACCGTCCCCACTGGTTGATGATCATGGGCTGTAGGACCTGCTGCACCTGTTAATCCAATACCAATATCAGTATCAAATTTTTCACGTACAGCGCTAGCCATAGCTGCTGCACATTCACTGCTTACAATCCCATGTGTAGTTAATAATTCTTTAGAAATACCGAGTTGCTTTATTTTAGCCTCTTCTGTATACGTGACAACGCCACCAACTAGGGCATCCCCAACACCTGGTATTTCTGCAAGCTCAGACTGAAATAATCCTGCTGTTAAACTTTCTGCCGCAGAAATTGTTAACTGATTATCTAGTAACATTTCTACTGTTTTAGAGGCTAGAGAATCATCATCTATACCGTATTGATAGTCACCTACAAGCGCTTGAATCTCTGCTACCTTTGCAGCAATAAGCTGCTGTGCTTCTTGCTCCGTTTCTGCCTTAGCAGTTACACGCAGTGTAACTTCGCCGTCAGAAGCAAGCGGCGCAACAGTTGGGTTTGTTTGCGAATCTAAAATAGCTTGGACACTTACTTCAAGCTCTGCCTCTCCAATGCCATAAAAACGCATAACATGCGATAGTATAACCCCTCCTGCATTTAACATCGCACTAAGCTTTGGCTTTGCTTCAAACTGGAACATCGGCTCAAGCTCTTTAGGTGGCCCCGGAAGCAAAATATAAGTACGCTCATCTTTCGCTAGTATCATGCCAGGTGCCATACCGTGATGGTTTGCGAGCACCTCACTACCTGCTAGTATTAAAGCTTGCTTACGATTATTGTCCGTCATTGGACGTCCTCGCTTTGCAAAAAATTGCTCAATATATGTCAGCGCGATATCGTCAAATTCAAGAGTAACGCCAAGATGACGAGCAATCGTTTCCTTTGTTAAATCATCCTTTGTAGGCCCAAGCCCACCAGAAAAAATGATTAAATCAGCACGAGTCTCTGCAATGGAAATAGCTTCTTCTAAACGTTGTGCATTATCTCCAACTACAGTGTGATAATACACATTTATTCCTAATTCGGACAACTGACTAGAAATAAACTTTGCATTTGTGTTCGAAATCTGACCAAGCAATAACTCTGAGCCAACTGCAAGAATTTCAGCATTCATGATCCTCAAGACCTCTCTTATTTAGAATCAAGTAAGACACGTCGATTTAGATAGAAATAATCCCATCCAGACCATAGTGTAAAGAACAATGCAATATATAACATAATTGTATCAAATGGAATACCAATAAGTGTAAAGATTGTATTGTGTAAAAGTGCTGCTCCGATGGCCACAATTTGGGCCCACGTTTTAATTTTACCAAGCTGGTTTGCCGCAACAACTTCTCCTTCACCTGCCAATATTAAACGAAGACCAGTTACTGCAAACTCACGGCTAATAATGATAATTATTATCCATGCAGGCGCCATATCAAGCTCTACCATTAAAATAAAAGCTGCTGAAACTAGTAATTTGTCAGCAAGTGGGTCTAAAAACTTACCAAATGTTGTCACAAGATTATACTTACGTGCGTAAAAACCATCCACCCAATCAGTCGCTGAAGCAAAAATAAAAATAAGTGCACCTACAAAATGATGAACAGGCATATCCGCTCCGAATAGTGACATTGTTCCCCAGCCAAAATCAAACATCATAACAATGACAAAGAACGGAATAAGTAAGATTCGAGAGATGGTAATTTTATTTGGAATGTTCATTTTTCTAACACCTTTCATGATGAAAGAAAGTAGTCATCATTAGATGACTACTATTCTTTATTGAAATTGATGACGATGTTTTGCGTTACAGCTTGCTGTGCATACGTTAAAGGCTCGTCATTAATGTATACCTTGGCTTGCGTTGAATTACCTAAACGGATACGAGCATAATTTTGAGATGTTGCATCAAATTCTACTACTTCTCCTGCATTATATACACGAGTATCTGTTAGTATTTCTTGTTGCTGTTGGTCTCGAATACCGATAAATGTAGGACCTGATACTTCGATACGTATTTTAAATGTATCTGCACCTGTTAACGTATATGAAGTTGTAGCACCATCCGCTTCAACAGTCCCCGCTGAAATCGATTGCTTAACCTCTTCAGTTTCGTCAGATGTTTCCTTTGCTGAATCTGTTGACTCTTGTTTGTCATTTGATTGAGCTTTTTTATTTTCTTTTTCTTTATCTTTTTCTGTATCTATTGGTTTTGCTTTTGTATCATATTGCATTTCTGGAGGTGTCTCTTCTCCAGAATTCGGTACTGCATTATTTTTAGACTGCATGAGTACCCAAATGACTACAATAATGACAATGATAAATAAACCAACGATTATTTTCGGCATTGCCTCCATCATTTTAGTAGAAGGGCCTTTTGTAATTTTTCTTCTACTTGGACTACTCGTTATCGATTGACTTACTTGATTGTTCGAAGTACCTGGTAGCTCACTTTTATACGTTTCTAAAATTTCCTCTGCGTTCAAATCAACGGCGTCAGCATATTGTTTAATAAAAGCTCGTACATAAAATGAACCAGGCATGATCGAATAATTGCCCTCTTCAATACCTATTAAATAACGCTTTTGTATTTTCGTTATTTCTTGTAAATCGTCTAAACTGTAGCCTTTAGACAGTCTCGCCTCTTTCAGTCGAGTCCCTAATTCTGCCACTCAAAACACCTACTTTAACATCAATTTAAAAATTAAATCCTAAAATCCTCCAAATGAATTGGATTCGGACATCATATGATTTTTTTCCATTATCTCATACGTAATTTCTTCATCTGGGTGATGACGTAATTCAATGATATAATCAAAATCCTCTATCCTATAATCTGAATGCTGAACAAACATGTCTGGATGCTCGACGACCTTTATGGAAGGCATATTCATCATTTCACGCACTAGTTGTAAATGCCGCTCATCAGATGAACGACGTGTTACAATGCCATCTAATATAAAAATATTATTGTCACTGAATTCATCACCAGCGAGTTTATTGCGAACAGTCTGCTTAATCATTGTAGATGATAAAAAAATCCATTTTTTATTGGCACATACACTAGCCGCTACAATCGATTCAGTTTTTCCAACTCTAGGCATTCCACGTATTCCTATGAGCTTATGCCCTTCTTTTTTAAATAGCTCAGCCATAAAGTCAACTAAAATACCAAGTTCATCTCGGACGAAGCGGAAGGTATTTTTTTCATCTGCATCTCGAGGAATATAATGACCGTGCCTTATGGCTAAACGATCACGGAGTTTAGGTTGTCGAAATTTGGTCACGTTAATATGTTCCATTGTCGAAACAATTGTACGAAAACGCTCAATTGTCTCATCGTTGTCTGTATGCACTAACATACCACGTCGATCCTCATCGACACCATTTATTGAAATAATATTGACACGAAGCATCCCTAAAAGTGAAGCAATATCTCCTAATAATCCAGGGCGATTCACCTGAATTTCATATTCAAAGTACCAATCGCTCAAACACACTCGTTCCCTTCCTATTAGTTAACGTAAAAAATCCCTTATAAGTTCCATCATAGCTGATTTTTTATGTAATGGAAAGTTAGAATACATGGAATTATAGCGTTATTTTTAAAAACTTACTATTTTTTTTTTGAACATCCTAAATAGGCTTACATACGTTCCCTTTTCTATGCAGAAATTGCTTTTTTATATAAAAAAAAGAGGAGATCGCTCTCCTCTTTTTTACTGTACAGGTTTATTTTGCACAAGTTTAACGACACAATTCGCCAGTGCGTGTTTTTCTTCTTCAGAGGCAACGCCCCATAAATCCGACAGCACTCGTTCTTGTTCATTTTTAGGATCGACATTTGTCGCCAAATATTCTCCAATTTGTACAGCAGCTTGTTGAATCATTTGCGATGGTACACCGCTTGATTCTGCACGCATAACATTTTGACCTAAAAACGATGTCCATTTATGCCAGTTCTCTAAGATAGTCATACTGTTCCTCCTCCTTTACACATGTAGTATGTGCAAAAAAGAACATTATATGTACCAACCACCGTTTAATCGAATTACTTGTCCCGTTACATAATCTGCATTTCCAGAAAGGTAGAAGCGTACCATCTTAGCAACATCCGTTGTTTGACCAGCTATGCCTAGCGGAATATCCTCTAAAATATAGTCAAGCTCCTCTTCACTTAAATGACTGTTCATCGAGGTATTTATAAAGCCAGGTGCAATGGCATTAACACGAATACGTGACAGTGCCGCTTCTTTCGCATACGACTTTACAAAAGCATGTTGGGCGCCCTTCACGGCTGCGTAAAGAGCTTCACCAGCCGATCCAGCCTCTCCCCAAATCGAACCGATAAAAAGCACATAGCTAACGTCATGCGCACGAAGCTTTGATGACAGCAATGCCGTCAGACGCATTGGATTTTGCACATGGACACGCCATAATGCATCCATATCCTCCACAGTAGTATCTTCAAGTAGAGAATAATGCGCCTGACCATTTGCAAAGACAATTGCTTGCACATTAAAAATTTGCGATGCTAGTAATTGTGCCCCGGACGCTTTCGAAAAATCTCCCTGTACAAGCATAAATTCCTGTGAAGGGAAATTTTCTGAAAGAGAGTGGTATAAAGCCTGCGCTGCTTTTTCATTGTTTGAAAAGTGTATGTAGATGGACCAGCCGTCTTCTGCCAGACTCTGACAAATAGCACGACCAATCTCACCCGATGCACCTAACACGAGGGCAAACTTTTTCACTGTTCGCCCTTCTCTGTAGGTAAAATTTTAAAGACAGTTTGTTGAGATTCACCTTGAATTGAAGAAAATGCTTTTTTCAAATCTTCAATCGTTAATTCTTCTAGCACAGGTACAACATCGAACAAATTCATCTCATTAAACGAATAACGTGTAAATTGGTTGGCGATAAATTCAATAGAGTTCAGCGCACGTAGGAAGAAACCAATTTTTTTACGTTTCACTCGTTCTAAATCGCCACTTTCAAATTGTGCATCTTCATCATACTTTGCTAATTCTTCTTTAATAGCTTTCTCTAATGCAGCCGGGTCTGCAGAATCCGAGCCAATCATAGCAAAACCAAAGCCGTTTTCTAACGTGAAATCAAATGCATACGTTTCATCAATTAAGTCATTTTCATAGATGCGCTCATAAAATTCAGATGTACGTCCGAAAATAAGTTCAAGTGCAATTTGAACAGATAGCTCATGTTTTAACATATCACGACCAGAAAGATTTGTTTCTTTTGCTTTTAAGCCGATATAAACCTTTGGCTTTTGTACATCCATATGCAACTCACGCTCTTTGATAGCAACCTCAGTCGGTTCTTTATCAAAGTAGCGTTGTATTGGTGTTGGTTCAGTGAATTCTTTTTTACCTTGATTGTCACGAATAAACGTCATCATTTCATTAGGGTCTACAGCACCAATAACAAACAATAACATATTGGATGGATGATAGAACGTATTGTAGCACGTATATAAGTGGTCCGCAGTAATGCCATCAATCGTCTCGATTGTACCAGCGATATCAATTTTTACTGGGTGATTATGATACATATTTTCGATCGTACCAAAATACAAGCGCCAATCTGGCTGATCATCGTACATCGTAATTTCCTGTCCAATAATGCCCTTCTCCTTATTCACTGTTGCTTCCGTAAAGTAAGGTTCTTGCACAAAATTTAATAATGTTTCTGTGCTTTTATAAATATTGTCCGTCGAAGAAAATAAATACGCCGTACGTGTAAATGATGTAAAGGCATTTGCTGAAGCACCGTATTCACTAAACTTTTGGAATACATCGCCATCTTCTTTTTCAAACATTTTATGCTCTAAAAAGTGAGCAATGCCATCTGGAACTGTAATGCTTTCCGTCTCACCAAGCGGCACAAATGTACGATCAACAGAACCGTACTTAGTTGTGAACGTCACATATGTTTTGGAATAGCCTTTTTTCGGTAAAATATAGACATCTAAGCCATTCTCTAATTTTTCATAATACAATGTTTCATCTAATTGTTTGAATTCAATTGTCTTCATTGTGCGGCTTGCTCCTTCCCACATAAGAAATAGACCGCTTCTAGCTGAATTTGCTTCGCCATTTCAACGATATCTTCTCTCGTTACAGCTTTCCATTTATTTGCCCAAGCTTCAACAGAGAACTCCTCGGGTAAATCTTTATATTGGTCAAAAATTTCTATTTGTCCTCGAGCAGAATCCAATGACTCTTTTAGCTGATTCGTCAGCATTGCCTTTGTTTGCTCTAATTCCAAATCAGTAATGTCGCCTGCTTGCATAACAGCAATTTGTTCTTTTATTAGTGATAGTGCTTTTTCTTCATTCTTTTGTTCAATCCCAGATACAACAAAGACTAAGCCATAATGTGATGCATAGGAGCTAGACGCATAGTAAGCTAAACTTTCCTTTTCACGAACATTCATAAATAATTTAGCATGAGGGTAGCCACCAAATACGCCGTTAAAGATTTGCATTTTAGCGAAATCAGGATCACCAAATCGTACTGGTGTACTAAAGCCAATATGCAGCTTTCCTTGCTTCATATCTTGTTGCTCACGTACATAATCATTTTGTGGATGCTGTTGCGGAAGCACAGCAGGAACTTCTTCAGGTGTACGATCATTAAACGGTAGAGCTTTTTTCAGCTGCGTCACGATTTCGTCTTCATTAATATCACCCGCGACATAAATATCTATTTTATCGTTAGCAAGCATCGATTGATATGCTTCAAACAATGACGCAGGGGTAATTTTTTGAATGTCCTCAACAGTTCCGTTAGCAGAAATAGAGGCCGGTTCATTCGGACGTAAAATCTGTTGAATACGTTGCTGCGCAAATCGAGATTTATCGTCAAAAATAGACTCGATACGTTGAATGACCGTTTTCTTTTCACGCTCTACAATCGATTCTTTAAATACACCGTTTTCTATATTTGGTTCAAAGATTGCTGTATGCAATAAACCAAGCACCTCGTTTAAAACACTTGTATTTGCCAAATAATGATCGTTAACGGTTTCTACATTCATCAGTACTGTATGCTCATTACCACGTTTAGATGTATCAAAATAAAGCACTGTGCCATACAAGTCATCCAAGAAACCTCGGAATGCAGCTGTTGTCTTATATTTAGCATTGCTGTGTTGCAACACATTTGTTAACACTGTGCGTTCAGACGCATTTGTAGCCGTTAATGCTCTTCTCCATTTAATTGAAAAATTTACGGTTTTAAATTGGGTTGTTTGTCGGATATGCAAATTGACACCTTTTGCAAAAGGGATTGTTTTAAACATATATAGAACCCTCCTTATCTTTCTTAATATAACAAAGTACTACACATACTATACATGTCTATTGTCTATAATTGCAAAAAGAATCCAAAGTATGTATACGGAAAGTGTGAAATTTCATTTGGTTACTTAATGAACCTGTTCATACTAGCAAATAAAGATCAACCTTCAACCATTATTTTCCCAAACACTTGAGCTATGTACAAGGAAAAAGACTGAGCATTTTCGCCCAGTCTTTCGTGTAAAAAATTGTCTGTTTTTTAGCGTTTCCCCTTAATATAAGGTTGACCACTAGCTTTTGGTGCATTTGCTTTACCGATAAATCCTGCTAATGCAAGGATTGTTAATACATACGGTAAAATTTGTAAGTATACAGCAGGAATGTCCTGAACGTAAGGAATTGTGCTTCCTGCAACACTTAACGTTTGTGCTACTCCAAAGAATAAAGCTGCACCTAATGCACCGATTGGATGCCATTTCCCAAAAATCATTGCAGCGATGGCCATAAAGCCTTGACCCGCAATTGTAGCATGTGAGAAATCGCTTGTAATTGATTGCGCATACACTGCACCACCAAGACCACCTAATGCCCCTGAGATGACAACAGCAATATAGCGCATTCTATTAACATTTACACCCATCGTATCTGCAGCCATTGGATGTTCACCGACAGCGCGTAAACGTAAACCGAATGGTGTTTTATAAATGATAAACCATGCCCCGATAGCTACTGCAAAAGCTAAAATTGACGTACTATAGACATCACGGAATAATAATGGACCAAAGAACGGAATATCCTTTAAATAAGGGATAGCGAAACGAGTTATTGGTTGGGTAATCATATCAGTTTGCCCTTTACCATAAATCATTTTTACTAAGAATACAGTTACCGCTAAACCTAATAAATTAATAGCAACCCCCGATACTGTTTGATCGGCACGGAAGGAAATCGAAGCAACTGCATGGAATAGAGAGAAGATTCCCCCAGCAATGACAGCTGCCAGCATAGCTACCCAAATTGTTGCTGCACCAAATGTTGAAGCAAATTCTAAATTGACATAAATACCAACAAATGCACCAACAACCATTAAACCTTCTAGTCCGATATTGACAACACCAGATCGTTCAGAGAATACACCACCGATTGCCGTAAAAATTAAAGGTGTTGCGAAGAAAATCGCAGAAGGGATGATGAAATATAACATTTCTAAAAAGCTCATGTTATTGTCCCTCCTTTTTCTTGCGCAACTTTTGCAATGCTACTCGAATAATATAGCCCGATGCTACACAGAAAATAATTAACGCAATAATAATAGATACGATTTCCTCAGGAATACCTGCAGCATTTGGCATATTTAATGCTCCGTATTTAAGTGAGCCGAATAATGAAGCTCCGAATACAACCCCAAGAGGCGTATTCGCACCAAGTAAGGCAACGGCGATACCATCGAAACCTATACCTGTAAAGCCTGGTTTAATAGAAGCGTTTTGGAAAGTACCTAATGCCTCCATAGCACCACCAAGACCCGCGAACATACCTGAAATCGTCATAGCTAAAATAATGTTTTTGTTGACGCTCATACCAGCATAGTCTGCAGCATGCTTATTAAAGCCTACCGCCTTAAGCTCATATCCACGTGTTGTTTTTTCTAAAATGAACCACATAACCATAACCATTAACAGTGCAACAATGATGCCATAGTGAAGACTTGAATTGTCTGTAAGCTCTCTTAAAAACGGAGAACGTAAAGAAGCTGATTCATGAACGCGTTCTGTTTTAAAGCCACCGTCAGACAATTTTTTAATCACTGCATTCGCAATATAAAGCGCAGTATAGTTTAACATAATTGTCGCAATAACTTCGTGAACTTTAAATTTCGCTTTTAAGAAACCTGCAATAAAGGCCCAAAATGCACCTGCAGCTGCTGCCGCAAGTAATGCTAATGGTAAGTGAATGATTTTAGGTAGATCAAACGCATAGCCTACCCAAGCTGCTGCTAGCCAACCTAAAATTAACTGACCTTCTACACCAATATTAAATAAACCTGTGCGGAAGGCAAATGCTACCGCTAGACCCGCCAATAAATACGGTGTTATTTGACGGATTGTGTTCCCAATAGAATATGAATCTCCAAAAATACCTGTCCAAAGTGCGCTATAACCTTGTACTGGGTCATAGCCGCTAACTATCATCACGATAGCCCCAACAATTAAACCGATAATGATAGAGATGATAGGAACGAGAATATTAATGACACGATTTGACATTAGTCATTCCCCTCCTTCGCACCATTCTTTTTATTTTCACTTTTTTGTCCTGCCATTAATAGACCTAGCTCTTGTTCTGTCGTTTCTGTTGGATTTAACTCATCAACAATTTGACCGTCATAAATAACAGCAATTCGGTCCGAAACATTCATGACTTCATCTAATTCAAATGAAATTAACAGTACCGCTTTTCCTTTATCACGTTGCTCGATCAGGCGAGAGTGAATAAACTCAATTGCCCCTACATCAAGACCACGTGTTGGTAGTGCAGCAATCAATAAGTCCGGATTACGATCAACTTCACGACCGATAATCGCTTTTTGTTGGTTACCACCTGAAAGGGCACGTGCTGGTGTCATTTCACCATTACCTGTACGCACATCATATTCTTCAATGATTTGACGTGCTTTTTCAGACACTTTCTTATAGTCCATAACAAAGCCCTTAGCGATTGGAGACTGATAATATGTTTGTAGTGCGATATTATGACCTATTGGGAAATCTAAAACTAAACCATGCTTATGGCGATCTTGTGGAATATGCCCAACGCCTTCCTCAGTAATTTTACGAGGTTTCATATTTGTAATATCTTTGCCATTTAATTTAACAGAACCACTCTTTATTTTGCGTAAACCAGTAATGGCTTCGATTAACTCAGATTGTCCGTTACCATCGATACCTGCAATACCAACAATTTCACCTTTACGTACTTTTAAGTTTAAGCCTTTTACTTTATCGATATTACGGTAGTCTGTAACAACCAAATTATCGATTGCAATTACTTCATCAGTTGGGTTGGCTTCTGTTTTTTCGGTTTTAAATTCGACTTGGCGACCAACCATCATTTCAGCTAATTGGTTAGGATTTGTTTCAGCAGTGATAACTGTTCCAATCCCTTCACCTTTACGAATAATTGTCACACGGTCAGAGACTTCCATAATTTCTTTTAGTTTATGGGTAATTAGAATAATAGATTTGCCCTCTGCAATTAAGCGTCGCATTATTTGAATAAGCTCTGTAATCTCCTGTGGTGTTAAAGATGCAGTTGGTTCATCAAAAATTAAAATTTCTGCACCGCGGTATAGTGTTTTTAAAATTTCAACACGCTGTTGCATCCCCACAGTAATATCCTCGATTTTGGCATATGGATCAACATCTAAGCCATATTTTTCAGAAAGTGCTTGTACTTTCTTCGCCGCATCTTTAATGTTAACAATACCCATTTTTGTTGGTTCAGAACCTAAAATAATGTTCTCTGTTACTGTGAAATTTTCCACTAACATAAAATGTTGATGGACCATACCAATCCCTAAATCATTGGCCACATTCGGGTTTGTAATTTTAACAGCCTTCCCACGAACTCGAATTTCGCCACCCTCTGGTTGATACAAACCAAAAAGGACGTTCATTAAAGTCGATTTACCTGCACCATTTTCGCCTAGCAGTGCATGAATTTCGCCTTTTTTCAGCTGGAGGGTGATGTTATTATTCGCCACGAAATTACCGAACTCTTTTCGGATTCCTAGCATTTCAATCACGTATTCCAATTTTGTCACTCCCTTAATAGGCACTTTTATCAATTTCGCCTTGACGTAATTGTGGCTGTCGCCACAGAAAGCATTTTGTTACTGTCGCAAAGTTGCACTGCACTTTCGCACATGAAACATTGTTGCATCGCTTAAAACTAATCTAAATACTTGACATAATCCCTGTTGCTCAGCGTTTATCACATCGCACAACAATGAATTCTGTCAGAGATTAACTCTTCGTTCATTGGGCATTATGCACCCAATCCACAAAAAATCCATGCCTATCTTGTCCCACTAATAGAGGTAGATAGTCTTCTAAATGAAGATAAATTAATACAGGAAAGGTCATCGTTAGAAACCTTTCTTCTATTAACTTGTTACCATCATTACTATTCTTACGATAAGCTCATATAAAATTCTACCTCTACGGTAATGACCAGTATAGTTAAATAGAATATTACGAATAGTCAAAATATAACGATAGATTGAAAAATCATCATAAGGGCCTTCATAAAAAGTCCCTTATGATGATCAAAAGGTGAATTATTTTTTCACTTTTTCTGGAACTTTAATTTCACCCTTAGCAATTTTTTCTTTATATTCTTCAATAACCTTTAGTACATCTTCTGGGATTGCGCCACGAGAATCCGCAAGCTTCACGCCGTCTTCAGCTAAACCATAAGTAAGCGTTTTGCCACCTGGGAATTCACCTTTTTTCGCTTTATTAGAAATATCTACAACTGCTGTATTTACACCTTTTAACATAGAAGTTAAAGTAACATTTGTTTTACCGTCTACTTTACCTTCTTCATATTGGTCAGCGTCTACTCCGATTACCCAAATGTTTGCATTAGGATCTTTTTTCTTACGTTCTTTTGCCTCTGAGAATACACCGTTACCAGTTGCACCAGCTGCGTGGAAAATTACATCTACACCTGAAGAGTACATGCTGTTTGCAGTAACTTTACCAAGGTCAGCTTTATCGAATGCAGCAGTATATTTTGATGTGATTTCGATATCTGGATTTACAGCTTTTGCACCTTCAAAAAATCCAGCTTCGAAGCGGTTGATAACTGGAATATCTACGCCACCTACGAAACCGATTTTACCTGATTTAGACATTTTCGCAGCAGCTACACCTGCTAAGAAAGCACCTTCTTGCTCTTTGAACAATACTGATACTACATTGTCCGCTTTTACTTCAGCGTCAATGATTGCGAAATGGTTATCTGGATTTTCTTCAGCGATTGCAGTAATAGAATCTTCCATCATGAAACCAATACCATAGATTAAGTTAAAGTCACGACGTAATAACGCATTTAAATTTGAATCATAGTCTGCATCTGATTTTGATTGTAAGTAGTCGAAGCCGCCATCACCTTTTTTTAGGCCATGTTCTTTACCGAATTCTTGAACACCTTCCCAAGCAGATTGGTTGAATGATTTATCATCAACTCCACCTACGTCAGTTACCATTGCTACTGAGAAGGCACCTTCTTGGTTGCTTTCGCCTGGTGAAGCGTTTTCATTTTCTTTATTAGTTTTTTCTTCCTCTTTCGTACCACATGCACCTAAGATTGCACTTGCAGCTAAAACTGATGATAATACTAAACCAAATTTACGTTTTTTCATTTGATTAACCCCCCAAAGGTATTGTAATTAGCAGGAAAAAATTAGAAATGTTCTACACCCGTTTACGAACTACATGGAAGCTGAATTTATCAGCTCGGAAATAATTTTTTGAATACAACACTACTTGATCATGATCATCGTAATGTAACTGCTTTAATACTAAAAGAGCTGTTTCACGTCCGCAATTTAAAATCGGCGAAGCTTGCTCATGATACCCAATAGGATCAATATATGTCACAGCATAGGCAACATGAATTTTACCGGATTGTTCAAGTGCAGAGAAAAGTGAAACTTCTTTTTTTTCTACAAAGTCAGTTGGCAGGAAGCTTGCTGGTAATCTGTCTATGCAGTAAACTACCGGCTCACCATCCGCTGTTCTGACACGTTCAATTGTGAGTATTTTATCCTCGCCATCACACTGGAAGCGTTTTAAATCTTCTTCAGCAGGTATGCTTTCCGTCGCCTTTAAAAAGCGGGAACCGGGTTCCATACCCGCTGCCTCGATCATGGAAGAAATGCTCGATAAATGCTCGATACCTGATGTAAACAACGGCTTAGGGTTTACAAATGTGCCCACCCCATGTCGACGCACAATCACATTCTCCTCTTCCAACAGTCGGAGCGCTTCTCTAAGAGTTGCTCGACTGACTCCTAGTGATTTCGATAATTCAAACTCTGAAGGCAGTTTTTCATTTTCTTTAAAAACGCCTTTTTCAATGTCAGACTTTAAACGATCAATTACTTGAAGATAGAGATGACGATGATCTGCTTTAATAGTCACATATATCACCACCAAAATCAGAGATCAGACATCTGATGTACAACATTCCTACTAATCGTTCATAAATATAACATTTTTATAGACCGAAAGCAATTACACATAATGTAATTGCTTTCGAATTTTTAAATGAATTTGGGCCTACTCAATGTATACAACATTGTTCAATTTTTTAACGTTATTTTGGCACTAATTATCGTATTGATGAATGAGCACTTGTCGAGGTTTACTACCCTCCGAAGGCCCGACAATACCACGTTGTTCCATTTGATCGACGATACGAGCAGCTCTCGAATAACCGATACGGAAACGGCGTTGCAACATCGAAACAGAGGCCGTCTGCATACTAACAACTAACTGTACAGCCTCATCAAATAATTCATCCGTTTCTTCTAAAATTGTCTCTTCATCGGTCGGAATCATTTCCTCCTGATATTGTGCCTTTTGCTGTTCTATAACAAAGTTAACAACTGACTCAACTTCCTGATCTGATAAAAAAGCACCTTGCACACGTTTTGGTTTAGATGCACCCGCTGGTAAAAACAGCATATCTCCTCGACCGAGTAAACGCTCGGCTCCACCCATATCTAAAATCGTTCTAGAATCGATTGCAGATGACACTGCAAAGGCAATGCGCGAAGGAATATTTGCTTTAATAACACCTGTCAACACATCTACACTTGGTCGTTGAGTTGCAATTATTAAATGAATCCCAGCTGCACGTGCCATTTGTGCTAAACGTGTAATAGAATCCTCTACATCACTTGAGGCAACCATCATTAAGTCCGCTAACTCGTCTACAATTACTACAATATATGGTAATTTAGGGTGTTTCTCATCTGTTTGCTCATTAACTTTTTGTACATGACTATTGTAACCTTCGATATTACGGGTACCTGTATGAGAAAATAGATCGTAGCGGCGTTCCATTTCCGCCACAACTTTCTTCAGCGCCTGAGACGCTTTACGTGCATCCGTAACAACTGGTGCCAGTAGATGTGGAATACCGTTATAAACATTTAACTCCACCATTTTCGGGTCAATCATCATCAGCTTAACCTCATGTGGTTTTGTACGCATTAGGATTGATACGACAATACCATTTATACACACACTTTTCCCACTACCCGTCGAACCCGCAACAAGTAAATGTGGCATTTTATTGAGCTCAGCAAGTACTGCTTGTCCAGTAATATCACGACCAAATGCAACTTGCAATAATGCTTCTGGCTTTACGCCGTCCTTAGACTCTAACACTTCTCGGAGTGTAACAATAGCTACCTCACTATTTGGTACTTCAATGCCAATCGCTGACTTCCCAGGAATAGGTGCTTCCATACGTATATCCTTCGCAGCAAGTGCTAAGGCAAGGTCATCCTGTAAATTTACAATTTTACTTACTTTCACACCTACATCTGGTAATATTTCGTACTTTGTTACAGCTGGACCTAAATGTACCTGTGTAACTTTTGCTTTTACCCCAAAGCTTTGCAACGTTTGCTCTAGCTTTTTCGCATTTGCCTGTATGACAGAATATTCGCCACTTTGGTCATGTTGTGGTGGTAATTGTAATAAATTATAAGACGGAAGTTGGTAGTCTGCATTTTCCACAGCATCTGCTCCTTCAATATGAACATCATCAACCATCTCACCATGTTCAATGTCTTCATTTTCGGCCATTGCAAATGACTCTCGTTCATGAGACACATTTTGAGTAAAAGCAGAGATGATTGGTTCATGAGAAATCTCTTCTTCCTCTTGTACTTCTGGCTCCTGATCAACGGCCGCAATGTCATCCTTGCTTTCTACTTTTGAACGGCGATTAGTAGGTTTTTTCGGCATATTCTTTTTCTTATCACGATGCTTCTTCTGCCATTTGCCAAAAAGGTCGGGCATTTTTTTCGCTAAATATGGAACAAGGGCCTTTCCTGTTACTAATATTAATCCGATAAAGAAAATAACCCATGCAACGACTTTCGCACCTGCCGCCTCAAATAAAACATGTAGAGCACTAAATAACAGTGCACCCACCATTCCGCCGCCAAGTGCATTACTTCGATTGATGATACCCTCAGAATTAATTAAAATTCGCCAAGATTCTCGCAAAACAGAGTCTGATAATAATCCACCAGATTTTGATAATTGTTCAAACAAAATGCCATGACTAAAAATTGTTAAACTCATAACAATTAGGAGCATACCTAATATGACACGATCATAAATGCTTATTTTTTTCCGCCCAATCATCAGTAACACCGCAACAAAAATAAGCATAAACGGCACAGCAAAATGTAAATTTCCAAAAAGAAACATCGCAATTGTTTGTAGAACTCGGCCAATCATGCCATATTCAAAAATCATAATAACCGCAAACGCAATTAAGATAAGACCTAAAATTTCATACATAAGCGGATGCATTTCTTTTTTCTCTGTCGTCGCTTTTCCTTTCGTGACTTTTCTTTTTTTACTAGTCGCCATCTATTTCACCTTCTTTTGCAATCCATTCTTTAATATGTAGCAAATAATAACATGTAGAACTTGATTATTCCAAAAAAATCATCACCATATCGTGGTGTTGATTTCCGTTCCGGTTGGGCGCTTTGCCGCTGCCGCTTCGCTTTCGCGCAGATAAAACTTTGCCGCTGCCGCTTCGCTTTCGCGCAGGTAAAACATTTGCCGCTGCCGCTTCGCTTTCGCGCAGGTAAAACATTTGCCGCTGCCGCTTCGCTTTCGCGCAGGTAAAACATTTGCCGCTGCCGCTTCGCTTTCGCTACAGATAAAACATTCGATGTTGGTCACGAAGGCGTTATCACAGGATGTGATGATTTTAGCCTTCGTTCCTCTATTACTGATTCCCAAGGAGTCGCCCAGCCTTAACGAAGATCAACTTATTACACATGGCATATAATACAATAAATGCGATATCTAACTTTCCGTATTGAGGCAAAAAAGGATTTTCCACCGTTTACATTCGGTTAGAAAATCCTTTTTCAATCAACGATGATCTTTCATTTTTAATATTCCATAATGATTGGGATAATCATTGGGCGGCGCTTCGTTTTTTGGAATAAATACGTATTCAGTGTATCTCGAATTTCTTGTTTAATGTTTGTCCATTCAAATGTATCTTTACCAACGTATTTTTCAATAACATTTTTAGCAATATCAGAAGCTTCCACCATTAATTCTTCTGATTCGCGTACATATACGAAACCACGCGATAAAATTTCTGGACCAGATGCGATTTTCTTTTGAGCACGGTTTAATGTAACGACAACAATGAAAATACCATCCTGCGATAATAATTTACGATCGCGAAGTACTATGTTCCCTACATCACCTACACCGATACCGTCTATTAAAACATTACCTGCTTGTACACGGCCACTCATTCGCATTTTACCATTTTTATATTCTACAATATCCCCTTTATCGGCGATAAAAATTTGTGATTTTTGCATACCTAGCTGTTGAGCAAGCTTAGAGTGAGCAATAAGCATGCGGTACTCACCTTGCACAGGGATAAAGTACTTTGGTTGCATTAAGTTTAACATTAACTTTAAATCTTCTTGGCTACCGTGACCCGATACATGTACATTTTTGCTAGATGTGAGAATTTCAGCACCTGCTTTTGCGATCGAGTTCATCGTATTAGCCATCTGCACTTCCATACCAGGAGACGGTGTAAATGTAATTAATACTGTATCATTCTTTTTAATTTTAATGTCTCGGTGATGTTTGCGGACAATTTTCTCTAATGCATCAAGTGGCTCCCCTTTATTACCTGTAGCGATAATAATAATCTCATCATCTTGATACTTTTGCATTTCCGAGATAGGGATAATTGTATCTTCTTCTACTGTTAAGTAACCTAGATGTGCACCTAAATCCACAGCTTTTTCTAAAGGTTTTCCTACAATAACTATTTTACGGAACGACTTTTGAGCTTGTGTCAACACTTGCTGTATACGAATAAAATTCGATGCATAAACAGCAACTAAAATACGACCTGGTGCTGAATGGAATGTTTTTGATAATTGCTCTTCAATCACAATCTCAGATGTCGTGTAACCTGGTCGCTCAGCTTCACTCGACTCAGATAACAGCATAAATACGCCTTCTTCTCCTAGCTGAGCCATTTTTGCTAAATCAGGCTTAAATTTACCTGTCGCGGATTGATCGAATTTAAACTCACCTGTATGAACAATTGCTCCTTCAGATGTATGGAACACTACCCCTAACGAATCGGGAATACTATGTGTTGTATGGAAGAATGTCACATACGTTGAGTTAAAATTCATACGACTACGGTTCGTAACCTCAAAGAATTTCACCTGATGTGGTGCAGGCAATTCCTTTAAATGTTCCTTTGCAAGTGCAATTGTTAATTTTGATCCGTACACTGGCGCTTTCACTTTTTGTAATACATAAGCAATTGAGCCAATTGCATCTTCATGACCATGTGTTAAGAAAATTCCTTTCACACGCTCTTTATTTTCTTCTAAATACGTAATATCTGGAATTACGATATCAATGCCCAGCATTTCGTCTTCTGGGAACATCAATCCGCTATCCACTACAAATAGCTCTTCGTCAATTTCTACTACGTACATTGCTTTCCCAATTTCGCCAACGCCACCAAGTGGGATGATGCGAATTAATTCATTTTTCTTTTTCGTCAATTTATTTCCTCCTAAAAAATATCCCGAACAGCAACCACTTAAGATTTATTATAAGGTTTGCAAAGCTTTTGCACAAATTAAAAATGCATCTTTCATGATAGAAACAGAAATTTATTGCTAATTTTATTTCTAATAGATGGAAAGTAGGAGGAGGATGTAGCATCGTGAAAGGTTTAATTTTATAAAAAAAAAGCGAAGCGAGCTTTTGGAGATTGGGATATAGTGCCGATATAAGCCATTTTCAGTAATGTTTTTTCTTGCACGTAAGCTATTTCAACTTCCATATAAATAAATCGATGATTAAAAGATACAAAAACAATTGACTATAAAAATAGATCCAAATACCTTGATAGATTCCGGATTCTTACCTGAGAGAATATCAGTCATCCTTGAGCAGTTATCCTCATTAGGGCGAATACTCTATATTTTTTTGGGAAAGTGTCTCACCCTTCTACGAAAGTTCCAAAAGAAAAAGACCGTAAACAAACTAAAAATTTCGAGTTTGTCTACGGTCTGAGGATTTACTATTTAGCTTGAATTACAAATTAACTAAAGGTACTTATTTCTCTAAAGCTTCTCGCCTTTTCTTGATACGTATCCCAAATTCGGTCAAAGTTTGCTTTTTCTTCATCTGTCATTTCCATCATTGGTAAACGAACATTAAGTGTATCAAAGCCTAATTTGGTCATCGCGTATTTTACTGGCGATGGGTTTGGCTGTGCGAACAACGCACGTACAAGTGGTAATAATGCTCGGTGAATTTTGGCTGCTAGCTCGTGATTTCCTTCTTCAAACGCTTTAATCATTAATTGCATATCATTCCCTACAACATGGGCAGCAACTGAAATAATTCCTGCTCCGCCGATTGCTAGTAGTGGGAGTGTTAAACCATCATCCCCACTATACACTAAGAAATTATCATCTGAATCAACATTCTCAATAATATCGCCCATTTGATCTAAATTGCCACTCGCTTCCTTTATCCAGGCAATATTAGAAATTTTACTTAAAGCAACAGAAGTTTCATAGGCAACATTGACGCCTGTACGTCCTGGCACGTTATAAAGCATGACAGGTAAACTTGTTTCTTTTGCAATTGTTTCAAAATGCGCAAAAATACCGCGTTGATTTGGCTTATTATAATATGGTGCTACAAGCATGATACCATCTGCGCCATTTTCTTCAGCCTTGTGCGTCATTGCTATAGAGTAAGCCGTTTCGTTATCTCCTGTACCTGCAATAACCGGTACACGACCTGCCACTTTCTCTACGGTAAAGCGTACAACTTCAATTTTTTCTTCTGTGGACATAGTTGGGTTTTCAGAGGTTGTGCCACATGCGACAATACAATCTGTACCATTATCAATCAAATGATTAATAATACGTTCTAGTTCTGGATAATTAATCGTGCCATCTTCTTTGAACGGCGTAATCATCGCCGTTCCAATTCGACCTAAATTCATCCTTACACCCCTCTTATAGTAAGTTATCCTCTAGCATTGCTTCAGCAATTTGAATAGAGTTTAATGCAGCGCCTTTCAAAAGATTGTCAGAAACGATCCATAAGTGGAATCCTTTTTTATTGTCTAAATCTTGACGGATACGCCCTACAAAAGTAGCGTCTTCCCCTTCTGCATAAATAGGCATTGGGTAAGTTTGTGTTGCGATATCATCTTGTAATACGACACCAGGCGCATTGCGTAATACTTCAAAGATTTCCTGTACTGTTGCTTCTTTTTCTACTTCAAGATAAACAGATTCAGAGTGTCCTGAAACGACTGGCACACGAACGCAAGTTGCGGCTACTTTTAGCTCTGGTGCATGCATAATTTTCTTCGTTTCATTAATCATTTTCATTTCTTCGTATGTAAAGCCATTGTCTGTAAATTTATCAATTTGTGGAATGACATTACGAGCGATTGGATAATGACGTTTGTCGCTACCAGAAGGTAAAATATTTGCTTCTACATCCTTACCTGCATCCCAATTTGCACTTTGTGCCTTTAATTCCTGAATAGCAGAAACACCTGCACCTGAAACTGCTTGATATGTTGATACGATAATTTTTGTTAAGCCAAATGCTTGACGAATAGGTTCAAGTGCAGCCATCATTTGAATCGTAGAGCAGTTTGGATTTGCAATAATCCCTTTGTGCTTAGCAAGATCACCTCGATTTACTTCTGGAACAACTAATGGTACGTCTGGATCCATGCGGAAATGGCTCGTGTTATCGATCACTACTGCACCGCGTTTTGCCGCTTCTGGTGCTAGCACTGCTGATACCGAACCACCAGCTGAGAATAAAGCGACATTGACGCCTTCAAAAGCTTCAGGTGTCGCTTCTTCAATTGTATATGTCTTTCCATTAAATTCGATTGGTTTTCCTGCTGAACGTGCCGAAGCTAAAAACTTAATATCTCCAATTGGAAACTCCCGTTTAATTAGTTGTTCCATCATTTTTGTGCCTACTGCCCCTGTTGCTCCAACTACAGCAACTGTTAACTGCTTTGTCATCTGTCATCAACTCTCCTTGAATACAAGTTACATAATGTGTGCTATTGTATCACAAAAATACTGAAAATTGTGTGTAATTTACGAATTATTTTAAATATTGTACCAACAGTGGCTGTAATTGCTTTTTCTCCGTAATCGCTTCATAAACAGTCGCGACCATTTGATCAAAATCAGCAATCAAGGAATTTGGTTTTGAATGTGGCGCGTCCTGCCCAAATGGAATAAAATAAATGTTTTTAGCATTTAACAGCCTCATTATATTTATACCATTTAAGCCAAGCGCATCATTCGTTGATATACCTAGAACAACAGGTGAACCGTTACGCAATGTTGCCTTCGCAGCCATCAATACCGGACTATCTGTTGCTGCATTTGCAAATTTACTAATACTATTTCCAGTCATTGGGGCTATAACCATCGCATCCAATGGATTGGATGGTCCAAATGGTTCTGCCTCTTTAATAGAAGAAACAACCTTTTCTCCAGTTAATTCCTCTATTTTGGCAATCCACTCCTCCCCAGTACCAAAACGCGTAGCTGCATGTAAAACGGAGTGTGTAATGATTGGAACAACTGTTGCTCCTGCATCTATAAAGTTTTGGATTTTAGGTACTACGTCCGCATACGTACAGTGGGAGGCTGTAATCCCTAAACCAATTCGTTTCCCCGTTAGCAATTTTCTTCCTCCTCTATTGCCTTGCACAATATTGTCGCTGCATTATGTGCAAAGTATTTCCCAGGTAATGACGGCAATAGCACGTACGTTTGTAATTGTTCAACGTCTATATCTAAACAGCCAGGCTCTGAAGCCAAATCATATAGTACAACCGGGACATGTTCTTGGAATGATTCAGTAATCCACTTAGCAGGAATCGTATTGACAAAAATCCCATCATTAATTGACCATTGACGATCATCTAAATCCGTAGCTTTATAACCATATGCCTTTGCTTCACTCACTTGTACAACTGAACGCGCTACTATATGGACATTAGCGCCCATCTTGACGAGTAAAGAAGCGAGCATTTTGGCTGTGCGCCCAAATCCTGCGATAGTAAAGTTTTGTCCGTAAATACATTTTTGCTCGAGTCCGTAAAACGTGGCGATAAATCCCTCCGCTGTTAATCTTGCATTTTGCCAAATAAATGATTCTTGTTGTAAATAGCAATTTGTTTCATTTTTCTCAAGCAATTGCTTCCAATGCATCGTTAAACGCCCTGTATAAAACTTAACTTGAGATATGCCATAAAGCTGTTCCACTTCAATTTTTAGTGGAAGTATAGGAAGAATAATTCTATTTGGTTGGAATTCTAATACAAGCTTATTCAACTCTTCATTCCAAACTGATGTTCTTTTATAAAATACTGTTCTCGATGGGCTTCTTAGCATGGTAGCTAATTCCTTTAACCTTAGATCCTCACCGATAACAAGCCATTTTTCATTTTCCAAAAGCTCACCTCACTGTAAAAATTCTGACTGTACTGTCGTTGTTTTGTTAAATAAAATTCGATCTTCGCCAATTAGTATAATTTCGTGCCAAGGTATCATTTCACTTACTTTCACTTTCTTTTTTTGAAATGGCAATTTATCTTTCACAATCTCAAAACCATGAATCTTTCCTGTTTGCACATCTAATAGACATTCCGTATGTGCCAATATGCCAAAGTGTACGCCACCCTCAACTTGAATTAACTCTTTATCCACCATCTCTGATAGTAGCATGCCTCATCTCCCTCCTTGAACCGTTACCCCAATATATGCCGAGTTTTTGCAATTCGTGACCCTTACCCAAAGTCTGAAATGTGCATTTTACTAGCACATCTACAAATAGTGTATATATACAAATTTGTGACGTGAGGAATTTGTGCAAACTTAATTTAATTTATCGAAACGATAACTGGAAAAGGAAGCTTTGTTACAGAAAGAAATCAAGATTTTCTACGCGAGGAATTATTGCGTCATTTTTAAGAGTATATGCAGTAAACGGTTAGAACGGTCTTAACTGCTGGGCTAACAAAAGAGGAAGTATAGGAGTTAGTTATGAATACTATTGAACTTCATACTTTACTTAAAAGCATGAATGGTTTTCTCTTAATGATGTAAGTGTTTTTCAGTACTGAGGCTACCATTGGTTTTACTGAACCGGGGAGTCGACTACGATATTTTCCCAAAAATAATAGTGCGAAATTTTGCTATTCGACAAGGATGTTGTCGAACATGAATTACCGATAAAAAACGACATCGGTGTAGTTTTTGACGATTTACATATACTTGAAACGCTCAATACGACATAACTCGACAAGACTATGGAAAAAGGTTTTAAAATATTGGATAGTGATTGGCGCTATTTAAAGGAAGTAATGAGGAAGTAAGCAAAATATCAGAGGCACTAGTTCATAACAATAAAGCATACAATGAGAAGCCTTCGATTCTTCTTTGTTCAGTTTTATATCCATCATCTAGACGAGGCGAAGCGGACGCGTCATTTTCGAATGATAACAGCCATCTTCATTATTTTGATTCCTACAATCATGAGTATAATCATTAGTATTTCTATTTTATTTCAAAGCCTTACTTTATATTTAGCAAGAGAAGTTTTTTAATGAATAAAAAAATAGGTTGCCGAAAAATGGCGACCTATTTTTTATCAATTACTACATGGACTAACGTATCATTCGCTATATCAATTGTAAATGCCTTACCGAAGCCTACCACGTAGCGACCTTCCAATGGTGTGAGCTCAAATAGTGAGAAATCAAGTGTACGTAACAGCTCCATCATTTTAGCATTAAACAATTTATTGAATGCTGCAAATACGTCCTCATATCCTTCGTTCCCTAAATTCTTTGGTGTACATTGCCAACGTGCCCGTTCTGCTGCAAATGGATTTGGTGTTACTGCCTCA
Source organism: Lysinibacillus sp. EB271-A1-10B (assembly GCF_058791335.1). Lineage (NCBI taxonomy): Bacteria > Bacillati > Bacillota > Bacilli > Caryophanales > Bacillaceae > Lysinibacillus > Lysinibacillus sp. EB271-A1-10B. The sequence goes on from NZ_JBYTDL010000001.1 coordinate 146,719, forward strand.
TCTGCCACGCAAAGTACATCTACAAATTGAGCCTGCTCCATGAGTTGGAAATGCTCTGCGATACGACTAATATAGACGTAAAATTTACCATTCAAACGCACAAATGGAGTAGTGCTACTAAAAGGTTTCCCTTCTCCATCCACTAGACTTAACACACAACTTTTCTTTCCTTGAATAAATGTTTCATAGCCCTGTTTTACTTGCTCAATATCCATTTCTTTTTGCATCTTACTTCCTCCTATGCCTTGACAGTACTTTTTAATTGAATCCGTGGAGCACTATCCCATGATACATATTGAATTTCTGCATCCATTCGGTATATTTGCTGAATCATCTGTTCGGTCATTACCTCTTCAGGCGTGCCAACATGAGCGCGTTGACCATCCTTTACAACTACGATTTTATCACTATAGCTAGATGCTTGATTTAAATCATGGAGCACCATCACAACCGTCATCCCCATTTCATGATTAAGCTCTCTCACTAATTCTAGAACTTCATGCTGATGTGCGATATCTAAGTATGTCGTTGGCTCATCCAACAATAAAATTTGTGGCCGCTGCGCTAAAGCCATCGCTATCCAAGCTCGCTGTGATTCACCACCCGATAAAGCTGCAATAGGCTTTTCTCTGTAATGTGTGAGATGTGTTTTCTCAAGAGCCCAATCAATAATACCCTCATCCTCTGCATTTAAACGCTCAAACCACTTTTTATGTGGATATCGTCCGTATGCCACTAGGTTTTTAACAGATATATCAGTTGGAGCCTGATTTTTTTGACTCAACATACACATTTTTCTTGCTATGTCTTTGGACGAGAGTCGACGGATATTTTCGCCATCAAAGATAATTGTTCCTTCATTATAAGGCTGCATACGAGCAATAGCTTTTAAAATAGTAGATTTTCCAGAGCCATTAGGTCCAATAATGGATAGGACCTCACCTTTTACAACTTCAAAAGAAAAATTATGGACAACTTCCTTTTGTTCATAGCGGACAGATAGCTGTTCAATTTTTAACATTAAAACGCCTTCTTTCGCATTAAATATAAGAAGTAAGGTCCACCAATGACTGACATTAGAATGCCCGCTGGAATATCGAGTGGCGCAAACAATGTTCGTCCACCAGTATCAGCAATAAGTAACACAATAGCCCCCATCGCCATACTCATTGGTAGTAAATATTTATAGTCTGAGCCTACAAGCATTCGAGCCATATGCGGTACGATTAAACCAATAAAGCCAATCATTCCTACTGCTGCTACCGAGATTGCCGCTAAAAATACAGCCAAAATAGATAACATAATACGAATACGAGTTACATTTTCCCCTAAATTTACTGCTACTTGATCTCCTAAACGTATAATATTTGCCTTGCGTATCGCAAAAATAGATATGATCCAACCTATTATTGCGTACAAATAAATCATTTGCAGTGACGCATTTCCCTTGGCCGCTAAACTACCATTCATCCATTGCACCGCTGATGGTAGTCGATCACTATAAAGAATCGATAAAAATCCAATAACCCCACCGCACAGTGCATTTACTGCAACTCCTGACAAAATAATAGTGATTGGTGTAATGCCTGTTCGTCGCCAGGCCAGTGCATAAATTATAGTTGCGGCAATTAAGCCACCAATAAAAGCTGCGGCTGGGATAAAGTGAGTGAATTCTGGATTTGCTAATAAAATGATTAAAACAAATGCCGCTGCTCCACTTGTAACACCCGTCAACCCTGGATCAGCTAGTGGATTTCCCATTACGGCCTGCAATAATGCACCTGAGATTGCAATATTAGCTCCAACTATTAGTGCTAATAAAACACGTGGTAAACGAATATCCCAAATAATTGTAGTATATACGCCAGCATTATCACGTCCATTGGCAATTGTTGTTAAAATATCTGGGATTGCAATTTTCACACTCCCTAGCCCTATCGCAACAATAGCTGCTACCATTGTTAACACAAAGGTCATGATAATAATTATTCGACTTCTTGTAGTACTAATCATAGGAATACCTCATTGTTATTTGTAAAAATAATCTGCGATTGTTGTAAGTGCTGTCTCAACATTAGAAATGGAAGTTACACCAAACGTACTATAATCAAGCATATGGATTTTGTCATTTTTATAAGCTGAGAGTTGTTTCCATGCACTATTTTTTTCAATCTCTTCTTTGAACTTATCTTCATTTGCTCCATGGTCACCTGATGCTAATACGAAAATGATATCTGGATCAGCAACGACAATGTCTTCTAGATTCATTGCAGAATAAGTTGATTTTGCTTTTAATACTGATTTTGCAATATTATCAGCACCTAAACGCTCAACCAGACTACCCAGATATGATTTTTCATTCATAACCATAAATGAGTCAGAAGTTCCGATCACAAGCATAACAGATGGAAGTTCCTTTCCTTGTGCTTTTGTTTCAAGTTCCTTTTCTTTTGCGACAATGTTTTGAAGTAATTCATTCATTTTTTCTTCTTTTCCAAAATATGTACCAAGTACCTTGAAGCTCAATTTTAAGTCATCATAGGAATCTGTCGGTAGATAGGCTGTTGGTAAATTCATTCCCTGAAGTGCTTGATCTAGGGAACTTTGTAGAGAAGAAGCTCCAATTATTAAGTCAGTTTGTAAACTCGATATAACTTCTAGATCTGGTGCCATAGGTGAGCCAATTCGTGTAATAGCATCGAAATCTACCGGAATCGGATTTGTCGATGTCGGAACGCCCACAGGTGTGATGTCAAGTATATGTAGCATCTCTGTTAAAGGAACCGAAGTAGTAACGATTTTTTCAGGAACTGTTGCTGGAAAGCTAGCTAGTGCTTTTTGAAATGCCTCTTCATTTACACCATCCTCAAATTTCCCCTTCTGTGTTGCTTCTGATACTTCTTGTGATTGAGATGTCTCTTCTTTCTGTATCTCCTTATCTGCCTCTTTTTCTTGTTGTGAGCACCCAACTAATGTAAGTGATAATGCTAGAAATCCAGCACCTATCCATTTATTCATAACAATACAAGCCTCCATCTAAATGATAATGATATTCAATATCATTTACTCTATCAAACTTCATTGGGAATATCAACTTTTAATTGAGAATGAGCATTTTCAACTAAAAAAAAGAGGACTCCGATAGCTATCGAAATCCTCTTTTTATCAAAAAATTGATGGTAATGAAAATTAGTAATATTCAAAGTAACATAAACTGTAACTTTATTTACCCTACAAATGTTAGACATGATTAAGCTTCTGGACCAATAATTGAAATGGCTGGCTCAGCTTTTAAGATTTTTGCTATTAAACGATCAATCGATTCCATTGATACGGCATCGATTGACGCTAATACTTCGTCTACAGAACGATGTCTGCGATGCACTAACTCACTTGTACCATTACGATTCATACGAGCGCCTGTCCCCTCTAGACCGAGTACAAAACTCCCCTTCAGCTGCTCCTTCGCATTCATAAGTTCTTCCTCGGTCACACCACCTGCTACGATATCAAGTAATGTCGCATCAATTGTATGTTGAAGCTGTGATAATTGCTGACGACTTGTACTACCATAAATCGTAAATGCGCCAACATCAGCATAACAAGATTGATAAGAAAATATCGAATATGCCAAACCACGTTCTTCGCGTACTTCTTGGAACAAACGAGAGCTCATATTACCCCCAATAATATTATTAAGTGCAATAAAGCTATACATATCCGGATCCTTTACACCAATTGCTGGATACGAAATAGCCAAATGCGCTTGCTCCGTATCGCGAGTTTTTGAAATCTCTCCTGGGTAAAAATGAGGATTCGTTAACACAGGTTCAACCACAAGTGGAGATGGCTGATAGTGACCAAATAAGTCTTCAATTGTTTGCATAAGCTTTGTAGAGATATTTCCCGCTATTGAAATAACAACTGATTCTGGACCATAATGTTTAGCCATATAGTTACGGATCATATCTGCTGTAAATGTTTTTAACGTAGTCGCAGTTCCTAGTATTGGACGACCAAGTGCGTCGTTTGGATACATGACTTCCCATAGCTTTTCATGAACATCGTCATCAGGTGCGTCTTCACTCATTAGTATTTCTTCTAGTACAACTTGTCTTTCCTTCTCTAACTCTTCCTCTGCAAACGTAGAATTAAAGAACATATCCGCTAATATTGTAACGGCGAGCTCTGCATGATGGTCTAAAACCTTTGCATAATAACAAGTGTTTTCCTTAGATGTAAAAGCATTTAACTCGCCACCAATTCGGTCAAATTCTTCAGCAATTTGTCGAGCTGTTCGATTTTTTGTCCCTTTAAAAAGCATATGCTCGATAAAATGTGTAATACCATTTTCCTCAGGTAGCTCATAACGAGATCCTGCATTAACAAAAATGCCTAGCGCAACGGATCTTACATGATCGATTTGCTCAGACACAATACGCACACCATTCTGACATGTATGTACTTGTACCAAAAAATCTCCCCCATTTCATCTCTGGTTCAATATTAAAGGCAATGTGAAGCATCCCAAAATTTATATGGATATCTCGAATAGAACCAGTTTCCTTATAGTTGATTTAAAAAAGGCTGCGCATTATACGCAGCCTTTTCTACAATTTATTATTTATCTTGCTCAGCGCGTTCTTTTTCCTCTTGGATAACTACTTTACGAGATAAATTCACACGACCTTGCTTGTCAATTTCAATAACTTTTACAAGTAATTGATCGCCAAGTTTTAATACATCTTCAACTTGCTTTGTACGTTCCTCTTGAATTTCAGAGATGTGAAGTAAGCCGTCTTTACCAGGGAATATTTCACAGAACGCACCGAATTTTTCAATACGTTTCACTGTTGATAAGTAATACTCGCCAACTTTTGCTTCACGTACGATGTCTTCAATAATTTGTTTTGCACGAGCGTTCATTTCTTCATCTGCAGAAGAGATGTAAATTGTACCATCTTGCTCTGTATCAATTTTTACGCCAGTTTCTTCAATAATTTTGTTAATTTGTTTACCACCAGGTCCGATAACATCGCGAATTTTATCAGGATTAATTTTCACGATTACAATTTTCGGAGCAAATGTAGATAATTTTTCACGTGGTTCTGCAAGAGTAGCAAGCATTGATTCTAAAATGTGCATACGGCCAATTTTAGCTTGTGTTAATGCTTCTTCTAAAATATTGCGTGATAAACCATCAATTTTAATGTCCATTTGAAGTGCTGTTACACCTTTAGCTGTACCTGCAACTTTAAAGTCCATATCTCCAAGGTGGTCTTCCATACCTTGAATATCAGTTAAAATAGAGTAGTGTTCTCCTTTTTTAATAAGACCCATTGCAATACCTGCTACAGGAGCCTTTAATGGAACACCAGCATCCATCATCGCTAACGTTGAAGCACAGATAGAGGCTTGAGATGTAGAACCGTTTGATTCAAGTACTTCCGATACACAACGGATTGTATACGGGAATACAGTTTCATCTGGAATAACCGCATCAAGAGCACGTTCGCCTAATGCACCATGACCGATTTCACGACGACCTGGTCCACGAATTGGGCCAGTTTCCCCTACAGAGAATTGAGGGAAGTTATAGTGATGCATAAAGCGTTTTGATTCTTCTACACCTAAACCGTCGATAATTTGCACATCTCCAAGTGCACCTAATGTACAAATAGAAAGGGCTTGTGTTTGTCCACGCGTAAATAATCCTGAACCGTGCGTACGTTGCAATATACCTGTTTCAGAAGAAAGTGGACGGATTTCGTCTAACTTACGACCATCTGGACGTACTTTATCTTCTGTAATTTGACGACGTACTTCGTCTTTAACCATTTTATCTAGAATTGTATAAACTTGCTTCATTGTTACTTCATCAGCTTCTTGCTCTTCATAAGAAGCAATAACACGGTCTTTTACCGCTTTAATAGCTTCATCACGTGCATGTTTTTCAGCAGTTTGAATTGCATCATGCATGTCAGTCTCACAAGCTGCTTTTATATCTGCTTGAATCGCTTCATCAATTTCAAATAACGTTACTGGTAATTTTTCTTTTCCTACTTCTGCAACGATTTGCTCTTGGAAAGCAATAATTTTTTGGATTTCTTCATGACCGAACATAATAGCTTCTAGCATTATTTCCTCTGGTACTTCTAGTGCACCTGCTTCAACCATGTTGATAGCATCCTTGTTACCTGCTACAGATAAATGGATTGTTGATTGATTAGCTTGTTCCACTGTTGGGTTCACGATAAATTTACCGTCGATATAGCCAACTTGTACACCTGCAATCGGTCCGTCGAATGGAATATCTGAAATAGCTAACGCTATTGATGAACCAACCATTGCAGCCATTTCAGACGTGCAATCCGGATCGTTAGACATGACCATCGAAATCACTTGTACTTCATTACGGAAACCGTCTGGGAACATCGGACGAATCGGACGGTCGATTAAACGGCTTGCTAAAATTGCTTTTTCAGATGGACGTCCTTCACGTTTAATAAAGCCTCCAGGAATTTTACCTGCTGCGTATAAACGTTCTTCGTAGTTTACTGTTAATGGGAAGAAATCAAGTGGTTTCGGTGATTTTGACATTGTCGCTGTTGAAAGTACAGATGTATCACCATAACGTACTAAAACGGCCCCATTTGCTTGTTTTGCTAACTGTCCGACTTCGATTACAAGCGGACGGCCAGCCCATTCATAGGAATAGACTTTCTTTTCGTTCATTCAATGAACCCCTCTCTATTATAAAAACACTTACTTCGTCTGTATGTACTAATAGTAAGTGTACCAAAAATGCTTGTTCTATGCTAAATATTTCATCAAATAATCATACATTTAAATTCAGTTATTGCCAATTTATTTAGGATTTATTTCTGTATTTGATTGAAACAAAGTTTTTTTGCTTGAAATTCGTGTCATATATATGCTTTTTTTCGCAATAGTAAAGTTAACCGTCTTCTTAATATTTATAAACATAAAGAAAAAGCGGGATTAATCCCGCTTTTCGACAATTAGCGACGTAAGCCTAAACGAGTGATTAGTTCACGGTAACGTTGTACGTCAGTTTCACGAAGATATTTTAATAGGTGACGACGACGACCTACCATTTTAAGAAGACCACGCTCAGAGTGGAAATCTTTTTTGTGTGTACGTAAGTGAGCATTTAGAGAGTTAATTTCCTCTGTTAATACTGCAACTTGTACTTCTGGAGAACCAGTGTCACTTTCGTGAGTACGGAACTCAGCAATAAGTTCGTTTTTACGTTGTTTTGAAATAGCCATTTGTATGGACCTCCTAAATAATTGTTAATCCCCATTAGCACAGTAAACGTTGGAGTCATCGATATACCGAGCTAAGGTTAAGCATATTATGCACTTATGAATGTTACCATAAATCAAAAGGTCAAGCAAGTGTTAACGTAAGCGCCTATTCATAGGCTAAAGCAGATTTAGGCTCATCTCCATAACGTGGGGTTGATTTCCGTTCCAACTGGGCGTCGGGCCAACACGAGGTTGGTCACGAAGGCGTTATCACAGGATGTGATGCTCTTAGCCTTCGTTCCTCTATTGCTGATCCCCAAGGAGTCGCCCAACCTCCACTCCAATCAACTCATGGCGTACGTTTTAACTTTCGGCGATAATCCCAAAATAGTCAATTGCTTCTTGTTTATCCTTTTGGATTTGGGCTTTCAAAGCTTCAATACCATCGAATTTCCGTTCACTTCTTATACGTTTATACCAAGCGACATGCACTTCTTCACCGTAAATATTTTTTTCGAAGTTTAATATATGGACTTCGATGGATAATTGCTTGTCATTTGGATCTTTAAATGTTGGTTTATAGCCTACATTACATACACCATCATACCAGTTATTTTGCACCAGTAATCGAACCGCATATACACCGCTTGCTGGGATATAAGTTCCCTCTAACGCTTGGACATTAGCAGTTGGGAAACCTATTGTGCGTCCTCGTTTATCACCATGTACAACGATACCCGAAATTTCAAATGGTCTTCCTAGAAGCAATCTCGCTGCTTCCATATCCCCCTCTTGTAAAAGCTTTCGGATACGTGTAGAGCTAATTTTTTCGATATCGTCGGTTTTCTTTTCAACAACCGTTACGCCGTAATCTCCATTACTTAATGCACGCATATCTTCCATTTTACCTTTACCGAATGCACCAAAAGAATAGTCAAAGCCAGCTGTAACATGTTGAATGTTCAGCCCACGAATAAATGTATCAATAAAAGCTTCAGGTGAAAGCTTTGCAAAATCAGAAGTGAAATGTACAACAAATGCTGTATCCACACCCTGTTCTTCAAATAGCTGCAATTTTTGCTGTAATAACGTTATATAAAATACTTTTTCGTTACGACCGCCTAGCACTAAAGAAGGATGTGGATCGAATGTCATAACAGCTGTTGGAATTTGACGCTTGTCTCCTTCTTCCTTCGCTGTCTGAATAACTGCCTGATGCCCTCTATGTACACCATCAAAAAAGCCAAGTGCCAATGAATACGGTTGCATGCTTTCTCGTTGCTGTAGCTGATGTGGGTATTTTAAATGAATGACCTCCATACAAAAAATCCTCCTACTCTATCGTCGGAAACATCTTATGTGGCTTCATAAACCCTTCCTTTGTAGGATGGGCTTGATAGACCGCAACTGCTTTCCCACTGATTCCAAAAACAATTTTATCATGTATCTTTAATAATGCATCTGCGGGAAGCACTTGTCCATTGAAAATTTCTTTTTCATTAGCAGAAGTTATTTCAATAAATGGATAGTCTGTCAATGCATACTCAACTGGTAAAATGCATGTATCGATTTGTTCAGCTTCCATCAGCTCAGCTACCTGTGCCAATGTAAAGCAATTTTCTTGTGTAAACGTACCTGAGGCTGTGCGTACGAGCTCTTTCATATGCGCAGGGTAGCCAAGCGCTGCTCCGATTTGCACAGCTAGTGTTCGAATATACGTCCCTTTACTACACGCTATCCGTACAGGGAATGTAATTTCTTGTCCTTCATATAGTTCAACATCATCTAGTAGCTCTAATGCATAAATAGTAACTTGACGTGTCGGTCTTTCGACGGTCTCGCCTTTTCGAGCATATTCATAGAGACGTTTACCATTTACTTTAACAGCTGAAAACATTGGTGGCGTTTGTTGAATGACACCTGTAAGTGAGGCTAAAACTTCTTGCAATTGAGTACGTGTAAACTTTTTATTCGTATGATCTTGCTCAACCGTTTCTCCTTCTGCATCTTCAGTTGTCGTTGTACGGCCAATTGAAATAACAGCTTCATAGGTTTTTCCTGCATCCGTTAAATACTCTGCGATGCGTGTTGCTTGACCAATACAAATTGGGAGAACCCCCTCAACACCAGGATCAAGTGTGCCTGTATGTCCTACTTTTTTTGTGCGTAAAATTTTTCGTAATTTAAAGACGCAATCATGACTTGTCATGCCGCGTTCCTTCCAAAGCGGTAAAATACCGTTCATAACTTTCCTCCTAAAATCAATACATTTTCAGCCTGTTTTGAGAGTCCGCAACCTTTTATCACCCTTTTGATAGAGGTGATAGGGCCTCAAAATGTCTTGTTATATTTCAATCAATGTAAAAAAGCCTGCCTGCATGAACATGCATATGGCAGACTTTTTTTTAGTTATCTTATTCTTCGTGTAAACCACGTAGCAATGTATCAATACGGTTCCCATATTCAATCGATGAATCGAATTCAAAAATTAGTTCTGGTGTACGACGTAAGCGGATTCGTGAACCGATTTCTGAGCGAATAAAACCAGAAGCCTTTAATAAAGCTTTTAGTGTATCCTCTTTCTCACGTTCATTGCCTAGAGTTGTAATATAAATCGTCGCTTGCTGTAAATCACCTGTTACTTCAACACCAGTAACAGTAACGAAACCAACACGCGGATCTTTTATTTTACGTCCAATAATATCACCAAGCTCTTTTTTCATTTGCTCAGCGACACGGTTTGAGCGTAGAGACATAGTTTGTCACCTCAATTTCGATGTACAGAAAGTTGTGTCCTCACTTACATAGTTTTTCATGCAAGGTGGTAAATCATACAACACAACTTATAATGTAACTTATAAATAGTCCCGCCACACATTTAGCTGTTCCCAAGATGGATTTGACTGTAAGTAGTGAAGCGCGTGATTAATTTCACGCTCGGCTGCTTCTTTTGAAGAAGAAACAGCAACAAGCGCTATTTTCGTGCGTTGCCATACATTTTGATGATCAATTTCCGCAATCGATACATTAAATTTTTGTTTCGTGCGGGTAATCATACGCTGTAAGACAGCACGTTTTTCCTTCAACGAATGGGCAGTTTGAATAATGAATTCAACCTCTGCGTAAACGATCATTAAGCACGTTTAACTTCTTCCATAATATAGGCTTCGATAATGTCGCCTTCTTTAATATCGTTGAAGTTTGTAATTGTAATACCACATTCGTAACCTCGGGCAACTTCTTTTACTTCATCTTTGAAACGTTTAAGTGTATCTAATTCACCTTCAAAAATTACTACATTATCGCGAATTACACGTACGCCTGAATCACGAGTTACTTTACCTTCTGTTACGTATGAACCAGCAATTGTACCAACTTTTGATACTTTAATTGTTTGTCGAACTTCTGCTTGACCAATAATTTTTTCTTCAAATTCTGGATCAAGCATACCTTTCATTGCTTGTTCAATTTCTTCGATTACTTTATAGATAATACGGTGTAGACGAATATCTACGCCCTCTTCTTCTGCTGCACGTTTTGCATTAACATCCGGACGAACGTTGAAGCCGATAACAATTGCATTTGAAGCCGCAGCAAGAGAAATATCAGATTCTGTAATCGCTCCAGCGCCAGTGTGAATAATTTTTACGTTTACGCCTTCAACATCAATTTTCATTAATGATGCAGCCATAGCTTCTACAGTACCTTGAACGTCAGCCTTAACAATTAAGTTAAGCTCCTTCATTTCACCTTGACTCATTTGTTCGAATAAGTTATCAAGCGTTACACGTTGTTTTTCTGAACGTTGTGCTTGAATCGCTGACATTGCACGAGTTTCACCAACTTGACGTGCTGTTTTTTCGTCTTCAAAGACAACGAAACGGTCGCCAGCTTGTGGTACATCATTTAAACCTGTGATTTCTACTGGCGTTGATGGTCCAGCTTCTTTTCCACGACGGCCTTTGTCATTCACCATAGCACGTACACGACCATAAGTATGGCCAACAACAATTGGATCTCCAACTTTTAATGTTCCATCTTGTACTAAAAGTGTTGCAACAGAACCTCGACCTTTATCTAGCTGTGCTTCAATTACTGTACCAAGTGCTAAGCGATTAGGGTTCGCTTTTAACTCTCCAACTTCAGCGACAAGTAAAATCATTTCAAGTAATGTGTCAATGCCTTCACCTTTAAGTGCTGAGATCGGTACGAAAATAGTTTCGCCGCCCCAAGCTTCAGGAACTAGGCCATGCTCTGTTAACTCTTGCATCACACGGTCTGGATTAGCTGAAGGTTTATCCATTTTGTTGACTGCAACAATAATTGGTACTTCTGCTGCTTTTGCATGGTTAATTGCTTCTACTGTTTGTGGCATAACGCCATCATCCGCAGCTACCACTAAAATCGTTAAGTCAGTTATTTTCGCACCGCGCGCACGCATAGTTGTAAACGCAGCGTGTCCTGGTGTATCAAGGAAAGTAATTTTTTTGTCGCCTTCAGTAACTTGATAAGCACCGATATGTTGCGTGATACCTCCAGCTTCGCCAGCGGTAACTTTAGTATTACGAATAGAGTCTAACAATGTAGTTTTACCATGGTCAACGTGACCCATAATTGTTACTACAGGAGGACGTTCTGATAACTCCTCCTCGTTAATTTCTTCTGTTTGTTCGAAGTGTGTTTCTAAATCCGTAATATCTACACGAATTTCTTCTTCAACTTCTACACCATAGTCTGCGCAAATTAATTCAATTGCATCCTTATCTAATTCTTGGTTAATCGTTGCCATTACACCAAGCATAAATAATTTTTTAATAATTTCTGATGGCTCACGGTGTAATTTTTTTGCTAATTCCGCTACAGAAAGTGATTCAACAAAAGTAATTTTTTCTGGTAATTCCTTTTGTTTCACTGGTAGACTTGGTTGATGTGTTTTTGGATGGCGACGTTTCCCGCCATGGATTCCTGGTTTTGGACGTTGGTTGTAACCACCGCCACCTCTGCGATTATTATTATTATTGTTATTATTATTATTTTGTGTCATATTTCTATTTTGATTACCTTTTATATTCTTAGATTTTTCGTTAGACGAATTTGAGTTTTGACGCGTTTGTTGCTGATTATTTGCTTTAGGCTTAGAAGTAGCAGATTGTTGCTTTTGCCCTTCTTGCTTTTTTACCGGTTGCTGCTGTTTTTGCGAAACATTTTGAGTAGGTTGCTTCACATCTTTATTATTTTTAAATGATTGGTTTAACTTTGTCACTATGTCGTTTTCTAACATTGACATATGATTTGTTACGCTCACATTTAATTTATTTAGTGCTTCAATAACCTCTTTACTCGTTTTATTCACTTGTTTCGCATATTCATGAACTCTGATTTTGGTCATCTGCTCACCCCCGATTATTTTTCGTTGAGTAGACTAGACAATTTACTTGCAAAACCTTTATCGGTAATAGCTAAAGCCACTCGGGCCTCCTTACCTGTAGCATGTCCTAGATCATAACGATCACCAATTACATGATACTCAACGTTGTAGTACGTGCATTTATCTTGAATTTTTTTGCTAGAGTTTTTAGAAGCATCGTTTGCAAGCAGTACTAGCTTAGCATTACCATTGCGAACTTCCTTTACTACTAACTCTTCTCCTGAAATCACTTTACGGGCTCTTGCCGCTATTCCAAGCAAATTATGCACTGCTTGATTGATCATAATATAGACTCCCTACGAATCAACAAAATAAGTTCTTCGTAGATTTCTTCAGGGATTTTCACATCAAGTTGATGCCCTAAAACATTTTTCTTACGGGCGATTTCAATCGCTTTCTCTGATTTAGAGACATAGGCACCACGTCCAGGTTTTTTCCCGGAAACATCTACACTTACCTCGCCATCTTTCGAACGAACGACACGAATCATTTCTTTCTTTGATAGCATCTCTCCAGTAGCTACACATTTTCGAAGAGGTACTTTTTTATTAATAGCCATAAGAATCACCTTTCCTCTCTAAAGCTTGTCGTAAGAGGTGGACTAGCCGTGCACTACATTGGTTATATACTTGCATTTTAATTAAATACTGTACTATTTTCAATTGTAGGCTCTGCCATTATTCAGTCGGCGCAGCCCAACGCCTACTGAATAATGGTAGTTAACTAGTCACACGGGCTTTCTTACTTATTCTTCGTCGTCTTGATATAAGTCAACTGTCACATCATCAAAATCACTTTCTTTATCCTCAGCAGGTATGAAAGTGCTTGTAGCAGATGGATAAATACCTAACTCACGAGCATCTGTTTCACTCTTAATATCAATTTTCCAGCCAGTTAACTTCGCAGCTAAACGAGCATTTTGACCACGTTTACCAATTGCTAATGATAATTGATAGTCTGGAACAACAACTGTAGTGGATTTTTCTTCTTCATCTACTTGAACATCTAAAACCTTTGATGGGCTAAGAGCATTTGCTACAAATACAACTGGATCTTCTGACCATTCAACGATATCGATTTTTTCGCCGTTCAATTCATTTACAATTGTTTGCACACGTGCGCCTTTTGCCCCTACACATGAACCTACTGGATCTACTTCTTCGTTATGTGCATAAACAGAAATCTTAGAACGGTCTCCTGCTTCACGAGCAATTGATTTAATTTCTACGATACCTTCGTAGATTTCAGGTACTTCCATTTCAAATAAGCGGCGTAATAAACCAGGATGTGTACGTGAAACAATTACTTGTGGTCCGCGTGTTGTACGTTCAACCTTTGTAATATAGACCTTGATACGGTCATGTGGATGATATGTTTCACCTTGAATTTGTTCGTTTTGTGGTAATGCAGCCTCTACTTTTCCTAGACCTACGTAAATATTGCGAGCATCTAGACGTTCAACTACACCCGTTACGATATCATCTTCACGGTCCACATATTGCTCGTAAATTAAGCCACGTTCTGCTTCGCGCACTCGTTGTGTAACAACTTGTTTCGCTGTCTGTGCAGCAATTCGACCAAAGTTTCGAGGTGTCACTTCCTGCTCCACGATATCTTCTAATTGATATGCAGGGTTGATTGCCTTAGCATCTTCTTCAGAGATTTGTAAACGATCATCTTCTACTTCTTCAACAACATCTTTACGTGAAAAGACACGAATAGAGCCTTTATCTAAATTTAAGTCCACACGAACATTTTGTGCTTGATTGAAGTTGCGTTTGTAAGCTGTAACTAATGCCGCTTCTATTGCTTCAATTAACACATCTCTTGAAATTCCTTTTTGTTCTTCTAACGCATTTAGCGCATCTAACAAATCACTACTCATTTTATTTTCACTCCTAAATATGCAATATGCTTAAAAATCGATGGCAAGTCGCGCCAATGCGATTTTTTCTTGTTCAATTGTTACTGTTATTTTACGCGTTTTAATGCGTACTTCCATCACTAATGTATGTTCATCGTATGACGTTAAGTAGCCTTGGAATTCCTTCATGTCCTTAATGGGCTCATAGGTTTTAACATAAATAAATTTGCCAATCGCTTTTTCAAAATCAGTGTCTTTTTTCAATGGACGTTCTGCTCCAGGTGAAGAAACTTCTAAATAATAGTTTTGTGTAATTGGGTCATTTTCATCCAATAGCAAACTTAGTCGTTCACTAACTTGAGCGCATTGTTCAATGTCAATCCCACCTTCAGGTGTATCCACATAAACACGTAAAAACCAGTTACGTCCTTCTTTTACGAACTCGACATCTACAAGCTCAAGATTCAACTCTTCAACAATCGGTTTAGCGAGCTCTTCAATTAAAGATGGTACTTTGCTCATTGTTTCCTCCTGTATCTATCAAATTCTGGCGTAATAAAACAGAAATTCCACCAGTAGCTTTGGTGAAATTTAACGGTCTTACCTGCTGTTAGTCAAAAATTTGTTTTGCTACGGTATAACAACAGAAAAGAGCGGGAAGGTCCCACTCTTTTGCTGGAAAAATATCAACAAATTATTACCATAAGGATAGCATAGTTTACAGCACAATGCAAATTTCCTTTTTCTAGACATCTAATCCAGTATGCCTTGACATAATTGTTGCTGTCGCTTCGCTTTCGCACAGATAAACAATGTGTCCAGAAATCAAAATTGTGCTTAAATTAAGCCATCACTACAACGTGGGGTTGATTTCCGTTCAAGCTAGGCGCTATTCTAGAGTTGCCCAACCTTGCCTTCAATCAACTTATATACATGGTATACATTTTAACAAATGTCTTTATAAGCCTTAATTTGAGCAAAAGGTAGAGAAGTTATTCGTGTGATTGATGAAGATGCCTTCAAGCTAACTTTCGTAATTTTAGAAAAGTGATAACTGATTGGCATCAGGCATTCCTTCTAAACAACCCAATTGATCCATGTATTCTATTAATGTTTTGGATACACGACCTCGTTGCTGTAAATCTTCCTTCGATAAAAATTCTCCGTCCTCACGTGCTGCCACAATTTGTTTAGCAACGTTTGTACCAAGTCCAGGAATCGCATCGAATGGTGGAATTAAAGTGTTCCCATCAATGATAAATTCACTAGCTTGCGAACGATATAAGTCCACTTTCTGGAAGTTCATACCACGCTCACACATTTCAAGTGCTAATTCCATTACAGTTAATAGGTTTTTCTCTTTTGTTGAAGCATCTAAGCCCTTCAGATTGATTTCATCAATTTTTGTACGAATCATTTGCGGACCTTGTACCATGGCAATTAAATCAAAATCATCTGCACGAACTGTGAAATACGCTGCGTAATAAAGGATTGGGAAATGTACCTTAAACCATGCAATACGCACTGCCATTAACACGTACGCGGCAGCATGGGCTTTCGGGAACATGTATTTTATCTTTTTACATGATTCGATATACCAGCCTGGTACTTTATTCGCTAGCATTTCCGCTTCAAATTCGTCAGATAATCCTTTCCCTTTACGCACGGATTCCATAATTTTAAACGCCAGTGACGGTTCTAAATCTTGATAAATTAAATACACCATAATATCGTCACGACAGCCAATTACTTCTTTTAGCACACATGTACCATTGTGAATTAACTCTTGCGCGTTACCAAGCCATACGTCTGTTCCGTGCGATAGTCCTGAAATTTGCACGAGCTCCGAGAATGTGGATGGCTTTGTATCTTCAAGCATTTGGCGTACAAAACGGGTACCGAACTCAGGAATGCCGAGTGTTCCTGTCTTACAGCCAATTTGTTTTTCTGTTACGCCTAAAGTTTCTGGCGAACTAAAGATTTTCATAACGACTGGATCATCTGTTGGAATGGTTTTTGGATCTATCCCTGATAAATCCTGCAACATCCGAATCACAGTCGGATCATCGTGCCCCAGTATATCAAGCTTTAAAATATTATCGTGGATGGAATGGAAATCAAAGTGCGTTGTACGCCATTCTGCATCCTGTGCATCCGCAGGGAATTGTACTGGTGAGAAATCAAAAATATCCATATAATCTGGTACTACGATAATTCCTCCAGGGTGCTGTCCTGTTGTACGTTTTACGCCTGTACAGCCTTGTACTAAACGATCTACCTCGGCACCGCGGAAATGTAGGTTGTTATCATTGGCATAGCCCTTTACGTAGCCATACGCTGTTTTCTCTGCGACTGTACCGATTGTTCCTGCACGATATACATAATCTTCACCGAATAATACCTTCGTATAATTATGGGCTTGTGGTTGATATTCCCCTGAGAAATTCAAATCGATATCAGGTACCTTGTCTCCTTTAAAGCCAAGGAACGTTTCGAATGGGATATCTTGCCCGTCCTTTTTATACGGTGATCCACATTCCGGACAATCTTTATTTGGTAAGTCATAGCCTGAACTTACTGAACCATCATTAAAAAACTCTGAATGCTTACAATCTGGACAAACATAATGAGGAGGAAGTGGATTTACTTCAGTAATCTCCATAAAGGTCGCTACTAATGAAGATCCAACTGAACCACGGGAACCTACTAAATAGCCATCAGCTAATGATTTTTTCACAAGCTTCGCTGAAATTAAGTAAATTACTCCGAAACCATGGCCTAAAATTGACTTTAATTCCTTTTCAATTCGGGCCTTCACGATTTCTGGTAGCTCTTCTCCATATATAAGATGAGCCATTTCATAGGTTAAATTTGTAACCTCATCATCTGAGCCTTCAATTTTTGGTGTGTATAAATCATCTTTAATTGGCTTAACATCACCAATCATATTTGCGACTTTTTGAGAGTTGGTAACAACTACTTCTTTCGCAAGATCCGGACCTAAAAAATCAAATTCTTTAAGCATTTCATCCGTCGTTCTGAAATGAACTTCAGGCAGCTTCGATCTATTTAATATGTTGGCACCACCTTGAGAGCCAATTAGTATTTGTCTAAACATTCCATCTGTCGGATCTAAGTAATGAACATTACCGGTTGCTACAACGGGTTTATCGATTTTCTTCCCTAGCTTTACGAGCTTGCGAATAATATCTTCAAGTGTCCATTCATCACGTACGACATTGCGCTCAATTAACGGTGCATACACAGCCTTTGGTTGAACTTCAATATAATCATAGAATCTCGCAACTTGCTCCGCTTCCTCTGGGGATTTATTCATCATCGTCTCAAATAATTCACCATTATTACAACCTGATCCGATTAATAATCCTTCTCTATATTGTTCTAGGACCGCTCGTGTTACTCGAGGTACTCGATAGAAAGTTTTTGTATGGGAGTGAGTGACTAATTTAAATAAATTTTTTAGTCCAACATTGTCTACTGCTAATATCGTACAATGCATCGGTCGTCCCTTTTTGTAAGCATCCCCGCCCCCGATATGCTTATTAAAGTCGTCGTGATATTTAATACCTAATTCATCTGCATCTTTTAACAGCTGTAAAAGTAAGAAACCAGTTGCTTCTGTATCATAAATAGCTCGGTGATGCTGAGTTAAATCAATATTGAATTTTTTACAAAGTGTATTTAAACGATGGTTTTTCATCGTTGGATAAAGTAATCGGGCTAACTCCAACGTATCAATAACTGGATGAATAGTTCCCTCTAGTCCATATTTTTTATAGCCTGTGTATAAGAAGCCAATATCAAATGATGCATTATGGGCAACCACTATGCCATCTCCGATAAATGCATGGAACTCCTTAATGACTTGTTCCACTTCTGGCGCGTTACGTACCATATCATCTGTAATGCCTGTCAGTTCAATGGTCGTCGCTGAAAGTGGGTGATGGGGATTGGCAAAGCTTTCGTATTTGTCGATTACCTGCCCATCTTTAATTTTCACCGCGGCAAGCTCAATGATTGTATCGTAAGCAGTAGATAGACCTGTCGTCTCTACGTCAAACACGACATAAGTATCATCATCTAATAATCGGTGCTCAGCTGCATAAGCAATCGGTACACCATCATCTACTAAATTCGCTTCCAATCCATAAATAACTTTTATACCATGTTTCTTCCCTGCTGCATAAGCCTCTGGGAAGGATTGTACAACAGCATGGTCGGTAATAGCCACGGCTGGATGACCCCACTTCGCAGCCTGAGAAACAAGTCTATCAACTGGTGTTACAGCGTCCATCGTGCTCATTGGTGTATGCAAATGCAATTCAACCCGTTTTTCTCCCTCTGGCGCCTTATCCTGTCGTGTTTCTTTTTTGATTTCATTAATATCGTTTGCCATAACGATTAAATCACGAATGAATGTGTCAGTTTGTACAGAGCCTCGGACTTTTACCCACATACCCTTTTTCAAATGCTGCATAAGTTCCGCATCATCATTATCACGTGAGAACATTTTTACAACGATGGAATCCGTATAGTCGGTAATTTTAATTTGCAATAAAGAACGACCGCTTTTCAGCTCTTTAACTTCTGCATCAAATACAAAGCCTTCAATGATCACACGACGTTCTTCCTCAACAATGCGTTTAATTTCCATTGTTTCATCATCTTTAATTAACATACCAAGCTGGAATGGTCGATCACCAAGATTCGCAATAGCAGGATTTTCTTTCTTCTCCTTCTCACGTTTTTGGTAATCTTCTATCGCTTGCTGAGCTAAAGCAGCTTCTTCTAAACGCCTCTGTTCCATGAAAGCTTCCTGTGCGGCAATCATTTCTTCTGTTTGATCTTGAAGTACGAAATCTAACACAATATGCGGAAAGCCGAACTGACTATAGCTTGCAGAAAGCTTTTCTGCATACTTTGTTTTCAGCATCATAAATTCCATTTCCTGCATGCAGGATAACGTAATTTTTTGCCCATTCCACGTAGGCACTTGCGATACTAGGCATTCTTTCAAAGTGGGCGCCATCTCATCGATTTGCTCTACTACCGTTAACCAATATTGTTGGACTAGCTCCTCCGTCACATTTTTCTCTTCCGTATCAAAAGTTGTATGGATTTCAGCGATAGCTGAAAATTTCTCAGCTAAACGAGTACGAAAAAGTTGGTATAGTGAAAAAGGAAGTATATCTCGTAATTTAATGGAAAAATTCCATAGCCTGTTCTTTTTGTGTACAGTTAGTCGTGATAATTCACCTTCCTCAAAAAAGGACATATACACATCATCTGTTAGTTCTAGTTGTTGCAAGAGCATTTGAAACCTTGCTCTTGCTTCTTGTTGCTGTTCCAACTATTGACACCTACTTTCAGAATGAGGCAGTCTTACATGCCCCATATTTTATTTCCTCACCAACGTTTACGATTTAAAGGAACAAATGCGCTAAAGCGCTCGTTTACATCCGACAGCGCTGGAGAGCCCGAAGCAAAAGTAAGCGATCTACCTACTTTTGCCCGAGGGATCGAAGCGACCTCAAGGATGTAGCGCTTTAGCCTAGACGGAAAAAAAATCGCACCCTTTCCACGAGCGACCGTCAAGCCTCACAAATCCTAAACATCTATGAATTCATGCTTGGCTCGCTGTCCCCGAGAAGTGGCGCGAATTTTTTATCTATTTAATACCATTTAGGACAGCGGTTCTTCTAAAGGAATTTAATGTTTGCGGAAAAATTCATTTAAGCGATCAATGACCTCTTCTTTTTTCCATTCGAACGTTTCACCTGTTTGACGGAATTTAACCTCAACAATACCTTCAGTTGCTTTTTTACCTACTGTAACACGGACAGGTAAGCCAATTAAGTCAGCATCTGCGAATTTAACCCCTGCACGCTCTGCACGATCATCTAATAGCACATCATAACGGTATGATTTCAATAAACCGTATAGCTCATCAGCTAAGGCAACTTGTGATTCATCTTTTGTATTAACAGGTACAACATGAATATCATAAGGAGCTAATTGTGTTGGCCAAACAAAACCATTTTCATCTTGGAAATGCTCTGCAACAGCAGCTAAAATACGTGATACCCCAATACCATAGCATCCCATAATAAATGGCTGTGCTTTACCTTGTTCGTCTAAGAATGTACCATTCATTTTTTCAGAGTAAGTTGTTCCTAATTTGAAAATATGACCAACCTCGATACCTTCTGCAAATTTGATAATACCTTGTCCATCTGGAGATGGATCACCCACTTGAATAAAACGAATATCTAAGTATTCATTCACTGCAAAATCACGCTCTGGATTTACATTTACTAAATGGAACCCATCCTCATTTGCACCGGCTACACCGTTACGAATCGATTTAATAGCATTGTCAGCTACTACTTTTACGTCTACTGGTAATTTAACAGGACCGATTGAACCAACTCCACAGCCTAATAATTCGCGGATTGCCTCTTCACTAGCAAGTTCAACAGAACCAGCATCAAGTGCGTTTTTCAGTTTAATATCATTAATTTCGTGATCTCCACGAGCAAGTACAACTACTAATTCACCATCTACGTCAAATACTAATGACTTGATGACATTTGAAGAGTCAACATTTAAGAAAGCTGATACTTCTTCGATCGTTTTTTGATCTGGTGTTGCCACTTTTTCAAGGTCTTTTAATGCTGCATCTGATGGTTGATAGTCTACAAGAACCTCTGCCATTTCAATGTTCGCAGCATAATCAGATGTATCAGAGTATGCAATTGTATCTTCCCCAATTTCAGAAAGTACCATAAATTCATGTGTACCTTTCCCACCAATTGAGCCTGCATCTGCAATAACTGCACGATAGTTTAAACCAAGACGAGAGAAAATATTTGAATAGGCACGATACATATCATCATATGTTTCATCTAAACTTTCACGCGATGCATGGAATGAATACGCATCTTTCATAATAAACTCTCTGCCTCGCAGTAAACCAAAGCGAGGTCGCTTTTCATCACGGAATTTAGTTTGAATTTGATAAAGTGTTAACGGTAATTTTTTATATGATTTAATTTCATCACGTACTAAAGTTGTAATCACTTCTTCATGTGTTGGCCCTAATGCGAAATCACGATTGTGACGATCCTTTAAACGCATTAATTCTGGACCATATTTTTCCCAGCGGCCTGACTCCTGCCATAGTTCCGCAGATTGTAATGAAGGCATTAAAAGTTCAATTGAATTGATTGCTTCCATCTCTTCACGAACAATATTTTCTATTTTTGTTAATACACGTTTTGCAAGCGGTAAATACGAGTATACCCCACTTGTATTTTGACGAATAAACCCTGCACGCAGTAATTGCTTATGTGATTTTACCTCTGCATCAGCAGGTACTTCACGTAGCGTTGGGATAAATGTTTTACTTTGCTTCATTCAGTGTTCCACCTTTTTTAATAAATAAGTTTTATACTCTAATTAGCATAAACAAATTTAGCTTTGAACGCAATGTTTCAAAAAAATTGCGCTCAAAGCTATGTTTTTTCAATCAATTTTCACCTTGGCATAATTGCCAGGGCTTCCTCTAAATAATGTTTTACTTGAAAAGCTTAACTTTATTTAGTTAAAAGAAAAATCTTTGTATATCATTCCATGTAACAACAACCATTAAGATCATCAATAGTACAATACCTACAAAATGCACAAGACCCTCTTTTTGACGATCGATTGGTTTACCTCTTACTGCTTCGAAGCCGAAGAACAATAGACGGCCACCGTCAAGTGCTGGAAGCGGTAATAAATTCATAATTCCAAGGTTAATACTTAACATCGCAGCCCAATTCATTAAATTGATGAATCCATATTGAGCTACCTGCTCTGTCGCTTTATAAATGCCTACTGGACCTGATAACGCATCTATCGTGAATTTACCGGTAATTAACATACCAAGCAATTCAAATATTCGAGCAGTCATAGTATACGTTTCTTGAGCGCCATAAACAACAGCCTTTAACGGATTAAATTCACGTGGGCTCTCATACTTAACCCCTATTTGACCGTATTTTTCGCCATTTTGTTCTACTTCTTTAACCGTCATATTTAGGTTAACTCGCTGACCATCTCGTTCAACCGTAACATTAATATTTTCACCCGGGTGATCTTGTACAATGGCAGCTAAATCTTGCCATTTTTCAACTGCTTGTCCGCCAATGTCAACTACTTTATCACCTGCAAGCATGCCTGCCTGTGCAGCTGGATCATTTTCCACAACTTCTGTTATGATTGGCTCATACGTAGGCACACCATTAATTAATCCAATTAGCAAATAAATAACAAAAGCTAATATAAAGTTAAATAACGGACCAGCAAAAATTGTCATAGCACGTTGACCGACTGTTTTAGCGTTAAATTGACGATCATACGGTGCGATTAACGTTTCTTTACCGTTTTCTACAAGCATACAATCTCTTGCAACATTATAACTAACTAATTTTTCTTCTTCATCATAGCCTTCTACAAACAATTCATTTTCTAAATCGGCACGCTCAACTTCTAAAAATAATAAATCTGGTAGTTGCTTATTATTTTGATTAAAGATTATTTTCTTTACAACATTATCTTCATCTACAATAAGCCCTACTCGGTAACCCGGCTGTAGTTCGGTACCATCCATGTCCTCACCAGCCATACGAACGTAACCACCAATTGGCAATAAACGTATTGTATAGATTGTTTCACCGTGTGTTTTCCCATAAATTTTTGGTCCCATACCGATTGCAAATTCTCGAACCATAATGCCTGCTCGTTTCGCAAACAAGAAGTGACCAAATTCATGAAAGAATACAAGTAGGCCAAATATTAAAATAAATGCAATAGCTGTTTGCATAATACCCCACCTTTAAAAGCGAATAGTTAACGATATCTTCTCTCTTTATTTTACCATGTTTAATACTGTTTTTCTTGTTTCACTGTCTACATGCAAAATCGTTTGCAAATCTGGTACTACTATATTGTTATGTGCTTGCATTACACGCTCAATCGTTTCATCAATTTCAAGGAATGTTATTTTCCCTTGTAAAAATGCCGCAACTGCCGCTTCATTCGCTGCGTTCATCGCTGTTAAAATTGTACCGCCTGTGCGCCCAGCCTCATATGCTAGACGTAATGCTGGATAACGTTCAAAATCCATTTCTTTAAAATGAAGTTGACCAATTTGTGCTAAATTAAGTCGTTGTCCGTTATGCAGTGGCATACGATCTGGATAGCTTAATGCATATTGGATAGGTACACGCATGTCCGGCGTACCTAGCTGTGCAATGACACTAGTATCATGATACTCAACTAGGGAGTGAATAATACTTTCTCTATGCAAAAGTACATCTATTTTATCATAGGGCATATCAAATAAGACATGTGCTTCTATAACTTCTAGTCCTTTATTCATCATTGTAGCTGAATCAATCGTAATTTTTGCACCCATTGACCAATTCGGGTGGTTTAATGCATCTGCAACCGTAACATGCTTCAATTCCTCGCGTGTTTTGTCACGGAAGCTACCACCAGAAGCTGTAATAATTAATCGTTCAATATTTTTTGGATTCTCACCATTCATCGATTGGTAAATCGCTGAGTGCTCACTATCTACTGGCAAAATTGTTGCATTATATTTCTTGGCCTCTGCCATTACTAAATGTCCAGCGGTTACAAGCGTTTCTTTATTGGCAATGGCAATTGTTTTGCCCATGCGAATTGCAGCTAATGTCGATTCTAGTCCAACGCTTCCAAGAACCGCGTTTACAAGCACCGTTGAATCAGGATGTGTAGCAACCTCTACAAGCCCTTTTGCACCAAACGTAAACTGTACTTGTGGATATTCTTTAGCGAGCATAACTGCATCTTCTTCTAATTGAACAGATACAAGCTCTGGCTTTAAAGTTTCAATCATTTCACGCGTTTTTTCGATATTTTTTCCTGAAGAAAACGCTACTAAATGAAAGGCATCGCGTTGTTCTTTTAAAATATCATAGGTTTGCCAACCGATTGAACCAGTTGCACCAAGTAAACTAATTTTTTTCACGACAAATTGTCCCCTTTTTCTATCTCAACAAATGATATAGCACGATTATTTCCTCTCTGTTTAGAGGAAATTGCTATTATTATGGCTCATCATCAGATCGTAGAATTGATATCGATTCAGACTGGGCGCTTTTTAAAGGCGTCCGATGAGCACCTATTATTTTTAGTTACCAAAAAGATGTAAAAAATGTAGTAAAGGCACGACGAATAGCAGACTATCAAAGCGGTCTAAAATACCGCCATGCCCAGGTAAAATATTTCCTGAATCCTTTACGTCAAAATGTCGCTTTATAGCAGATTCCACTAAATCGCCCATTTGCCCAATAATTGACGCAATGATTGTGATGAAAATAAGTGAGACATAACCATTTGCAAATGGATAAATTGCTTGCATCGCGACAGCAAAGATTACAGCAATAACAATGCCACCTACAAAACCTTCCACAGTTTTCTTCGGTGAAATTTCAGGCCAAAGCTTATTTTTACCTAATTTTCTTCCAACAAAATATGCACCAGAGTCAGTTGTCCAAACTACTAGTAAACAATATACGACAAACTCAAGACCATAGCTTCGTGTTTCAATTAAGTAATGGAAACCTAGTCCGACATAAAACGCACCTAATAAAATAAATGCAACTTCATCGAATGTAATTTTATTTTTCACAAGGACTACGTAAATGAGCAAAAGCATCATTAGACCATACACAACCATTAAATCAGAGGAATAGCCAATTGCTTCTACCACTTTACTTGACCAGTCCTTTGGTATAACAAGTAGTATTAATGTTAGTAGCCCTAAAAAACCAGGCACTGAAAAAAGTGAAATACCTTTCATTTTTAGTATTTCATAAAAGCCGACAACAGCCATTGCAAGCACAAGAATTGTAAATGGCACTTTTCCATAAATAACAAATGGAATAAATAGCGCTGCTGCAATTATTGCTGTGATAATTCGTTGTTTCAAGTTGTTCCTTCTCCCTTCAACCCACCGTAACGGCGATTACGTTTCTGGTAGTTTTCCACCGCTTCCAGTAAGTTTTCCTCGCTAAAATCTGGCCACAATGTATTTGTAAACCAAAATTCTGTATAAGCGAGCTGCCATAACATAAAGTTGCTTAAGCGTACTTCACCGCTTGTTCGAATTAATAAATCTGGCTCTGGCAGATGAGCCGTCATTAAATGAGATGTCAAACATTCTTCTGTTATTTCTTGCATCGTTAATTGACCATCCTGCACCTTTTGAAGCATTGTTCTCATGGCGCTAACCATTTCGGAACGACTTCCATAATTCAGAGCAAAATTTAATATTAATCCTGTATTATGTTTCGTTTCCTCCATCGCCTCATACAACGCTTTTTGCGTATGTGCAGGTAATAAAGATGGATCCCCTATCATTTCAACACGTACATTACGCTCCATCATTTCAGGTAAAAAGGAACCTAAAAATTCTACAGGTAAACGCATTAGAAAATCGACCTCAGGTTTTGGTCGCTTCCAATTTTCTGTAGAGAACGCATATACCGTTAAAACTTTAATACCTAAATCGGATGCAAATCTAGTTACCTTCCGGACTGTCTTCATACCTTCGTGATGCCCAGCAACACGTGGCATGGCACGTTTCTTCGCCCAACGTCCATTTCCGTCCATAATAATCGCTACATGGGCAGGAATCGGCTCGTTTTTAGCAAGGGCAACACGTTCCTCCAATGATTGTGAATCCATATTTATTTGTTTACCTAATAGCTTTTTAAACATGCTAACTCCCCCACTACAACTAATCGGACGTATACTAACCTATCATAACAAACAAAAGCGCATTTTGTCTTTTTTTCCCCTCTAAATTGACTATGTATGAACTATCTTATTTTAGAACTACACACATTTTAGGATGATCACCGAAACGTGGGGTTGATTTCCGTTCCGACTGGGCGCTTTGCCGCTGACGCTTCGCTTTCGCGCAGAGCAGAGCTTCCTGGGGGCGTCCGATGAGCCGCTTCACTCACGTTGCTCGCTCCAGGGTCTCGGGCCAACACGATGTTGGTCACGAAGGCATTATCACAGGATGTGATGGTTTTAGCCTTCGTTCCTCTATCGCTAATCCCCAAGGAGTCGCCCAGTCTCCACTCCAATCAACTTATCCTCATAACATACGTTTTAACAAAATGTCATCCCCAACTTTAGATTGATGATTCCTTTATAAAGAAAGGCTAGAAAACTTTTATCACGCCCACTCAAGTATGATTATTAAGAGGTATTTCCCTTATTTCGTTCATTCCTCAATAATGTTTTTCTCTTCACGTAAAAAACAGTTCTTCTTAATCTTAAAAGAAAGAAAAAATAGATGAAAGGTATTTCCCTAAAACAATTAAAGTTATGTATAACATTTTACTAAACCTTTTACATAATCATTTAAAGTAAAGAGAAAAGACGTCCTGATATGTATAGGACGCCTTCATCTCATCAAAAAGTTCCATCATAGATATGCAAAGCAAATTATGCTTACACTTCTAAAATTTCTTTTTCTTTTTCTTTCGTTACTTGATCTACTTTAACAATGAATTCATCTGTTAATTTTTGAATATCTTCACCGTAGCCACGTAGACCATCTTCTGTGATTTCGCCAGCTTTTTCAAGTTTTTTCAGATCATCATTAGCATCACGACGAACATTACGTACAGCGATTTTTGCATCCTCTGCTTCTTTTTTCACTTGTTTCACAAGATCTTTACGACGCTCTTCTGTTAAAGCCGGGATCATTAAACGAATAACAGATCCATCATTTGTTGGTGTAATACCAATATCTGATTTCATGATTGCTTTTTCGATTTCACCTAAGATTGTTTTATCGTAAGGTGTAATAACTAATAAGCGCGCTTCTGGTACCGAAACACCTCCAAGCTGATTAATCGGTGTTGGTGCACCATAATAATCAACCGTAATGCGATCTAATAGAGAAGCATTTGCACGACCTGCACGGATTGAAGCTAGTTCACGTGAAAAAGCGGCAATTGTTTTGTTCATTTTTTCTTTAGCTTGTTCTAAAACTTGTTTAGCCATTATACATTCCTCCTAACAACTGTTCCAATTTTCTCGCCTTGTACGGCACGTTTAATATTACCTGGTTCCGTAATTGAGAAGACAATTAACGGAATATCGTTATCCATACATAGAGTAGAAGCTGTTGAATCCATTACTTGTAAGCCCTGTTGAATAACGTCTAAGTATGTGAGTGTATCATATTTAACGGCAGTTGCATCTACTTTCGGATCTGCAGAATAAACACCATCTACATTATTTTTCGCCATTAAAATCGCATCTGCGTCGATTTCAGCAGCTCGTAATGCAGCTGTAGTATCCGTAGAGAAGAATGGGTTACCTGTACCTGCTGCAAAAATTACTACACGTTTTTTCTCTAGATGACGAACTGCTTTACGGCGAATATATGGCTCTGCTACTTGTGTCATTACAATTGAAGATTGTACACGTGTTTCAATTCCTAATTTCTCCAGTGCATCTTGTAACGCTAAAGAGTTCATAACCGTTGCTAGCATACCCATATAGTCGGCTGCTGCACGATCCATTCCCATTTCGCTACCGATTTTTCCACGCCATATATTACCGCCACCTACAACAACAGCAACTTCTACATCAAGATCTACTACTTCTTTTACTTCTTCTGCAACAGCCTTGATTATTTTTGGTGATAAACCGAAGCCCGCTTCTCCAGCTAACGCTTCACCACTTAATTTAATAACTACTCGTTTATATTGTGGCACACTCATTGTAAACCTCCGTCAGACTTTATTTAAAAAATCTCTATTCCCTTTTCCATTATAGTATAAATAACAATAATTTCTAGTTATGAATAAGGCAAAATAGAAAATTATGTGGCTCAACACGATAAAGTTGGTTGATTTCCGTTCCGACTAGGCGCTTTCGCGCAGAGCAGAGCTTCCTGGGGGCGTCCGATGA
Source organism: Lysinibacillus sp. EB271-A1-10B (assembly GCF_058791335.1). Taxonomy (NCBI): domain Bacteria; kingdom Bacillati; phylum Bacillota; class Bacilli; order Caryophanales; family Bacillaceae; genus Lysinibacillus; species Lysinibacillus sp. EB271-A1-10B. The sequence continues at coordinate 175,331 of NZ_JBYTDL010000001.1, forward strand.
GCCGCTTGGGCCAACAGATGTTTTTCACGCGAAAGCGTAGTGCTAGCGTAGCGGCAGCAGCATGATGTTGGTCACGAAAGCGTTATCACAGGATGTGATGGTTTTAGCCTCCGTTCCTCTATCGCTGATCCCAAGGAGTCGTCCAGTCGTAACGAAGATCAACTTATATACATAGCATACGGTTTAATAAATGTTATCCGCAACTTTTGGTGACGAGCCAATTTTAACTTTTTTTCGCTAATCTCGGAAAAATAGGGAACACGCTATGTTGTGTTCCCCATTTTTTGTCTAGAAAATCTAGTTATTATTTGATTAGGATCAAATGCAAGCTAAATTAGTTACCTTTAACTTGGCTCATTACTTCTTCAGCGAAGTTGTCTTCACGTTTTTCGATACCTTCACCAACAGCATAACGTACGAAGCCGTTTACTGAACCGCCAGTTGAAGCAACGAAATCACGTACTTTTTGATCTGAGTTTTTAACGAATGTTTGGTCAAGTAAGCAAACATCTTCGAAGTATTTACCAAGACGACCTTCAACCATTTTTGCTACGATGTTTTCTGGTTTACCTTCGTTAAGAGCTTGTTCAGTTAATACTTTACGCTCACGTTCAACTTCTTCAGCAGAAACTTCATCGCGAGAAACGTAAGTAGGGTTAATAGCAGCGATATGCATTGCAACATCTTTTGCAGCAGAAGCATCTGCAGAACCTTCTAAAGTAACTAACACACCGATACGACCGCCCATGTGTAAATAAGAACCGAATGCATCTGCATCAGTTTTTGTTTTCACTTCGTAACGACGAAGAGTGATTTTTTCACCGATTGTTGCAACTGCAGTTGAAATTTGGTCAGCAATTTTCACACCTTCAGCATTTGCAAGCTCTAATGCAGCTTCAACTGTTGCAGGTTTAGCAGCAAGTAATTGCTCAGCTAAAGAAGCAACTAACACTTGGAATTTTTCGTTTTTAGAAACGAAGTCAGTTTCAGCGTTTACTTCAAGGATGATTGCTTCGTTACCTTGTTCTAAGATATAAGTTGTACCTTCTGCAGCGATACGGTCAGCTTTTTTAGCAGCTGAAGAAAGACCTTTTTCACGTAGGAAATCGATTGCAGCATCTAAATCGCCATCAGTTTGTACTAACGCTTTTTTACAATCCATCATTCCAGCGCCAGTTTTTTCGCGTAATTCTTTTACTAATTGTGCAGTAATGTTTGCCATTTAGTGTTTCCTCCTCAAATTGGTTGTACAAATTTTAGTGATAGGTTCTAAAAAAGGTGATAAGGGTCCTGAGCCACTTATCACCTTTTTCTAAACGTGAATTACTCAGCAGCAGCTTCTACAGCTGGAGCTTCTTCTTCACCTTGTTTTGACTCGATTAAAGCGTCAGCCATTTTAGCAGTTAAAAGTTTAACAGCGCGAATAGCATCGTCATTAGCAGGGATTACGTAGTCGATTTCATCTGGATCACAGTTTGTATCAACAATACCTACTAGAGGGATGTTTAATTTAATAGCTTCTGCAACAGCAATGCGTTCTTTACGTGGGTCAACCACGAACATTACGTCTGGAAGAGCGTGCATATCACGGATACCGCCTAAGAATTTGATTAGACGTTCGTGTTCTTTTTTAAGTTGGATTACTTCTTTTTTAGGAAGAACTTCGAAAGTTCCATCTTCTTCCATTTTTTCGATTGCTTTCATACGTGCAACACGTTTTTGAATAGTACCGAAGTTTGTAAGAGTACCACCTAACCAACGTTGGTTGATGTAGTAGTTGCCTGAACGTTCAGCTTCATCTTTGATCGCTTCTTGTGCTTGTTTTTTCGTACCAACGAAAAGAACTTTACCACCGTCTTGACCAACTTGACGCATGAAGTCATAAGCTTCCTCTAATTTTTTAACAGTTTTTTGTAAGTCGATGATGTAGATCCCGTTACGCTCAACGAAGATATATTTCTTCATTTTTGGGTTCCAACGACGAGTTTGGTGACCGAAATGTACACCAGCTTCAAGTAATTGTTTCATAGAAATTACTGACATGTGTATTTCCTCCTAGTATGTTTGGTTTTTATCCTCCGCATTTATCACTTGCAACAAGCTACCCTAAGCTTAGAGCACCACTTACTACATCAAAATGCGTGTGTATTAATAACACCATTTGCAACTATATCATAGCTTTACCCTATTCGCAACTGTTTTAGTTGTGAAATTTCAATAAAAGCTCGATTTCTGTTTTTCCTTTTTGAAGCTGTTTTGCAATTTCTTCTGATGTTTTCCCTTGTTTCGCTAAATTAATAGCTTGTTGTTCCAATGTTAATGGCTTAGCTTCTTCCTTTTCGGTTGCCTCACTTGCTTGTCGGGCCGAATGTACCACCTTAGCTTCAGCTTTAGCTCCAGATTGCTGCTGGCGTGAATACGCATTGGCTACGATATTTTTGGGCACATAAACGCGAGGTTCCTGATCTAGACCAATAGAACCATCTACTGTGCTTCCTTCCTTTGTCAGAGAAGGTTGCTGTTCCTTCTCCTGTTGTCTCACAATCTGTTCTTCCTGTTCCACAGCATTCGTTTGAGTTTCAGACTTTGAAACTCTTTGCAGCTCTTGAATGAGGCGATCATTTTCATCTTTCATCTCAGCTAAATAGACACTGATGGTGTCATCCATTTCACGCATTAAGCGCTCCTGTTTTTTTTCTAAGTCCTTAAATTTTGCTAGCTTCGTATTTAATATAATAAGGAAATAAAATGAAAGTAGCTGTAAAATAAATAGAACCGCAATTAGTATGATTGTCATAGTAAACTCCTATCCACTAAAATCCACGAAATTCCCTTTAAACGGATGCTGCGCTTGCGTTTCTGGCTTCTCGTTATCCTTATTTTTCTTTTTTCGAGTACCTTTTATATACTCGCCACCTGCTTCTTCATCTTCACTTATCCCATCCGCACCCTCTGAAGTATTCACAATTTTTTGCTTGCGTTCTACTTCTTTTTTTAACGCTTCATTTGCATGTGCTTGCTGAGCCAAAGTTTGTTGTTGTGCCTGATCAGCCATTTTTCCTGCTTCAAATGTTTTGGGAATAGCTATTTGTAGTTCGACACCCTTTAAACTCATAAGACCCCTCCTTCAACGATATGTATACAAGGATTATTATGCATTAATCATTTCATTAGTTAATAATTTCCGTAGCTTTAATAGCGCCTTAGAGTGGATTTGTGAAATACGTGATGTAGATAATTCAAGCATTTCTCCAATTTCTGTTAGTGTTAATTCCTCCGTATAAAACAAACTAAGTACTAGCTGCTCCTTATCATTGAGCTTTTGGATATTTTCCGCTAAATCCCCAAGCAGTTCTGACTTAACGACAGCTTGCTCAGGTGTCTTCGTCGTATCATCACGAATAACAAATGACTTTCCATCAGTCTCCTCTTGATCTTGCTGCTCATTAATGGAAAGAACATTTGAGAAGAAATGCTCCTGTACAGTTTGGTAAACGTCCTCAACAGGTAAAGCCATATGTTCCGCAAGTTCCTCAGGTGTTACATGACGCATATATTTTTGTTCTAACTGCTCAATCTGTACATCTAACTTTTTCGCCTTTTCACGTGCTGACCGTGGCAACCAATCTTCTTTACGTAAACCATCAATAATGGCTCCTCTTACTCTAAAAGAAGCATATGTATCAAATTTCAAGTCTCTATTAATATCAAATTTATTCAACGCATCAAACAGACCTACCATACCTAAGCTCATTAAATCGTCTCGCGATACACTCTTTGGTAAGCTCGCTCCAATACGTTGTACATGATAAGATACTAGCGAAATATATTTTTTTATAAGCAAATCACCTGCATCTGGATCACGTTCATTTATCCAGCGGTTCCACAGCTTTTGTTCATCGTTCAGAATTGGTTGTGTCATGTAATCCACCTCTCTAAGAAAAACGCATTTATGCGCCTGTTTGCCACTGTCTTATATCAATACAAAAAACATTTGTAACTGACGTTTCACTTTCGTTACGAACACACTTGTAACTGACGTTTCACTTTCGCTACGTAAACATTTATTGAAAGAAAATACATTATGCCTCGGCATAAACAACAAAGCGTTACTAGTTATTAGACCTTAACATAAAAACCCATCTAATTCTTTCCTATATTATAACAAGAATCGACTATAATTTCATTTGTTTCTCGTACTCTATCACAGATTCTTTACATTTATGTGTCAGTATCTGTTAGTTCGGATATAGTCAAAATCCGTTAAAACACCCTAAGCTATAAAATAAGAATTTGCAAAAGAATTAAGATAACTAAAAAGAGCCGCTACTTGCGACTCCCTTTTTTAAGCATTATTTAATTGTTGATCCGCCTCACGATTCATCATCGTTCGTACAGCCTGAGCAATCTCTTCCGAGTTCTCATCTTGAAACTCCACGGTTGAATTAGCCGTCGGTGCTTCTTGATTTTCTTCCTCTGGATTCTCAGATTCATTTTCTTCATGCTCACCTTCAACGAGTTCTTCATCGTCCTCAGGTGTGAATAAAACGTAAGCAATTAAAAATCTGACAATATACATGACGAAAAACATAATTATTCCCGCCACAAATGACCCTACGATAATACGTAATGGTGTATAGGGTTTTAGAAATGTACTAAAAAAATATATAGAAAAGGCAATTAACGCACCCCATAGGTTATAAAAAATAGAACCGAACATTATATTTCGCTCACTCCTTGGTTAACCGTTCGAATATGTAATGTCGACGTCGCAGGATTAAATTCAATTGTTCTACCACTGTTGCCGCCTGTGTCTTCGGCAACTAAACGAATTCCATGACGCTTCAGCTCATGCTTTACAGCTTCTACATTACGTGGGCCGATGCGCATGGAGTCTTTATCTGAAGTGAATTGAAACATTTGCGCACCACCCGCAATTTTTGCCTTTAGCTTGAATTTTTGAACGCCTTCTAACTTTAATAAGTCAATCATTGCCGCAATGCCTGTGTCAGCAAATTTAGCCACATTTATTGACTCTTGTCTACCTAAACTCGAATCTGGCAACATCACATGTATTAAACCAGCAATTTTTTTTGATTCGTCATATAAAATGACTCCTACACAAGACCCAAGACCTGATGTTCTTATCGTATTTGGTAACTTTACTACATCCATTTGTGCAATTCCAACTTTTATAACTTGGCCATCACTACTGTTTAGCATCATTTATGAAACTCCTAATGCTTTAAAAATAGCATCAAATGAGTCTGGATCTGGTAATAAGAAGAAATGACCTCTTACTGTTTCCTGGTCCTCTACACCGTCTTCAAAAATGGATGTGTTTATGACGATCACATTATCGCTAACGTGTGATAATTCAATCAAGCCAATACTAATAATGGCACCAAACATGTCAACACTTAGTCCTGGTACAGTTGGATAAATTTTCAAACTCGTAAAGTCAGACAATGCCGATAAATAAGAGCCGGATAAAATATTACCCATTTCCTGCATAGCGGATAACCCCAACTCTGAAACAGGTCGTTTTTTAAAGTCGAATGATTCATCAAATATGAGACGACGGATAAAACGATTTGCTTGTTCAATTGGCAGGATAAAGAACATACTACCTTCAGCATCACCTTCAATGCGTAAATAGATTCCTACTACGACATTTTCAGATCCTCCTGCAAGCTCCATCATGTCATTAAAGGAAACCATTTCAACCTTTGGTACTCGCATATCAATTTTTTTACCAAGCAAATTGGAAAGTGCTGTCGCAGCATGCGCAGCACCTATATTACCAATTTCCTTTAATACGTCTAAATGTAGTGATGTAATCTTTTGATTATATGTCATTATCGATCCCTACTTTAGTGGATTTAATACTTTCTCTAAATGCAATAAAATTAATAATCGTTTATCTATTTTGGCTACTCCTGAAATAAACTCTTCTTCCAGTGAACCTACTACTTCAGGCTGTGGTTCAATCGAGTCAGCTGGGATGTCTAACACATCATTTGCAGAGTCAACGACGAAACCTACTTCCATATCTTCTAATGAAATAATGATGATGCGTGTTGTTTCTTCATGCTCAGAGATCGGTAATTCAAATCGTTCACGTAAATCAACAATTGGCGTTACGACACCGCGTAGGTTAATAACACCTTTTACGTATTTTTCCGTTTTCGGTACACGTGTAATATGCATTAGTTTTTCAATCCCTTGTACATGTGACACTGGAATCGCATATTCTTTATCTGCTAGTTGAAAAACAATTACTTTAATACTTTCTTGTTCCACTGCGTTTGTCATTGTTTACACCTCTCTTATTCATTCACCTTATTTAATAAGTGCGTTACAATCCACGATTAAGGCAACTTTCCCGTTACCTAAAATTGTTGCACCTGAAATTGCAAAGATATTCGTTAAGTAATTTCCTAATGATTTCAGCACAATTTCTTGTTGGCCAATGAATGAATCCACAACTAAACCAGCAAGTTTCTCACCTTTTCGAACGATGACCACTGAATGGAATTCGTCACCCTGTGGTTCTTTGCGAGGTACCTCAAAGATTTCTTCTAAAAATACTAGTGGTACTACTTTGCCACGGAAATCGATTACTTTTTGATTATGTGCATTCATAATTTCTGACGAACGGATAATTGAAGTTTCAATAATTGATGAAAGTGGAATTGCATAAATTTCTTTTTCGATTTCTACTAACATGACAGAAATAATTGATAATGTCAGAGGTAATTGAATCGAGAATACTGAGCCTACATCTTGTGTAGATTCAATTGAAATATTTCCACCCAATGATTCGATTGTTGTTTTAACAACATCTAATCCAACACCTCGACCTGATACGTCAGAAATAACATCTGCTGTTGAAAACCCTGAAGCCAAAATAAGCTCATTAATTTGCTTATCTGACATCGAAAATGATTGTTCTTGTGTAACGATACCTTTAGAAATGGCTTTCGCTAGTACTTTTTCACGGTTAATACCTGCTCCATCATCTTCAATTTCAATGAAGACATAGTTACCACTATGATAAGCACGCAATACAACTGTTCCTTCTTCTGGCTTACCTTTCGCAAGGCGAGTCGTAGGATTTTCAATACCGTGGTCAACAGAGTTACGAATTAAATGAACAAGTGGATCCCCAATTTCATCGATTACTGTACGATCTAGTTCTGTTTCAGCACCAATAATTTCGAGGTTAATTTTCTTGTTTAGATCACGAGATAACTGACGAATCATTTTCGGGAAGCGATTGAATACTGTTTCAACCGGAACCATACGCATCGTTAAAATAATCGTTTGTAAATCACCCATGACGCGGCTCATGCGCTCTACTGTTTCATTTAACTCTCCATGGTTAACCTCAGTTGCAATAGACTGTAGTCGTCCTCGATCGATTACAAGCTCTTCAAATAGATTCATTAATATATCAAGTCGATCGATATTCACACGAATTGTTTTATTACCAACAGGCGCATGGCTTTTATCCGCCTTAGCAGGAGCCGCTGCTGTTGCAGGTTTAGGTGCTGCATTATTTTTTTCTGGATCCGTAGCAGGTTTAGCCTCTACTTCTACCGTTGCTGCTACTTCTTGAATGGCTTGTCCTTTTTCACTATGTTGCTTTGGCTCTATAGCGGCGACAATCACTTCATCAACTTCTGAAACTTTCATAATCTTTTTCTGCATATCTTCAGCAGATTCTTTTGTTACAAAAGCTACGTAAAATTGTTGATCGAACTGTTCGTCTTCAAGCTTTTCAACAGATGGACTTGATTTAATAACTTCCCCATCTTTTTCTAAAATCTCAAACACCATAAATACTCGTGCTGCTTTTAAAAGACAGTCCTCACGTAATTTCACTGAAATTTCAAATGCATTGAAACCTTGCTCAGCAGATTGTGAAATAACTGTTTGCTCAAAGCCGTCATACTCTAATGTACTTGCTACAGCTGTAGTTGGTGTCTCAGTAGTTCCTACCACTTCAGGAATCGCTTCTTCACCTAATTCAATACGCTTTAATTGAGCAACAGTTGAAGATACATCACGTTTTCCATCTCCGCCATTCGCAATGTCCATCACCATTTCTTCTAGATGGTCTACAGACTCAAAAACAACATCTAAAATTTCAGGAGATACATGGATTTTTTCGTTTCGGATCGCGTCCAACACATTTTCCATTTTATGAGTTAAATCCGCTAAATCTTCAAAGCCCATTGTCGCAGACATACCTTTTAATGTATGCGCAGAGCGGAAAATTTCTCCGACAATCGCCAAATCATCTGGATTTTTTTCTAGTTCTAATAAATGTTCACTACATGCTTGTAAATGGTCTTTACTTTCTTCAATAAACATCTCTAAATATTGATTGACTTCCATAAGAGGACACCCCTTTAAGGCAAATATTTCATTATTGTTTGTGCAATATCATCTACATCTGCTACTTCATCGACAAGCTGCGTTTCCACTGCCGCTTTCGGCATACCATACACAATGCAAGTTTCTGCTGACTCAGCGATTGCCATCACATTTCCAGTACTTTTTAGTACTTTTAGTCCGTTAGACCCATCATGGCCCATGCCCGTCATAATAACAGCCACTTTATCAAAATCTTTAAATTGGCTCACGTCTTCAAACATCACATCTACTGAAGGTCGATGTCCAGATCTAGGTGGTTCATCATTATCAAGGACTATACCAAAGGAAGTACCTATTTTTCTAAGTTTTAAATGATACCCACCAGGGGCAATATACGCTACTCCATTTTGCAGAATATCACCTTGCTCAGCTTCTTTTACGGTAATTTCACTCAATTGATCCAGACGATTAGCAAGAGATTTTGTAAATCCTGCAGGCATATGCTGGACAATTAAAATGGGAGCTTGAATTGATTTTGGGATTTTGGTAATTACTTCTTGTAAAGCTCTAGGCCCGCCTGTGGAGGTACCTATCAGTACAATTTTCCGACCTACTTTACTCCATTCTACAGGTGACTTTGATAGTTCTGCCCTTGTCGGAAAAACATTGACAGAAGGAGTCACCCTGTCTTCACTAAGTGAATTTCTTCTAATGATACTCGCTTGTAATGGCTGTTCTTGTTGTCTTTTAGTACTAGAAGGTTTCTTTAATTTTGAAATAGGTACCAATGATGCTTGTTCAACCTTGTGGACAAGTTCAGTTTGGATTTTATGTAAATCAAGAGAAATTGATCCGCTCGGCTTTGCGACAAAATCTACTGCCCCAAATTCAATTGCTGATAAGGCATTTTCTGCTCCTCGTTGAGTTGTACTAGAGAGCATAACAACAGGTACTGGACATACAGTCATAATTTCTTTTAAAGCATCAAGCCCATTCATTTCAGGCATCTCAATATCCATCGTCACAACTGTTGGCTGCAATGTTTGAATCTTTTTTACCGCATCTTTCCCATTTCGTGCTGTTCCAACTACTTCAACCTTCGAGTTGCCAACAAAAAAGTCACTAATTAGCTTTCTCATAAAAGCAGAATCATCAACAACTAATAGCTTGCTTTTATGTAAAAAGTCCAATTAATCACGTCCTTTCGAAAAAATATTTCTTAATTTTGTTAAAAATTTACCTGCTGACTGATCATGTGCATGAACTTCTTCCACACGGTGCTCCATAAAACGCGCCACTATAAGTTGAAGTGTCTTTGTAATAAGTGCGTCTGGATAGGCAAGTGAAAAAGGCACCTGCTCACGCACAGCCTTACGCACAGCAGAATCTTCAGGTAATGAGCCTAGTATCGTAACCTCTTTGTCCAAAAACCGTTTCATCGTAAGCTTTAGTCGCTCATTGGTTTCCAGTCCTTCTTCTTTACTATAAGCTCGGTTACAGAGTACATAAAATTGCTTGTCCGCATCTCGCATATGAATATATTTCATCATTGAATAAGCGTCTGTTATCGATGTTGGCTCTGCCGTAGATAAAACAATAATTTCATCTATAGACGTTAATAAATCTAATGACCAATTAGTAGCTCCTGCTCCCATATCGAACAAAATGTAATCAAAGGTTTGTTGGAGTTGCTCAAATGCGTGAACGAGTCGTTCAAACATTGCCTCTGACCATTCTAAGACGCCCGACATACCAGACCCACCTGAAATATACCTTAAATTGTAAGGACCTTCAAATATTACATCATCCAGTAACTCATTTCCTTCCAAGTAATCTTTTAAACTATAAGAAACATTTTTTCCGATTAAAATATTGATATTGCCCATACCAATATCCATATCAACGATGACAACTTTTTTCCCTTTATTGGCCAATGTAATGGCAAAATTCGTCGTGAAGTTACTTTTACCAACCCCACCTTTGCCGCTTACAACCGCAATTGCCCTACCTAATTCACCCTGCTGTTTCAACATTTTCAAGCGTAATGTTTCAGCTTGGTCTCTCATTTTTCTTCACCTTGAAAAAATAAATTTAGTACTGCTTCTAGATCAGCTTCTTCAATATCTTCTGGTACTTCTTGACCATTCGTATAGTAAGCAAGTCCCTTATTATATTTAATCATTAAATTAATCATTGTGCCAATAGAATTTGTTTCATCAATCTTTGTAAAAATGAATTTTTCAATTGGTAATTGCTTAAATTGCTCGATAATGTTTGCCATGTCCTTTTCTTTTGTTGTCATTGCAAGTACTAAGAAGGACTCTGCTTGATCATCAAATTTTATAAGACGCTGTAAATCGTCTACATATTTTACCTCTTTATAATTGCGGCCTGCCGTATCTATAAACACTATATCTAAATGGGCCAATCGGTGGATTGCTTGTTCAAAATCTGTTGCATTATAAGCAATTTCAACAGGAGCCTGTAACAGTCCAGCATACGTTTTTAGTTGCTCAATTGCGGCAATACGGTAAGTATCTGTCGTGATAAATCCTACTTTTTTCTTTTTTTCTAAAACTGCTCTAGCAGCCATTTTAGCAATTGTCGTAGTCTTGCCGACACCTGTTGGTCCTAACACATTAATATATTTTTTTTCATAGGATATACCTCCAACTGGTAGATCCTCTAACTCTTTGCGCAATAAGCTTTTCGTAATCATCTTACATTGAGAAAAATTGATGTCTGACGCTTCTTTGACATGCGTAAAAAGCTCATCACCAATCGTTGTGATGAGCTCCTCACTTAGCTCTTGCTGTCTTAAGTATTCAATGAAGGATAAGAGTTCATCTGGATATTGATCTTGGATAGTCTTCTTATGCATCGAATGCATTAAAGATTTTAAATCTGCAATTTCCTTCCTCAAATCTTCAGAAATGCTGGCTTCCCCATATAAGGGCGCATCATTCTGCGGCTGTACTTGGTGTATTTTAGCTTGAACAGCGTTCGTAATCTCTTGTAACCTTGCACTTTCATGTTTAGTTGTTGATGTAGGTAAAGCTACAGGTGCTGGAGCCATATTACTTGGCTCCATTGAATCAATACCTGCAACAACTTCAAAGCTCTTCTTTTTAATGATTCCAAAAAACTTTTTTGTAACGACTACTTTTGAGTTCAAAATGACAGCGTCCTCACCTAATTCAGCACGCACAAGCTTCATCGCTTCTGGTATGGAGGATGCATAATATTTTTTCATTTTCATTCAACATTCACCACCCCAACACTTTGAATTTCAACCGTAGCATCAAGTTCGTTGTAAGATAGAACTGGAATTTGCGGGAAATAGCGCTCCGTAAGTTGACGTAAATACATACGAACTGCTGGAGAGCATAAAATAATAGCAGATTGTTCCATAAAGGAAACGCGTTCCACTTCTGCAGCAATGGTCTCTAAAATCGTTTGAGAATCTTGTGGATCCATCGCTAAATAATTTCCATGATCCGTTTGTTGAATACTATCAGCAATTAATTTTTCTACTTTACCGGAAACAGTAATAACTTTTAATGACGAGCTGTCCCCTACGTATTGAGAAGTAATTTGACGTGCCAATGCTTGACGTACATACTCAGTTAATATATCGGTATCACTCGTTAATTTTGCATAGTCTGCTAGAGTCTCAAAAATAATTGGTAAGTTTCGCACTGACACATTTTCTCGTAGAAGTTTACCTAGTACCTTTTGAATTTCTCCAGTCGATAATGGAGCAGGTGTTAACTCTTCAACTAAAATTGGATGCGTTTCACGTAAATGATCGATTAACTGCTTCGTCTCTTGACGACCGAGTAATTCATAAGCATTTGCACGAATCATTTCCGTTAAGTGAGTCGACACAACACTCGGTGGGTCAACAACTGTGTAGCCAAACATTTCGGCATCCTCTTTCACTTGCTCCGTAATCCATTTTGCAGGTAGGCCAAATGACGGTTCAACCGTGTCAATTCCTTCGATAGTATCATCATCTCCTGGACTCATTGCTAAATAATGATCAAGCAGAAGTTCACCACGTGCCATTTCATTACCCTTTATTTTAATTCGATATTCATTTGGTTGTAATTGAATATTATCGCGAATACGGACAACTGGAATGACAATCCCTAATTCTAATGCTAACTGTCGACGTATCATTATAACTCGATCTAATAAATCGCCGCCTTGTGCAGCATCTACTAACGGTATTAAACCATAGCCAAACTCAAACTCGATTGGGTCCACATTTAATAAATTCACAACGTTTTCAGGGCTCTTCATGCCGTCTGTTGCCACTTCTTCCTCAATCTCAAGTAATTCTTCTTCATCCTCTGGTTTTTTATGATCCATCATATAAGCACCAGCAATTAGTGAACCTCCAATTGGAATTGTTATCCAAAGGGGAATAGGTGTGAAAAATCCTAGTAAAAGTATTGTTCCACCCGCTACATAAAGCAGTTTTGCTTGGGCAAATAACTGTCCTGTAATATCTTCACCAAGACTTCCTTTAGAAGATGCACGCGTTACGACAATCCCTGTCGCTGTAGAAATCAGTAGCGCAGGAATTTGTGAGACAATACCATCTCCCACTGTTAACTTAGAAAAATGATTTGCTGCATCTGCAAATGGAAGCCCCATCTGCACAACACCGATGATGATACCAAATAATAAGTTGATAATAACCATGACCATTGAGGCAATGGCATCCCCTTTTACGAACTTTGTGGCACCATCCATCGCTCCGTAGAAGTCCGCTTCACCCGCTACTTTCTCGCGTCGTTCACGTGCTTCCCGCTCAGAAATAACTCCTGCATTTAAGTCAGCATCAATACTCATTTGTTTACCTGGCATCGCATCAAGTGTGAAACGTGCTGCTACTTCAGCTACACGCTCCGCTCCTTTTGTAATAACGATAAACTGAATTAACACAAGAATTAAGAATACAACTAAACCAACTAGCACATTACCGCCGACTACAAAGTCCCCAAACGTTTCTACAACAGAACCAGCATCACCTTTTGCTAAGATGGCACGTGTTGTAGAAACACTCAGTCCGAGCCGGAACAAAGTTAACAATAAAATAACTGAAGGAAAAATAGAAAAGTCTAATGCTTCCTTCATACTCATTGCTGTTAAAAGTACTATTAATCCTAATGTAATATTAATGACGATTAAGAAACTTAACATCCACGGAGGAAGAGGGATGATGAGCATCGCAACGATTAAAATAACCGCACCTAATACCCCTATATCGCGAACTTTCATTTGTGTCCCTCCTACTAAAAGCTTTAAATTTTCCGCTTAATTCGATAAACATAAGCAAGCACTTCTGCTATTGCTTTGAAAAACTCTTCTGGTACTTGATCGCCAATTTCTACTTGATCGTACATTGCCCGTGCTAATGGTCTATTTTCAACCATAACTACATCATGTTCTTTCGCAATCAGTTTAATTTTTTGAGCGATAAAGTCCGTACCCTTTGCAACGATGCGTGGGGCATCCATACTTTCATCATCATATTTGATGGCAATCGCATAGTGAGTTGGGTTTGTTATGACAACATCGGCATTTGGAACCTCTGACATCATCCGACGCATCGCCATTTCGCGTTGGCGTTGTTTAATTTTCGATTTTATCAGCGGATCGCCCTCACTATTTTTATATTCATCTTTAATGTCTTGTTTAGACATTTTAAGATTTTTTTCGTAATCATGTTTTTGATACATCCAGTCTAAAAGGGATACACATAGTAAGACGAGCGAAGCAGCAATCCCCATGATACCAACAAGCTTACCCACTGTAATAAGAGTCATCCATGGGCTTTTAAAGGATAACGCCAAAACTTCCGGCAAATTCGTCCAAACGATAATTGTCGTAACGCCACCAATAAAGCCAATCTTTAATACTGACTTGAGAAGCTCTATAATGGCTTTTACAGAAAATATTTTTTTCAACCCTTTGATTGGGTCCATTTTTTTTAAATCAAACTTCATCGGCTCTAATGTAAATAGGAAACCGAACTGTAGGAAGTTACCTGCTAATGCTCCAACAAATGCAATTCCCATTATTGGGACAATAATAAAAGCCATTTGCACTAATGTTTCTGTAAATAAGCTCATCACACTATCAATTGTTAGTGTTTCTACGCGTATGTTATGAATAAAAGTTTGCCTGAAAAAAGCTAAAAGATCGTCTCGCAGTGAACCTGCAAAGAAGAATAAAAAGATAAATACCATGAGCATGACAATTGCACTGGAAATATCCTGACTTTTAACAACCTGACCTTTTTTTCGAGCATCTTGTCGTTTTTTAGGTGTCGCCTTTTCCGTTTTTTCTCCCGCAAAATACTGTAAATCTAAATCCAGCAGTAGCCTCATTTTACCCACCACCTAAAATAGCCATTACATCACGCATAGCATAAATCATAATGGTAATAAGCTTTTGAATAACTTGAATCATTACAGCCATCATTGTAAATAATACTAGAAAACTAACACCTATTTTAATAGGAAAACCGACAACAAAAATATTTAATTGTGGTACAGTTTTCGCTGTGATCCCTAGCGCCAAGTCGACTAAAAATAAAGTTGCTACAACAGGAGCAGCCATTTGAAAGGCAATCGCAAAAACAGCTGTAAATGTTGTGATGATAAACTCTATATAACCCTCATTTGCGAAATTAGGAAATCCTTGATCCATCGGTAAAAATTGATAACTATAATAAATTCCATCGAGAATCATATGATGTCCATTGATAGCTAGTAGGAAAAGTAATGCTAGCGTATTAAAAAATTGTCCGATCAATGGACTTTGTGCACCTGTTTGCGGGTCGATAATATTGGCAATGGCAAAACCCATTTGAAAATCTATAAAGCTTCCGGCAATTTGAATTGCCGACATGATGATATAGCCTACTAAACCGAGCAACAGTCCAATGAGCGCTTCTTTCATCACTAAAAGTATGTAATCACCATTAAATACAAATGGTTCGACGTCAATTGTGTAATACATCATCCAAGCTAAAACTAATGCGAGAGTTATTTTAACTTGTGGCGGAATCGTTCTGTACGAGAAAAAGGGCACCGTGACAAAAAATGCCGATACGCGCACAAGTACTAATAAGAAAACCGTAAAATGCGGGATTAATTCATTCATCTTCTCACCCTATATAACGCGTTAAATTCTCAAAAATGTCTCTCGCATAGCTAGTCACTTGTGATAACATCCAAGGACCGAAAAATACGATGGCTGCAAATACAGCGATGATTTTTGGAACGAATGCTAAAGTTTGCTCTTGAATCGATGTTGTTGCCTGAAAAATACTTACCGCTAAACCAGTGATTAAAGCAACTAATAGTAGCGGACCGCTTGTTAGAAGGATAATCATAATGGCACGCTCTGCAATTGAAATAACCAATTCACCTGTCATACTGTATCATCCCCTAAAAACTTTCTAGTAATGATTTCATCACAAGATACCAACCATCCACGAGTACAAATAATAAAATCTTAAACGGCAATGAAATCATAACCGGTGGTAACATCATCATCCCCATCGACATTAGCGTACTTGCGACAATCATATCGATTACTAGGAATGGAATAAAAATCATAAAGCCGATTTGAAACGCTGTTTTAATCTCACTCAATGCAAAAGCAGGTACTAGCATTGTAAGAGGAATTTCTTCTACAGATGCTGGCTTTTCTGCCTTATTATACTTTAAAAATAAATCAAGATCCTTTTGCCTTGTATGCTTACTCATAAACTCTTTAAAAGGCTCACTGGCACGATCATACGCTTCTTCAATGCCAATTTCCTCAGAAAACAATGGCTGTAATGCCTCTTTGTTGACCTCTTGAAATGTTGGGGCCATGATAAAGAAAGTTAAAAATAAAGCAAGACCTACAATGACCTGGTTTGGTGGCATTTGCTGTGTCGCCAATGCAGTACGCGTAAACGATAACACAATAACAATTCGTGTAAACGATGTCATCAAAATTAAAATACTCGGTGCCAGTGAAAGAACTGTTAACAGTAATAGAAGCTTCACAGAGCTGGAGACATTTGTCGGGTCGCTGTTGGAAAAAATACTGATTACATCATTCATTTATCATCATTCTCCTTTTGCTTCCATTTCTCCAGTTCTTCATTGCGCTCCTGTTTAATTTCGGAAATCTTTTTTTCGAACAGCTCACCAAAAGAGGTTTGTTTTTGCTGTACGGATGAACTCTCATTATTTTTTCTCTTAAACTTAGATAATACTTCTGCAATATACGGTGATGTTGCTGCAAGTTCTTGTCGTTCATTATATAGTGCTAAAAGTGTTGCAACTTCATCGGGATCAGTAATTTCACGTAATAGCTGGACATCCTCACCGATCCCAACTAAATAAAGTGTTTTACCTACTTGTAATAGTTGTACTGACTTTTGGGCACCTAGTGATAAACCGCCTAAATTTTGTACTAATTGATTACGTTGAAAGTTTAAATTTCTTTTATTTAAAAACTTCATTAATCCATAAAATAAAGCTACAACAAAAATAAGCGCCAAAACCATTTTTATGTATTCCCACGCAGATAAGCCTCCAGCCGCTGGTATATCTGAATCTTTCTTAGCAGCTGGAGTACTATCTTCTTTACAATCTCCTTTAATGCAGTCACTCACAAAATTCGTGTCAGATTCTGCATATACAGAAGTCGTTGTAGGGTACAAAAACAGGAAGGATACAAGAAATGCGAAAATCATCGTTAGACGAAATGATTTTAACATTTGCATTCAATCATCCTAGAGCTTTTTGAATCGCTTCAATTACACGATCAGCTTGGAAAGGTTTCACAATAAAGTCTTTCGCACCTGCTTGAATTGCATCGATTACCATTGCTTGTTGTCCCATTGCTGAACACATAATGACAGTTGCATTTGGATGTGAACCCTTAATTGCTTTAAGAGCTGCAATACCGTCCATCTCTGGCATTGTAATATCCATTGTTACTAAATCTGGCTTTAATTCGTTGTACTTTTCAACAGCCTGCAAACCATCAGCTGCCTCCCCAACAACTTCAAATCCATTCTTCGATAAAATATCCTTGATCATCATGCGCATGAATGCAGCATCGTCTACAATCAAAATTCTTTTAGACATGGTTAACTCCTCCAATTGAAACTATCTTAAATTATTCAAACGCTCTGCTTGACTTAAAACATCTGTAATACGGACACCGAAGTTTTCATCAATAACAACGACTTCACCTTTAGCTATTAAACGGCTATTAACTAAAATATCAACTGGTTCACCAGCTAATTTATCTAGTTCAATAATCGAACCACTAGATAGTTCTAATATCTCTTTTACAGAACGCTTTGTACGTCCTAACTCTACAGTAACTTGCAATGGAATATCAAGTAGCATATTTAAATTTCTAGCTTCAGATTGCGAGATAACGTTCGGATCAAAACTAGCAAACTGTGCTTGTTGAACATTGACCGGTTGAACAGGTCTTGTTGCTTGCGGAATCGGCTGTTGCTCTTGATACATTGGTTGCTGCACCGGCGCTGGCTGCTGTTGATATACTGGCTGCGCAGGTGGCGGTGTTACAGGTGCTTGTGGTTGCATAGGCGCTTGTTGTTGGACAGGCGACGGTGCTACTGGCGCTTCAGGTACTAGTGTTGCAGCCACAGGTTCCTCGATTGATTCTGTTTCTCCTAATAAAGATTTGACAATGTTTTGACTAAATTTCAGCGGTAATAATTGCATGATATTCGAATCAATTAAATTACCAATTCTCAATCTGAACGATACTTTTACGAGTAAATCATCTTCAGGAATATTTTCTCGTCCTTCATTTTGAGAAATATTCATTAAATCGATAGTGGGTGGAGAAATATCCACTTTTTTATTAAATACTGTCGACATTGAAGTAGCCGCAGAACCCATCATTTGATTCATAGCTTCTTGCACGGCACTTAGCTGAATCTCACCTAAATCTGGTTTCGGATTTAAGCCATCTCCACCTAACATTAAATCAGCAATTATCGCTGCATCAGATTGCTTAATAACGAGTAAATTCATACCTGTTAATCCGATTGTATATTCAACCTGTACGGCTACATAAGGATGAGGAAATTCCTCTTCTAATTTATTTCGGTTAATCATTGAAATACTTGGGGTAGTAATATCTACCTTTTGCCCTAATAACGCTGAAAGCGCTGTGGCAGAGCTTCCAAAAGATATATTTCCTACTTCACCTAACGCATCTTGGGCAAACGAATCGAGGTAATCCTCTACTCTTAAATCATTCATATCCTCACTTGTAGAAGCTTCAGTGCCGCTGTTTTTATCTTCCAACGTTTCGCCCCTTAATAACGCTTCAATTTCTTCTTGGGAGAGCATTTCATCACTCATCTTCGTCTCCTCCTTTCAAAGGGTCGATAATCTGGATTGCTAATTTTTTACCTTGTTTTCCTGGTTGAACCGTAAATTTCGGTAATGTTCCTACCTTTAATAGTAATGGATCTTCAATTTTTTGTTCTAATTGAATGACATCCCCAATCTGCATAGTGAGGAAATCCTCAATGGTAATGTCGGTAATACCTAGTTCAACAGAAACCGGTAGTTGTGCTTGTTTCACGCTTGTTTCAAGCATCTTTGTTTGCTCTGGAGACATTTCTTTTGTATTTGCCTGCATCCAGTAGCGAACAGAAAGATTTGGAACAATAGGCTCCAATACAACATGCGGAATACAAATATTGATCATACCGCTTGTCTCACCGATTATCGTATTTAAGGAAATAACGACAACCGTTTCATTTGGCGAAATCATTTGTAAAAATTGAGGGTTGACCTCAAGCTCCACTAAAATCGGATCAATTTCCGCAACATTTTCCCATGCCTCGCGTAAATTGTCGAATGAGCGTTCAAAAAGGTTTGTCATAATTTTAGTTTCAATTTCTGTTAAGTTATCCACATTACTATGACTCGCCCCACTACCGCCCATTAAACGATCTAACATAGAGTAGGCAATGTTTGGGTTTATTTCCATTAAGATATTACCATCTAATGGCGGCACTTCAAACACATTAATGAGTGTCATATTCGGAATCGAACGTACAAACTCTTCAAATGGTATTTGGTCCACTGATGCAACAGTAATCTGCACATAGCTTCTCAGCTGTGCAGAAAAGAAAGTTGTCAGTAATCGTGCAAAATTTTCATGTATTCGGGTCAAACTTCGGATTTGATCTTTTGAGAAACGTAGTGCACGTTTAAAGTCATACACTTTAACCTTACGCACCTCGTCCTCTTTTTTTATATCATCAGCTGACATTTCCCCGGTTGATATTGCGGAAAGCAGCGCATCTATCTCTGATTGAGATAATACATCTCCTGCCATTTGCCCACCTCCATTTCAAGCAGTTTCTTTATTATTGTGTGATGAAGGAGGTAATATAAATTTCCTGAACTTCTCCCTCTTGCATCAGTTCATTTAATCGTGTTTTTAATGATTGTTGGAAAATTTGTTTACCTTTCTTACCTTCTAAATCCTTTTGCTCCATTTCAGAAAGCTCTTGAATAACAATGTTTTTCACTTGGAAATCACGCTTCGTTAACTCAGTACCAGCATCTTTATTTGTTGTTTGAATTTTTAACGATATGCGTACAATTTTGTTATCAGCTAGATTTGTCGTAATTTCTGGAATTTCTACAGAAGCTTCTACGATTTCATCAATGGTTGGCTCAAGAGATCCTGCTGGCTTATTAAATTGGGTATATAACACAAACCCAATACCCCCGATAAGTATGATTGCTACTAGTACGATGATAATCATCGTTAACACTTTATTATTCTTCATCTTCTTCACCTCGTAGATGCGGGTTTGATAGTATTTGTATATTTTTATAAAAGGCAGTTACCTTTTGTCGCACCTCATCTTCACTCTGTAAAACAATGATTTTGGTTCCAGTCGTTAATGTAATGGTCGTATCTGGAAAAGATTCGACCGTTTCTATGTATAAAGCATTCAATGTAAATGCTTTGCCATTTAAACGTGTTAGTTCAATCATTGAAATAGGGCCGGGTCTAGCTCGAGAGCCGGCCCGACCCTCCCTCATATGAAATTATGTTTTTAATTTTGAGCATCTTGAAATCTTAACTGGTATTTCTTACTTACAAATTACTTAGCGTTTTAAATTTACAAGCTCTTGAAGAACTTCATCAGAAGTTGTGATTATACGTGTATTTGCTTGGAAACCACGTTGCGCTACAATCATTTCTGTAAACTCCTCTGAAAGGTCTACATTGGACATTTCTAGGGTACCAGCTTGAACGGCACCAACCCCTCCTACTGTTCCAACTTGAGCGTATGGTTGTCCAGAGTTTGCTGAAGTTTGGTAGTAGTTACCACCCACTTTTTCAAGACCACCAGCATTTGGGAACTTTGAAAGTATAAGTTGACCTGCATATTGTTTATCACCTTTATAGTCTACATACTCAACTGTACCATCCTGACTAATTGACATTGATTGTGCTGTTGTAGGGATACGAATCGGTGAAATTTCAGTTGCGAAATCCAGACCCTCAGCGATATTACCTTCTATATCAGCAAGTCCATTGTCTGCTTTATGTTCCTCAGCTTGAGCACCATCGATTGAATCGCCATCAGCAGAAATGGATAACTCATCATTTGCGTGACCTACTAAATATTTACCATCGGCATTCACTAGATATCCATTTCTATCCATGTAGAAGTTACCAGCACGTGTATAGAGAATATTGCTGTAACCTTCAGCATCTAGGTCCCCGTCTTCATTAGGTGCACCATTTGCATCACCTACCATGAAGAATCCATCACCAGCTATAGCTAAGTCTAACTCGCGAAACGTTGTTTGCATTGAACCTGAACCGTGAATTGTATCGATTGCAGCAAGTTGTGAACCTAAACCGATTTGTTTAGCGTTAATACCACCACGAGTTTGAGTCGGTGAAGAGGCACTCGCTGACGTTTGAGACATTAAATCTTTAAATACTACACGTCCTTTTTTAAAGCCGTAAGTATTAACGTTAGAAATATTATTACCAATTACATCCAGCTTTGTTTGGAAGTTTTTTAAACCTGAAATACCAGAATACATAGAACGTAACATAATGTCGTTCTCCCTTCGTCTATTAATTGTGTGCCTCTATCAATCAGCACACCTAGGCCTCCTATCACAGGTCCAGCCCTTACAGCACGATTGTGCCATCAATATTTGTAAATATTTGCTGTTTTGCTTCCGTGCGGTCCATCGCTGTAATGACAGTAGCATTTTTAGCACTGACAATTAAAGCTGCTTGATCCATCAAGACTAATGGTTGTTTGACACCTTTTGAGTGCGCTTCAAATACCTTGTCCGATACAACCTGCCATTCTTGTTCAGTAATCGCAATATTACGCTGGATAATACGTTCATGCGCATGCTTGCTCACTTTCAGTTCTTGTTGCTTGGTAGCTTCTTGTAAATGAGCTTTAAAAGATTGCTGTGATTTTATTGGCGTTGGTTGTGTCTGGCGAATAGATGGATGTAATGGTACACGATGCAATGAAAACTGATCCATCATTCTTCTCCACCTTTATTCGGTTATTTCGGTAAATTCTTTTTGTGTTAATTTTTTGTCATTATCTAATACGTAATAAATAACGCCATCTTTACTCGAAACAGAAACGATACGCCCTTGTAGTTCTTGCTCGCCGTCTTTATAGGTAACTTTTTTACCAATTAGCTTGCTTGCTTGTACAAGAGGAGATTCTTTTTCAGTATTGTTATCATTCGAATTCGTTTCTGAACCGCCTAAAATTTCCGAGATATTGCCAGGTTGTATTTTCTTACCATCAGTTAATAAGAACTCTACACTACCATCAACAAATTTTAATGACTCAATAACACCTGATCCTTCGTTGACTACATAGTTACCTTTTTCATCTTTCTCATCTGTTAACTCATGCCATTTTACTTCCTTACCAATAAAAGATGAATAACTCATCATCTGTGTTTGTTGCTGTGAAGCAAGTAATGATTCCATCGCCTTTGTCATATTTTGCATTTGCTCTAAAGAAGAGAATTGTGCCATTTGAGCAATAAAGTCTCGGTCGTCCATAGGATTTGTTGGATCCTGATGTTGCAATTGCGTAATTAACAATTGAAGAAAAGCATCCTTACCGAGTTCTTTATTACCTGTTTGCCTTACTGGCTTCTTATAATTCTGATAGTATAAGTCATCCGTTATTTTTCCAGTCATTTTATCAGTCTTTGTATCTGCCATATTTATACCTCCTCACTTATTAGATAGTCACTAAAGGACTTGCCTTCATCGTCATCGTCGCTTTTGTGCTCTTCCTCTTCTTGCTGTTGTTGCTTAAAGAAATTATTGAAGAAGCTTTGGTCACGTTGTTGACGATCTGCATCTTGTAAGGTTTGGGCAATATCAAGACGATCCACTTGAATATTTTGCTGTACAAAGGCTTGCTTTAATTGATGTGCTTGACTATCAAGTAATTCACGACCTTGTGCTGTTGAAGCAAGCAAACGTGCTGTAAGGACACCGTCATTTTGCACAAGCTCGATACGAATTGTTCCTAGATTTTCTGGATACAATTTCAATGTTAAGCGTGTAATACCTTGTGCATTCGAGATTTGGGCTCTATTGATAATTGCTTGCATCTCTTTTAATAATGCCTCTGACTGCGCCGGTTTTGCAGCAGGTAGTGTCACTTGGAACGTATCTGCTTTTGTTTGGACTGTATTGGAAGTCACCATTTCATTCGCACTTGTGTCTGTCTGTTTTGTAACTTGAACTTGTTGAACTACTTTCTGAAAGCCTTGTAACGGAAGTGTTACTGTTGTTTTCGTTGTTACTTGCTGTGCCGTTTGAAGCGTCTCAACTTGTGTTTGCATCGTTGTCAAAAGACTCTTGACGTTAGTTAGCACGTTTTCTTGTGAAGCTGTTAAGTCTGTTTTTTGTCCAACTAGCTGTGCTAACTTTAATACTTGAAGCAATGGCGCTATTTCTTTCGGTGTCACTTGTCCTTCACCTTGTATAGCTGCTACGATTTGTGTTTGAAGCGCTGGTGCCTGAGCATCCACTAGTGCTAAAAGCTCCCATATATCTCTTGCTTCTTGATCTTCCCCTAGCAACTGTTGTACTAATTGTTGGAGTTGCTCAGTATCAATCCCCAATGCATCCATTAAATGATCAAGATTTAACATTTCATCTATTGCAACAGCTTTACCTTCTTCACCAATTTGAAGCATTAACAAGCCATCGTCATGTGGGATACCTAGTACATCTAGTACTTCTTCTATAGACTCAGCATTTAAAACTGCTGCTAAATCAGAGGTATCTTTTGTATCTGTTGACTGTGTTTGCTGCTGTGTTTTATCTGAAGAAGAAATAACCTTTCCAAACACTGATCCAAACGTTGCTAACTTTTCTTTGTTCGACGGTCCATTTGCTTTCACATCGGAATCGCCTGTTGTCGAAGACTTTGTAGCCGCGTTTTTAGTTGGTAAAGCCTTAGACATCATTTGCATCATTGATACATCCATCATTTCACCTCCTTTCAGATGTTCTTATTGTTTAGCCATCATTTCTGTATATTTAGCTGCATCTTGTGGTTCCATTTTTTCTAGAATCGCCGCTAATTTATCTGGCTTTAAATTTGTTAAAATACGTAGTGCTTCTGTATCACTCATTTTAATTAGAACTGGCGCAGCTGCTTTAGGGGACATCTTATCGAATGTTTTTAAAATATCAGTAAAGTCACGCTTTACGTCACTTTGCTCCCTATTTAATTTTTCAACTTCAAATTTCAGCTGCTCATTTTCTGTCGTTAACTTTTCTTTTTCAGTTGTTGATGTATCGATCTTTTTTTGTAGCTGTACAATTTCTGCTTCTTTTTCTTGTATTTCAGCCTGTAAATTTACAACCTTCGAATCATTATTTACTACTGCATCTTTTGCTTGTTGTTCTTCAGAAGGAACGAATGGTAAACTTTCAAATGCCTTCTTCCCTAAATCAAAGACATTCGTATTCATTAGGGTTGCAACAACAAGTAAAATTGCCGCTACAAACATAACCGGTATTACAAACCATGTAAAAAACTTTCGAAGGCCTCCTGATTTACGTTTAGGCGGTTGTTCTTCTAATTCCGTCTTAAGTCGATTGTCTTTTTTCACCATGAAATCACCTGATTTCCCTCTTGTTATACGTAAGCGTTGAAATCTCATCTAAAAAAATGCCTTCGATACGATCCTGCTCTTGCTGGAACACTTTGAAATCTTTTTCTCGCATTTTTTCAAATTTACGTACTTCCAAGTTTTTTTCTAATAATTTTTCTTCGTGCCAATTCATTTTTGCACGAGCTTGAACAACTTTCTGCTGTACATCAGCAATTGTTTTTTCGAGGCTATCAATAAAACGTGCATAATGATGAACTTCCTCTATTGATGAACCTACAGTTAAACGCTCCTGTTGAAACTCTATTAAATCTTCTTTCTTTTTTAACAACTCATATAACTTTGTCGCTACTTCTTCAAAAGAACGTACAGATTCTTTATAGGCAATTTCAGTTTCATTTTTTTCCTGCTCTCGAATGGCTAACACTTTCTCAAAACGATAAATATAACTTACCACCCTAATGTCCACCACCGTTCGATAATGAAATTAACTCATTCATACTTTCCTCAAGGGTCACTTTATCTAAATATCCTTGCTTTAAATAAGCGGTAATGAGCGGTTCATAGTAAATAGCTTCATCAATTTCTTTTGACGTTCCTTTCTTATATGCACCGATATTAATTAGATCTTCCGACTTGTCATATGTATAATAAAGTTCTCTTAATCGTTCCGCAGCCTTTTTGTGCTCTGGTTCTGCCACATGATTCATCAAACGGCTGACGCTTTTTAATACATTAATAGCTGGATATTGACCTTTATTGGCAAGGTTTCGATCAAGTACTATATGACCGTCTAAAATCCCTCGCACAGTATCTGCAATCGGCTCATTCATATCATCACCATCTACTAATACTGTATAAAATGCAGTAATAGAGCCTTTCTCATTAGTGCCTGTGCGCTCTAATAATTTAGGTAAAATCGCAAAAACAGATGGTGTGTACCCTTTTTGAGCTGGAGGTTCACCTGTCGCAAGACCAATCTCACGCTGTGCCATAGCAACACGAGTCACGGAGTCCATCATCAACATGACATTTAAACCACGATTTCTAAAGTATTCGGCAATCGCTGTTGCAGTAAAGGCTCCTTTAATACGCATCAGCGCAGGCTGATCAGAAGTGGCAGCAACAACTATAGAACGACTTAAACCCTCTGGCCCTAAGTCTCGCTCTATAAACTCACGAACTTCACGACCACGCTCTCCAATTAATGCGATTACGTTTAAATCCGCTTGTGTATTTCGCGCAATCATACCGAGCAATGTACTTTTCCCGACCCCAGATCCTGCGAAAATACCAACACGTTGTCCATTACCCACTGTAAGCATGCCATCAATTGCTTTAACACCTACTTCAAGTCTTTCATTAATAGGTGGGCGTGTTAGCGGATTTGGTGGGTCCTGCTCTGTCGGAACTGACATTAATCCTTTCGGTAATAAAGTTCCATCTATTGGATTCCCCATAGAATCAAGTACTTTACCGATTAGTTCGGGGCCAACTTTTACTTCAAGTGGTGCCCCTGTACCTTCAACTAGACAGCCAATTGATATTTCTCTTAGGGAGGTAAAAGGCATTAAGACGACAATTTCATCTTTGAAGCCTACAACCTCTGCCAAGATAATTTGATGACCGTTTTTAGAAGTTTCCACATAAATTTTACAAACGTCACCAATGGAACTATCTGGACCTTGCGACTCAATCATCAAGCCGACAACTCTAGTAACTCTACCAAACTTTTTAAAGGTTGGTATTTGAGGAATTTGTTCGATTAATTGAGCCGTTTTCATCTAGATCATTCCTTACTTTCTAATATTTCATGTAACTTCAATCTTAGTTCGTTTAATTGCTCATCGATACTTACAACAATACGACCATGATTTGTTTCTATATAACAATCTGTTTCATTTTCTAAATCTTCATTTACAAAAATCATAAATGGTACGTCAGTTGGGAACATTTCAGCTAGTTCATCACGATTACCAGTAATTAATGCATAGTAAGTAGGTGAAACATAGATTTTTATTTCTTTCATTTCTCTTGCTTCTTTAAGCCCTCTACGAACGATTGACACAAATAATTCGTTGTCTCGCTCTAAAGATGTATCAATAATTCGCTCTGCGGCGGTTAAGCCTAGCTCTAAAATAATCGATTCTTGTTCTTCAATATATTTCCGAGCATTCTCCCCCGCTTGAATAATTATTTCATTGGCCGTTTGGAGAGATTGCGCCATCGCTTCATTCGCTTTGTTTGTCCCATCCTCATAACCTTGACCAAATCCTTCATCATAAGCTTCTTGCACTCGATTAGGTCGTTCTTCTTCCCAGTCTTGCTTTAAATGTTCAATTTCCTGGGAGAATATTTGCTTTTCTTGTTCAAAAGCCTCGCGTTCAGCCTGTATAGTAGCTCTAGCTTCCGCAAGCAAGCGCTCGCGCTCTTCTAGCACTTCTTCCATAGTAATCTGTTTTTGAGGTTGAATTTCTCCATTTTCTATCTCATGCAGCTCAAACATTTCACGGATTTGAATCTTTTTGACATGATCACCATTGGACTGTGTATGTACAGAACGGATGATTCTAGACAATGACGTCATCTCCTCCACCACGTGCAATAATAATCTCACCAGCATCCTCTAAGCGACGAATGACCGCAACAATTCGAGATTGCGCTTCCTCTACGTCACGCAGTCGAACAGGACCCATAATTTCCATTTCTTCCTTAAATGTCTCAGCCATACGTTGTGACATATTGCGGAAAATAATGTCTTTTACTTCTTCACTAGAAACTTTCATTGAAAGCAGTAAGTCTTCATTTTCACAATCGCGAATAACACGTTGTATCGAACGATTGTCAAGCGTAACAATATCTTCGAATACAAACATACGTTTTTTGATTTCTTCTGCAAGCTCTGGATCTTGAATTTCGAGTGCATCGAGAATCGTTTTTTCCGTTTGTCGATCTACACCATTTAACACTTCAACAACTGCATCAATGCCACCCGTTTCAGTGTAATCTTGTGTCACAGTCGATGATAACTTACGCTCTAAAACAGATTCAATTTCACTAATAACTTCTGGGGAAGTTGAATCCATTACAGCAATACGCTTAGCAATATCAGCCTGTACTTCCTGTGGTAATGAAGATAAAATCACACCCGCTTGCCCTGCCTCTAAATAAGAGAGGATAAGGGCAATTGTTTGTGGATGTTCATTTTGAATAAAGTTAAAAATTTGTGCTGGATCAGCTCTACGCGCAAAGTCAAAAGGACGTACTTGTAAAGAAGATGTAAGGCGATTAATAATTGTTTGCGCCTGTTCTACACCAAGAGCTTTCTCCAATACTGTCTTCGCGTAACCAATACCACCCTGTGTAATATAATCTTGCGCAAGTGCAATATTGTGGAACTCTTCAATAATTTCCTCTTTCACATTTGCTTCTACTTTTTTTACGCTTGAAATCTCTAATGTTAAACGTTCAATTTCTTCTTCTGTTAAGTGTTTATAGACAGAAGCTGAAACCTCAGGCCCTAATGAAATTAACAAGAGAGCGGCCTTTTGTTTGCCTGTTAATTCCTTATCTTTCTTGGACACAGCCGAACCTCCTAGTTAGTCTTCCGCAATCCAACTACGCAGTAACTTCGCAAAATCGTCTGGCTTTTCTTTTGCCATTTTTTCAAGCTGCTTACGACGCATTGTAGCTTCCGTTTCAATTTCTTCATTTATATCTTCAATCATTAGTTCTTCTTGTTCATCTAGGATACTTAGTTCTTCTTCTTCCTGTGCACGTTTACGTGAACGGACAATGAAGAATGCAAGCAATACTATAACAGCAAGTAAAATGCCGCCGATTACCCAAACCCACCATGGAATAACAGATTTTTCGCTAGCTGTCTCTGTTGCTTTACCATTTAAAGGATGCACTGAAACAGCTACTTTTTCATCGATTTGATCTTGAGTAAGCTCAGCTGCTACATCTTTAGAAATCGTCGTACGAACAATCGTACTTAAAATTTGCTGGATATCCTCACGAATCCCATCTGGTAATGTTGCCGCGTCAGTTGCTGTCGGTGGTTCAACAATTACTTGGATACCAATATCTTGAATTTTATATGGTGCCTCTTGGATATCTTTACGTATACGGTTTACGTCATTATTAATTGTTTCTTCAGTACGTTCATATTCCCCGTCACCATTTACACCTTCGTTATACGTTGTGAAGTTATCCGTCGTCGTTTCAGCTTCAGGTGTACCAGTGGCTGCAGCCCCTGTACCAGAATATTGCTCTGTAATACGTTGAGCACTAATCGCGATTCCTTCCATATTCTCTTCGTCAACTGGTGTTACTAGGTTTTCTTCACGAACTTCTTTTTTGAAATCAATGTCTGTTGTCACAGAAACGATTACTTTGTCTTGTCCCATAAGCGTACCTAGCATATTTTGGACTTGACGTTGTAGATCACGCTCAACCAATTTCTTCGCTTGTAACTGACCTTCAGCTGTCGTAGTTGAAGCCCCATCAGTAGTTGCAGCATTTAGATCAAAGTACTCAGAAAATTGGTTAGAAATAACAATATTATCCGTATTTAAATTTGGAACACTTTTTGCAACTAGATTGTACATAGTGGCAATTTGTTGCTCTGTAAATTTATAGCCCGGGTCAGTATTTAAAACAATAGATGCAGTCGCTTCTTCTTTAACATCTTTTAAAAATACGCCCTCTTCTGGAATGTTAATCATTACCTTTGCATCTTTTACACCCTCTAGATTTTTAATGAGCTTTGCGATTTCTGTTTCAGTCGCAGCTTTTTTTAATAGGTTAAACTCATTATCTGTCATACCAAATCCAGAGCTATTTGCGAAAGAGTAATCAATCGACCCCGTTTGCGGATATCCTTCCGATGCTAACTGTACTAACAATGAATCAACTTGTTCCTCAGGCACTAAAATCGATGTCCCCCCCGGTGCAAGTTCATATTTTACACCTTGGGTATCTAACGCTTCCTTCACTTGTCCGATTTCTCTTGTCGATAAATCCTTATAAAGTGGTACATATGTAATTTTTGTAGCAAAAAGTGTAATAACGGCAGCAAGTGCTAGTACTCCTACCACAGAACCAATCATTACAAATTTTTGTTTTTTACTACGACTTGTCCAAAATTGGCTGGTGTCGTTTTTTATTTTCGTCAATCGTTCATTCATTATGAATCCTCCGGTTATAGTGAACAACCTATCCATCTAATAATTCGCGAAAACAGTGATATCCCATAACATTCAATCATTATCATCACCATAACGTATTGATTTCCGTTTCGACTAGGAGCGTCCGATAAACCATTTGGGGCAATCAGGATGTTGGCCACGAAAGCATAATCATAAGATATGATGTATTTGCCTTCGTTTTTCTATTGTCTCACTCACTTCAAGGCTATCACCTTCTGTATCATGAACGTGATCCCTTAGGAGTCATCCAACCTCCACATCAATCATCCATTTAAAATATGGGATAAATTCTTTACTTCAATAGTGCTTATTCAAATAAAGTTAGACACTCATACGCATTATTTCTTGGTAAGCTTCAATCACCTTATTGCGAACTTCAATTGTTGCATTTAATGTAATGCTCGCCTTTTGTGATGCAATCATCACTTCGTGCAACTCTACATCTCCACCATTAATTAACTTTTGAGTAAGGTTATCAGAAGTAATTTGTTGATCATTAACCTTTGATATTGCTTCTTTTAACGAGTTCGCAAAGCTCTGTTGTGCTTCATAAGGTGTCGTATTAAGTTTATTTGTTTCATTTACAACCTGCGTAGGTGTCATTTGTGAAACGGACGAAATTGTCATTATGTATCTTCCTTTCCTCTTATTTATCTTCCAATCTCTAAAGCCTTTGTCAGCATGGATTTATTTGCATTCAATACAGTTATGTTTGCCTCGTAGGAACGAGTAGCTGACATTAAATCTACCATTTCTTTTAATGGATCTACATTCGGCATATTTACATAGCCATCTGCATTTGCATCTGGATGAGTTGGATCATACACAAGTTTGAAAGGTGTTTCTCTATCTTCTTTTATTTGTGTAACTTTTACGCCGTTGCCAACACCACTCTTTGCATTTTTGCCAACCGCGGCATTAAAGATCTTTGAAAACTGTCCCTCTTGCGCCGTAAGCGTTACAGACTTTCTGCGGTATGGTTCCCACTCCCCGTTCACTTGTCTACCGCGCGTTGTATCCATGTTCGCCATATTTGACGAAACTACATCCATTCGTAAACGCTGTGCCGTTAATGCTGAGGCAGTAGTATTCATACCATGGAAAATAGACATCTATTACTTACCTCCTTTAATAACCGTATTTAGAGTATTTAGCTTACCGTTCATGCGTTCAATTAATGCGTTGTAATAAATTTGGTTTTCCGCAAGCTTTGTCTGTTCAGCATCCATATCTACGGCATTACCATTATTTCGATATCGCAAACCATTTATATTATTCACACCAGGCGTTGATTGTCGAATCGCGAAATCAAAATGTCTATTATCCGTACGATATGCCGAAATTGACATTTGTTGTTCTTTCTCCAACATATCTTTAAAACTTACATTTTTCGCCTTATAGTTCGGCGTATCGACATTCGCAATGTTATTAGCGATCGTTTTATGATTCAAAGTTGCATAAGAAAGTCCGTTTTCCAGCTTACTAATAGTTCCTCCAAACAAATCCAAAAAGCTCACCTCATTCATGTACTTCTTATTTTATCCAATAATACAATTGTAATTAAGATGATACGTAGTGTCTATTGTCTTTTGTCACTTTTTGATAGTATAAACGACCCATTTTTATTCACAAATAACCAGGACAATACTTCCGTATCCCTTGATATTACTGGATTCATAGCCACCCTACTCAATACTAGTCTATTTACACCATTTCGACAGTGTTTACGGTTTTAGGATCTATTTTATTCCTTTTTTTACCAAAACAACAGTAGACACAATGTCTAAATTAGAGTTCCTTTTTACTATTTAAACATAAGGCTATAATATTACGCAAAATTCAGAATAGTCATTCCATACTGTCTTACAAGTAACAATTGGAGCATATGTTTTTTTCACTTACGCAAAAAGTAGCGCATATGTCAAAAGACAAATTTAGGGATAAAGCAATGACATTAGCGTCTAGGAAGGTCGAAAACATACCTATAAAAAATGAGCGAAAGGATTAAAATATAGATGATTCCTCCCCCCTATTTAGTACTAAAACATGATTCGACATAATTAAAGCATGTAAACTCAACCGCAAATTTCGTCGAAACTTCGTCGAATTACAAAAGGCATCTGAACAAGATTATCCCAGATACCTTTGTGTTTCCAATGAATTTTTTGTGTCAAATCCGCCGAAGGCTTTAGGCCAACAAATTTGTGAGAAAGCACAGTGTTAATTTAGCGACAGCAACACGGGTTTTTTTGTACGTAAGCGCAGTGCCAATATAGGGACTAAAGAGGAGGAAGTGGTGGTCGACGCTCTTCATAGGAAAGTAAGCAGTCTGGAAAGGGAATCGGAAGGCCACAACGATCACAAAGTTTCCCTTAGCGATTTTTATTCTCTATATAATAAAAGGCATCTGGAACAAAATTATTCCAGATGCCTCAGAACGTCCCAAAAGGACGCTATTTTATTATTTCATTTTAATTTCAGCTAATGCATTTAGGAATTTATCGTTCAGTACTTTAATGTAAGTACCTTTCATACCTAAAGAGCGAGATTCGATTACACCTGCAGATTCTAGTTTACGTAATGCGTTTACGATTACTGAACGTGTAATACCAACTCGGTCTGCAATTTTTGAAGCAACAAGTAAGCCTTCATGGCCATCAAGCTCTTCAAAGATATGTTCAATAGCCTCTAACTCACTGTATGAAAGTGAATTGATTGCCATTTGTACAACAGCTTTGCTACGAGCTTCCTCTTCAATTTCCTCAGATTTCTCACGTAAAATTTCCATACCAACTACTGTTGCACCGTACTCAGCTAAAATTAAATCATCATCCTCAAATTGTGAAGATAAACGAGCAAGAATTAATGTACCAAGACGCTCACCACCACCAACAATCGGTACGATCGTTGTTAATGCATTTTGGAATAACTCTTTGTTTTCAACTGGGAAAGCAGTATGTTCGTCATTAATATCTAAGTTTGAAGATGTCTCAGAAATTGTAAACAAGCTATGTGTATATTCTTCTGGGAATTGACGCTCTTCGAACATCTTTTTCATACGCTCATTTTCAATTTGTTGGTGAATTGAAATACCTAAAAGCTTCCCTTTACGGCTTACAATATAAACATTACTGTCGATAATATCTCCTAATGTATCTGCCATTTCTTTAAAGTTTACCGGTTTACCAGCAGATGCTTGGAGCATCGAGTTAATTTTACGCGTTTTTTCTAATAAATTCATTATATGTTCCTCCTATAAATAATCCGAAGAGTATTTTCTTAATATTCTAAATGTTTTTTCAACTTAATAAAACTATTCAGCCTTATCTTACAATATAAACTGTGACAAATCTTTGTTTTTTACTATACCCGCAAGTTTTTGATCTACATAAGCAGCAGTGATTGGAATATTTGCAGGTGCAATTTCAGCAGCTTCAAATGATAATTCTTCTAATAAGCGTTCTAAAATTGTGTGCAAACGTCGAGCTCCAATATTATCAGTCTCCTGATTGACCTCAGTTGCGATTTCTGCAATTCGCTCAATCGCGTCTTCCGTAAAGTTTATCTCCACGCCTTCAGTTTCTAATAATGCCTTGTATTGCAAAATAAGTGATTGATCTGGTTCTTGCAAAATACGTACAAAATCTTGTTTAGTTAATTTTTCAAGCTCCACTCGAATCGGGAAACGACCTTGCAATTCAGGAATTAAATCTGAAGGCTTCGACATATGAAACGCTCCAGCAGCAATGAAAAGCATAAAGTCAGTTTTTACAGCACCGTATTTTGTCGTTACAGTAGAACCTTCAACAATTGGTAGAATATCACGTTGCACACCTTCACGCGATACGTTTGCAGAGGAGTTACTATCCTTACTAGCGATTTTATCAATTTCATCAATAAAAATAATACCTGATTGTTCTGCTCTTGAAATGGCCTCTTGAGCAACTTCGTCTGCATCTATGAGTTTATTTGCTTCCTCGATCGTTAAAATACGACGTGCATCTTTCACTTGTAGACGACGTTTTTTCTGCTTTTTAGGCATTAAACTAGACAGCATATCCTGCATGCCATTGTTTGCAGACATATCCATACCTGTTCCTTGTAACGCATCAAAAATAGAAGGATTTTGTTCAGTTACTTCAACTGTAATCCATTCATTTTCTAATTTACCATTACGTAAATCGATAGCGATTTGCGCACGTTTGGAGCGTACTTCAGTTTCTTCAGAAGAAGAATCATCATTGGCTTGCTGTTCTTTTCCGCCAAATAACATTTCAAACGGATTTTGCATGGACTGTTTTTTTCGTAATGAAGGAACTAACAACTTAACTATCGCTTCGTTTGCTAATTCTTCGGCTTGGTCCTTCACAGACTCCATCATTTCTTCTTTTACAAGACGATGTGAAGCTTCTACTACATCACGTACCATTGACTCTACGTCTCGCCCTACATATCCTACTTCTGTAAACTTCGTTGCTTCAACTTTTACAAATGGTGCACCCGTTAGCTTTGCAATTCTTCGTGCAATTTCTGTTTTTCCGACACCTGTAGGTCCAATCATCAAAATATTTTTCGGAATTACCTCAGCCTTCATCTCATCACTTAGCAGCGAGCGACGATATCGATTACGTAGTGCAATAGCTACCGCTCGCTTCGCTTCATTTTGTCCAACGATATAACGATCCAAATGCTCAGTAATTTGTCTTGGCGTTAAATTATTTTTTGTCATTAGTTAAGCGCCTCCACGATAATATTATGATTCGTAAACACACAGATTCCAGCAGCGGTTTCTAATGCCGCTTCTGCAATTTCACGAGCAGACATTGTATCACCTGCATACTTTTTCAGGGCACGGCCTGCTGATAATGCATAGTTACCCCCAGAACCAATTGCCAAAACTCCATCATCCGGTTCAATTACTTCTCCCGTACCCGAAACAAGAAGGAGTGTACTTTTATCCATTACAAGTAGCATAGCCTCTAATTGACGTAGCATTTTATCACCGCGCCATTGCTTAGCAACTTCTACTGCTGCACGTTGTAAGTTACCATTGTATTCATTTAACTTTCCTTCAAACATTTCAAAAAGTGTAAAAGCATCAGCAACCGATCCCGCAAACCCGGCAAGCACCTGACCATTAAACAGACGTCTGACCTTCCTTGCTGTACCTTTCATAACAACCGCATTTCCCAGGGTCACTTGACCATCACCTGCCATCGCGCAACCTCCGTTATGATGAACTGCAAATATCGTTGTCGCATGAATTTGTCCCATTCGCCTTCCTCCTTAGCTTATTATGCCCTTGGATGAGCATTCATATATGTTTGACGTAGATGCTCTTTTGTTACATGAGTGTAAACTTGTGTAGAAGTTAAATGAGCATGGCCTAATAACTCCTGCACCGTACGTAAATCTGCGCCATTATTCAATAAATGTGTGGCAAAAGTATGGCGAAGCATATGTGGATATATTTTCGTATGGAGCGAGGCTTTGTCAATCATTTCTGTTAAAATATGACGTACACCTCGTGGAGTAAGTTCCCCACCGCGCATGTTGACAAACAATTGCTGATGACTTGTGTTTTTCATCAATCGTGGACGAGCTTGTTCTATGTAATCCTGCATAGCTAAACTCGCAAATTGCCCGAATGGAATAATACGTTCTTTTCGCCCTTTTCCCATTACCCTAATAATCGAATAATGGAAATCAACATCTTCTACTTGAATTGAGGTGAGCTCACTTACACGAATACCTGTCGCATATAACAGCTCCAATATAGCTATATTTCTTAATGATTTCAAATCATCGCCGACATTCGCATCAAATAGCTGCTTCAATTCTTCCTCGTAGAAAAAGCTAGGTAAACGTGATTCTTTTTTCGGATGATAAAGTGATCGAAATGCCCCATCATCTAATCCGTGCTGTTTATTTAGAAAG
The DNA here is from genome assembly GCF_058791335.1 of Lysinibacillus sp. EB271-A1-10B. NCBI lineage: Bacteria > Bacillati > Bacillota > Bacilli > Caryophanales > Bacillaceae > Lysinibacillus > Lysinibacillus sp. EB271-A1-10B. The sequence continues at coordinate 211,098 of NZ_JBYTDL010000001.1, forward strand.
CGAAAGAAGGAGCGTATTGAGGAGATTTTCCTTGATACAGATGATCTTGCTCTCTTTTCATCGTACAACTTTGTTACATAAAGACGTGCATGTATATACTCAACGCTAGCTAAATCATTTACGCCCTCCGCTTGCAAAAACGCTAAAAAATCTAGTAGGTCCGATTCATATTCTCGCACTGTATGAACAGAGAAGTTTTTTTCAATTTGGATATAAAGCATAAACTGTTCAAGTGCATCTTGGGACGAAACTAACATAAAAAGATTCACCACCAATGGATTTATTGATAATCTTCTCAAATTACAGGGCATCACCATAACGAGTGGTTGATTTTTCGTTCCACATGACCTCTTTCCTAAAGGCGTCCAGTGAGCCACTTGGGCAAAAGGATGTTGATCACGAAGGCATTATCACAGGACATGATGGTTTTAGCCTTCGTCCCTCTATTGCTGGATCCCTAAGGAGTCGCTTAGTCTACACTTCCAATCAACTTATATAAACGGCATACATTTTTACAAATGCCACCCTCAACGTTGGCTGATGAGCCTAAAGTGCTTTCACTTGCCATTAAAAGAATGTCAATTTTCGATGATCCTCTTTAGTTTGTCACTTTGGGTATCGTTAATGTACAAAACATACATATTGACACTATACCTATCTTCATCATATAGCAAGTGAAAATGTTTATATTTTGAGAAAATCTCCATACAAAATAATAAAACACGTGTAAATTAGCATTTTGCTACAAAAAAGAAAAAGCCTCTAAGAGTATACCAACTTTTAGAGGCTTTTTGCAATCAAATTGTTTGTGAATTCACAAAATTACGAATTGTGCTTATTGCACGCGTAGCATGCATCTCTGCACGCTCTGGCTTCGAACGACGTCCTGGTGGTAGTTCAGGGAAAATTCCGAAGTTAACGTTCATCGGCTGGAAATTTTTCGATTGCGCTTCTGTTATATAACGCGCCATACTACCTAAAGCCGTTTCAAACGGGAAGATAATTTGCTCTTGTCCTAATGCTAATCGAGCTGCATTAATACCGGCAATTAATCCACTACCAGCAGATTCAACATATCCTTCTACACCTGTCATTTGACCAGCAAAGAAAATATTTTTATGCTCACGAAGTTGGTACGTTTTCTCTAGAACCTTTGGCGAATTAATGAATGTATTTCTATGCATTACGCCATAACGAACGATTTCCACATTCTCTAATCCCGGAATTAATTGCAGTACTTCTTTCTGTGGTCCCCATTTTAAGTGCGTTTGGAAGCCAACGATATTGTAAAGAGTTCCTGCTGCATCGTCTTGACGTAACTGGACAACTGCATAAGGTCGTTTCCCTGTTTTTGGATCTTCTAGACCTACTGGCTTCATCGGTCCAAATAACATTGTTTTCTCACCGCGAGCAGCCATTACTTCGATAGGCATACATCCTTCAAAGTAAATTTCTTTTTCAAATTCTTTTAATGGCACAACCTCTGCCTCGATTAACGCTAGACGGAAACGATCAAATTCTTCCTTTGTCATAGGACAGTTTAAATAAGCTGCTTCCCCTTTATCGTAACGAGATTTTAAATAAACTTTTTCCATATCGATGCTATCTTTTTCAATAATTGGTGCTGCTGCATCATAGAAATATAGATAATCTAAACCTGTTAAGCCCTGAACTTTTTCAGCTAAAGCTTTCGATGTTAGTGGCCCTGTGGCAATAACAGTAATACCTTCTGGAATTTCAGTGACTTCTTCATGAATAACTTCCACAAGAGGATGATTTTTCACCGCTTCTGTCACATAGCCTGCAAATTCATGTCGATCCACTGCTAAGGCACCGCCTGCTGGTACTGAACATGCATCGGCTGCCTTCATAATTACAGAGTCTAAAATACGCATTTCTTCTTTAATCACACCTACGGCATTCGTTAATCCATTTGCACGTAGTGAGTTCGAACAAACAAGCTCCGCAAATTTATCAGTATGGTGAGCTGGTGTTTGCTTTACTGGACGCATTTCATAAAGTTTAACTTTCACACCACGTTGAGCAATTTGCCAAGCAGCCTCACTGCCTGCAAGCCCTGCGCCTATTACATTTACTACTTGTTCAGTCATGTTCTTACCATCTTTCTATCATTGAGTAGGTGTCTCTTCATAGTCACATTTCGTACACTGAATTTGAACACCTTTTTTAATTTTTTTCTCTACTAATAATGCACTACATTTCGGACATGGTCTACTAATTGGCTTGTCCCATGAAACAAATTCACACTCAGGGTACTGATTGCAACCATAGAATAAACGCTTTGTTTTACTCTTTCGTTCTACAATTTCGCCTGTTTCACAAGAAGGACATTTTACGCCAATAGGTTTCATAATAGCTTTTGTATTGCGGCAATCCGGGAAGTTTGAACAAGCCATAAATTTTCCGTATCGTCCAAGCTTAAAGACCATTGGAGATCCACAAAGCTCACAATCCTCGCCAGCCGGTTCATCTTTTATAACAACCTTTTCCATAGCCTCATCTGCATATTTTACATGGACCTCAAAATCCTTATAAAACTCATGCACAACTTCTTTCCACTGACGACCACCTTCTTCAATATCATCCAAATCTTGTTCCATCTGTGCTGTGAATTCGATATTTATGATATCAGGGAAAAACTCTAGTACGAGTTGGTGCACGATTTCTCCTAGCTCTGTCGGCATAAATCGTTTCGCATCTAATACGACATAGCCACGGCGCTGAATTGTATCGAGGGTCGGTGCATATGTGGACGGGCGCCCTATACCTAACTCTTCCATTGTTTTTACAAGACGCGCCTCTGAATAACGTGGTGGTGGCTGTGTGAAATGTTGCTTCGGCTCGATTTCAAGAGATTTTACTTGATCGCCAACTTCCATTTCAGGTAGAAGCTTGTTTGTCTCTTCTGTTTGATCATCTGTACCCTCAATATAGAGTTTCATAAAGCCTGCAAATTTAACTTGCGAGCCGTTTGCACGGAATAAAACATCACCATTTTGAAGATCAACAGCTACTGTATCAAGTACGGCCGGCGCCATCTGACTTGCGATAAAACGCTCCCAAATTAAACGATATAAGCGCAATTGATCGCGACTAAGCACTGCCTTTAATTCATCCGGAGTTCGCATCGTACTAGTTGGGCGAATAGCCTCATGGGCATCTTGTGCATTTGATGCTTTTTTAGCCTGCTTCGACTCTGTTGAGATGAATTCTTTGCCGTATTTGGATTCAATGTAGGCTACTGCCTCTGTTTTTGCTGTATCTGAAATACGTGTAGAATCGGTACGCATATAAGTAATTAAACCGACTGTCCCCTCTTTTTTACCAACATCAATACCTTCATATAATTGTTGCGCAAGCATCATCGTTTTCTTAGCACGGAAATTTAACTTACGTGCTGCCTCTTGCTGTAAAGAAGATGTTGTAAAAGCAGGTGCTGCATTTCGTTTACGTTCTTTTTTCGATACATTAACAACTTCAAAACTTGTACCTTTAACATTTTTTAAAATAGATTTTACTTGTTCTTCATTTGTTAATTTAATTTTTTCTTTGCCATTACCGTAATAAAGCGCATCGAACGTTTTCTTCCCTTTTTCAAAAGAACCTTCAATTGTCCAATATTCTTCCGGTTGGAAGTTTTTAATTTCATTTTCACGATCAATAATCATGCGTAGTGCTACAGATTGTACTCGCCCTGCCGATAATCCCTTTTTAACCTTTTTCCAAAGAATCGGACTAATGTTATAACCAACAAGTCTGTCCAGTATACGACGTGTTTGCTGTGCATCCACTAAATCCATATTAATAGGACGTGGATTTTTAAAGGATTCTACAATCGCATCTTTTGTAATTTCATTAAAAACGACACGACAATCTGATTGAATATCGATATTTAACGCAGTCGCAAGGTGCCAAGCAATCGCTTCTCCCTCGCGGTCTGGATCGGCCGCTAGAAAGACTTTCTTCACTTTTTTAGCCGCAGACTTTAAGTCCTGTAAAACAGGCCCTTTACCACGAATAGTAATATATTTAGGTTCATAATTATTTTCTGGACTAACGCCCATTTGGCTACGTGGTAAATCACGAACATGCCCGATTGACGCTTTCACTTTATATTTTTTCCCTAAATATCGTTCAATTGTTTTTGCTTTTGCTGGTGATTCTACAATCACTAAATAATCCGCCATCTATGTCTCCCCCTTAGCGAGGTCTATTGCTAATTTTTTAAGTTACCTGTTGCAAAATGTATAACAGATTTTAAGATAATGCAACTTTTTTTCAATTTTTGTTAGAAAAGAGCGTAAGTGTTTCAACGATTTCGTGACCATTACACACTGGAATAGCTCCTTCTAATAGTAGTTTATTTGTGCCCTTTGACTGCTCTGCATTAATTGGACCAGGTACAACAAATACATCTTTTCCTTGCTCTAATGCATTGTCCGTTGTAATAAGCGTGCCACTTCTTAATGCCGCTTCCGTAACAACTATAGCTTTGGACAATCCACTTATGATTCGGTTGCGCATTGGAAAATGCCATTTCTCAGGTTTCATATATGGAGGATACTCTGTGACAAGTAACTGATGCTCCGCCATATGCTCAGAGAGAGACTGGTTTTCCTTAGGGTATATATAATTAAACCCGTGACCAAGCACTGCAATTGTGGAACCACCAACTTTTATAGTTGTCTCATGAGCGATCGTATCTGCCCCTCTTGCAAGCCCGCTTACAACTGTATATCCGTGTTCAACAAGAGGTGGCACGATTAGGTCCATCGCAGTTTTTGTATATGATGTAGCCTTTCTAGAACCTATAATGGCTACTTGTTTTTCTTTCGTCAATAGCGAATACCGACCTTTCACATACAATACAGTAGGTGGGCTGGATATTTCAAATAATTGCGCCGGGTAAAAAGGATGATGAAAAGGTATCGGGGAAATATTGGCCCTTTCATAAGCTTCTGCAAACGACAATGTCATAATTTGTCGAAAACTCCTGGATATCTCCAAAGCTCTACTCGATGATATTTGCAGTGTTTTTGCAATCTCGTAGGGGTGCACTTCCTCAAAATAACTTAGTATATCCACCGGGGACAATAATCGCTGAAGTTTTTGAAGTGGTAATGGGTATATATAATGTAAAGCTAGCAATCTTTGTGTATCAACTGAAAAAATCATTTAAGAGCCTCCTTTTATAATAGAAGAAATTAAATGACCGCATTTTCAAAAAAGTAAGTAGGAAGTTAGAAGCAAGCATATTCATGCAGAGTCCATGACATCCGCCGGAAGCTTTAACTTCTTTCAGCAGGTGTTTGGACACCCGCTGAAAGAAGTTAAAGAAAAAGATGTAGCCACAATGTGCTACATCTTCCATTTTAATGGGTTTTACACTTTTCGTATAGCCCTTTTTCTTTGATTACTTTAATAAGCGTGTCGCCAATGACAGATGGCGTTTCTGCAACTTCAATACCAGCAGCATTCATAGCCTTAATTTTCTCTGCTGCTGTTCCTTTACCACCTGAGATAATAGCACCTGCGTGACCCATACGTTTACCTGGAGGAGCTGTTTGTCCACCGATAAAGCCAACGACAGGTTTCGTCATATTCGCTTTAATCCATTCAGCTGCTTCTTCTTCAGCTGTCCCTCCAATTTCGCCAATCATCACAACTGCATATGTTTCTGGATCGTTGTTAAACGCTTCCAAAACATCGATAAAGTTCGTACCATTGACAGGGTCTCCACCGATCCCTACAGCTGTAGTTTGACCGATACCAGCTTGTGTTAACTGGTGTACCGCTTCATATGTTAATGTACCAGAGCGTGAAACTACTCCTACATGCCCTTTTGTATGGATGTAACCAGGCATAATACCAATCTTACATTCATCCGCTGTAATAACACCAGGACAGTTAGGACCGACTAGACGAGTCTTTTTACCTCCCATATAACGTTTTACCTTAACCATATCAAGTACAGGAATATGCTCAGTTATACAGATCGTTAATTCTAATTCAGCATCAACAGCCTCTAAAATAGCATCTGCCGCGAATGGAGCAGGTACATAAATAACTGAAGTTGTTGCACCTGTTGCAGCTACAGCTTCCGCTACAGTGTTAAATACAGGCACTCCTTCGATTTCAAGACCGCCTTTACCCGGCGTTACACCAGCTACAATTTTAGTACCGTACTCAAGCATTTGCTTCGTATGGAAAAGCGCTGTTTCTCCCGTAATCCCTTGCACAATTACCTTCGTATCTTTATCAATAAATACAGCCATTGTTCTCCCTGCCTTCCTTAGCCTACTAGTCCCACAATTTTTTGTGCACCGTCAGCCATTGAATCCGCTGCAACGATGTTTAAACCAGATGCATTTAAAATCTCTTTTCCAAGCTCTACATTTGTACCTTCTAAACGTACAACTAACGGCACAGTTAAGCCAAGTTCTTTGGCAGCTGCTACAACACCCTCAGCGATAATGTCACACTTCATAATTCCGCCAAAAATGTTTACAAAGATGCCTTTTACATGTGGATCAGAAAGGATAATTTTGAAAGCTTCTGTTACTTTTTCAGCCGTTGCACCGCCTCCTACGTCTAAGAAGTTAGCAGGGCTTCCGCCGTAATAACTAATTGTGTCCATCGTAGCCATTGCAAGACCAGCTCCATTAACCATACAGCCAATGTTGCCTTCTAATGAAATATAGCTAAGGTCATATTTTGATGCTTCGATTTCCTTTGGATCTTCTTCATCAAAATCACGTAATTCGACAATATCTTTATGACGATACAACGCATTTGCATCGAAATTAAATTTAGCATCTAATGCTTGAACTTCTCCTTGTCCAGTTATAACAAGTGGATTAATTTCTACAATAGAAGCATCCTTGTCGATAAACGCTTGATACAAGCCTAACATTAATTTAACAGCTTTCCCTATTAGGTTAGCTGGAATATTCATATTGAACGCCATGCGACGTGCCTGGAAACCTGTTAACCCTACAACAGGATCCACAACTTCTTTGAAGATTTTTTCCGGATGTGATTCCGCTACTTCCTCAATATCCATGCCGCCCTCTTCAGATCCCATCACTGTTACACGGGATGTTGCGCGGTCTAATACTAAACTTAAATAGTATTCTTTTTGAATATCAGAACCCTCTTCAATATATAAGCGTTTTACTTCTTTTCCTTCAGGACCTGTTTGATGAGTTACTAAAATTTTACCTAGTAATTCTTTTGCATATGTACGCACCTCGTCAAGGTTTTTAGCGATTTTCACGCCCCCTGCTTTCCCGCGTCCACCTGCATGAATTTGCGCCTTGACTACAGTCACATTAGAGCCAAGTTCCTTCGCTACTTTCACAGCTTCATCAGGGGAAAAAGCAACTTTTCCGTTTGGTACAGCTACACCATATTTTCTAAGAATCTCTTTCCCTTGATATTCATGGATATTCATAATACATCCTCCCATCAAACATTTGCAAAATTGTTTTACTAACATAATCTATTCTAACGAAAGATTCTGATAAAGTCTATACCTTGTCTTTTATTCATTTTTTACATAAAAATATGACGGTTTTTTCTACTTCGTGTACTAAAACAGATATTTCCGAAAATCAGAATTCTCTATTTTTTCTATATTTTTGCGCATGTTGTTGATCTAAACGATAAATAAATGCAAAAACCTCAGCGACGGCTTCGTATAATTCTTCAGGAATTGACTCATTTAAATCTAATTGTCCGAGTAATTGAACGAGGTTAGGATCCTCATATATCGGGACATCATGCTCATTCGCACGCGCTAATATATTTTCTGCTACTTTCCCTTTTCCTTTTGCTACTACCGTTGGACTATCAAAACGGCCTAACTTATACGTGAGGGCGATAGCCTCTTTTCGAGCAAATTTTTCTTCACTCATATGCGAAAATCCACCCCACTATGTTCCTCCTGCTGTTCTACTACAGGGTTTTTTTCTGGTTGGGCTTTCTCAAATTGTTTAATAAAAACGCCTGAAAGTTGATACTCTTTTTCAGCTAATCCTATTTTTAACGCTGCTTTTAGTGGTTCGGCAAGCGGAATAATATCATTATTTTCATTAAATACTGTCACAGAAACGACACGGTTTTGGACTTGCATATCAATAACCGTTTCTTTCATAGATTCCATTTGTAAATAAAATAATATGCGTGCGTAATTGGCATCAATTTTACCGTCTTCCTTCATGCGTCCATTCCACTGTAATGTTGCATCCATTTTCTTGCCGAAAAATTCTAATGGCACTTGCATAATAAGCTGATGCTGATGGCCATTTTCTCCTGATGCTAGCTGCATACCATTCATACGTGCCATTAACATTTCTGCAGCTTCCTTCAGCTGCGGAGTAACATGCGCTTCCTGCAATAATGTATGTAATTGCGGTTTTAATTGATGTGCAATCTGCTGTAAATCGGCTGACTTATTACTAAGAGTCGCTTCATAGCTAACTCCTAGATTTTTTAATACCGTTTTAAGCGCATGTTCCATTGCTTTACTGTCCATAGAATTTTGTACATGAGCATCCGCTTGTGTAACAATTTGCTGAATCATTGCTTGCGGGGATTCAACACTATTTCTCATGAGATTTCGCATAAATGCTTCGTTTTGTAGCGGAGTAGTTGCTTCATGCTTTAAAAGCGATAATAAATGGTCTTTCACTGAAAGAGCATTCGCGTCTTGTGTAAATAGACGCGCCGAAGAATTTTCTGAAAACGCCTTTATAAGGTGTTCTTGCATTTGTTTTGCAAAAATCTCTAGCGTTTGTTTAGTTGCTGGTAGCTGTTTAAATCGATCAATAAGTTCATTTAATGATTGCTTTTGTTCATTAGTTAACAAGCTTTGATTCGCTGTCCATGATCTAAGCTGATCAACAAGATGATGAATGTTGTCAGATTTTGTCGTTATAATTGTTTGAATAACTTCTCCAGCCTGTTGCAGCTGATTTGACTGTATCGGCTTTACATCGCTAAGGCTGGACCAATTTTGCAAGGTTGCCTGCTGAGGTAGTATCCCCGCCTCTTTTAAACTATTCATGGCTTGAATCTTTTCACTCATAGAAGCCGCACTATTAGTTAATATTTGTATGGACTTAGCAAGGACCAAACTACCTGTTTCTACTTCAAAAGGCTTTGCAATTGCTTGTATTTGTTGCATTAGATTTTGCTTAAGGTTTTCTGATAAAGCTATATCCTTCGTTAAAAGCTGCGTAAAGTTTTCCATTATGGAAACCATGCCTGCAGTTTTTTGTCCACTTAGAAGAGCTTGAAAAACATCATTTGTCATTGGCATTTTAAACTCTACCATTTTTTGAATGGCTTGCAGGGCATCCATTTTTGCTACGCCCTCCGGCAATGCCTTTAACCACATTTCTGCCTGCATCAGCTGCTCTTTTGAAATCGGTAGCTGCGCCTTCATAAAATGAGCTAGAAGCTGCTGTAATTCAGCTGTTTTAGGTAAATTCATTGATTCAAGTAACTGATTAATCTGTTGACTTTGGGAAGCCGTTTGCGCCATAGGACCCGTAACAACTTTTAGTTCGGTTTGTGGGCTTGTACCAGTTACTTGAAAGAAATGCGCATCACCTGCTTTTAGCGGTACTTCGAGTTTTGCAATAAACTTTTGTTGACCAACCTGTATTTCTGCCATTTGATCTGGATATAATTGTTTGATTGTTCCTTGAAATATTTGTCCTTGTTTTAAAGTAAGTGGCTGATTAGCAGAGGTTATAGCAGCTTGTTGCATTTGAATCGGATTAAAAGATGTGGCTGTCATATACATACTCCTTTCATCAATTACTCCTTGGCGTAATTGGCTTCTATTTTTATTTAGCTTATCATTTTATAGCGTGGGGTTGATTTCTGCTCCGACTGGACGCTTTGCCTGGGGCGTCCAGTCGGAGCTCAATCAACTTATGCACATGATCGTTTTAGCAAATATCATTTTTGGTGATGTGCCTTTTTCTGAATGCTATTATGTTTTTAAAATACTATCAATTATGCCTCGGCATAATTGCGTTCGGAATCGGCTTTGTGCTTAGGCCTGCAGATGTTTTTTGTGCGAAAGCGCAGCGTCAGCAACATGTTTTTGTCTGTGCGACAGCGCAGAGACAGCGCAGAGACAGCGCAGCGACAGCAACAACACGAGGGCCGACACGATGTCGGTCATTTCGGTAATGCCACAGGACGTGGCGTTCTTAGACTGAGTTCCTCTACTTTAGCGAATGTTTGGACATCTGCTGAAAGAAGTTAAAGCATTGACTTAATTGGCTCAAATGATTTGCGATGATGAATAGTCGGACCGTATTCTTCCAGTGCTATTAAATGCTGCTTTGTTCCATACCCCGCATGCTGAGCAAAACCATACATAGGGAAATCCTCATCCAGTTGATCCATATAATCATCTCGAGCCGTTTTTGCCAATATCGACGCTGCTGCAATAGCTAAGCTTTTCGCATCTCCTTTAATGATTGAATCCTGTGGAATAGAAATTGGTAGCGTCATAGCATCTACTAGCACATAATTAGGTTTCATAGATAACGATTCTACGCTTGTCTTCATCGATTGCTTCGTCGCTTCGTAAATATTTAATTCATCAATTTGTTGCGCTGATTGGAAATGGATAAAATAACTTAATGCATGCTCCTTTATTAAAGCAGCATAGGCACTGCGTTTATCTTTTGATAATTGCTTTGAATCATTTAATCCGACTAGCGCTTCACAGTTTGCAGGTAAAATAACAGCAGCTGTTACTACTGGTCCTGCCAACGGTCCACGTCCTGCTTCATCTACCCCTGCAATGAAGGCATCTTCTCCTCCGTAGCTTTGATCGAAATCGACCTTTGCTTGATGTTCCTGTAGTAGCTGTTGTTTTTTATCTTGACGCTTTTTCCAGCTTAGCCAAGCCTTTTGCACACCGGCACGCTCGTCTGTCTCTACACCGGACATCCAGTCTTGCCATTCCTCCGCTTCCTTCAAAGCTGCTGTAATTTCTTTAATCGTTTTCATCTATTTACTCCCTTTTTGGTTCTTACAGTTAAACGTTAATCTTATTTCTTTCGGGCTAAGGGCTCGTCTAAACATTTTGGCGTGTTCCACAATATGTACTTGAATGCACATTCATTTCAGAAGGACGCTAATCCCAAAATAATTATAACTTCTTTTTCACGCTCTATATCATTTATCGGCAAGAAGAAGTATTCCTAAAAGAAAAACTGTCACGCTCACGATTTATGACGTGAGTATGACAGTTTTCTTTATTGCTGCTCTGTTTCTTTTTCAAGTTGTTCGTGAACAAAGTCAAATGTTAGTTTGCCTAATTGTTGACCACGAATATCTCGAACGATTAGTTGAGCTACTTGATCATAATCGATTTCTCCACCAGGACCGAACACACGACGAAGTTTACCGATATGGTCGAAAGTCTCAACTAAATCTTCATGTACAATCTGGAAGCCATAGCGCTCTTCCATTCGTGCTGGATAATGAACGGATAAAAAGCGTAGACCATATACTGCTAAATCCTCCATATTCGTTATCGTATCCTTTATAGCACCTGTTAAGGCTAATTTGTAGCCTACTTCTTGATCTTCAAATTTCGGCCATAAAATACCTGGCGTATCGAGTAATTCAAGCTCCTTCCCAACCTTTATCCATTGCTGAGCCTTAGTTACCCCAGGCGTATTACCTGTTTTGGCTATATTTTTCTTTGCAAGACGATTAATTAGCGTCGATTTCCCTACGTTAGGAATTCCAACAATCATTGCGCGAATAGCTCTCGGCTTCATGCCACGTGACTTCATACGGTCAAATTTTTCTTTCAATATTTCTTGAGCAGCCTTTGTCACCTGCTGTAACCCTTTGCCTTCAAGAGAATTAATTGCTACCGCCTTATGACCACGTTGCGCAAAGTACTCTACCCACTTACGTGTTTCATGCTCATCTGCCATATCTGATTTATTTAAAATAAGAAGACGTGGTTTTTGATTGATCACTTCGTCTATCATCGGATTTCGGGAAGATAGAGGTAAACGTGCATCTATTAATTCAAAAATAATATCAACGAGCTTTAATTTTTCCGTTACTTCTCTGCGGGCCTTTGCCATATGCCCTGGAAACCATTGTATAGTCATATCTATACCTCCTAAACTAAAAGAAAAAGGGAGTATTTAGCCCTCCCTTTCAAGAATTACTTTACAATTTTAATATCACTAAACGGCCAGAAAATAAGACTTGTATTACCAATAATCTCTTTCTGATCGACAAGTCCTATATGACGACTATCCTTACTGTATCGACGATTATCTCCCATAACGAAAACATAACCTTCTGGAATTACATCTCCTTTTAGGTTTACATCAATGTCGTTTAACTTAAAATCCTCTGTTAAAGTACCTTCTGTAATTTCTGATTTGTAAGCATCTAAATAAGGTTCGTCTATCGGTTCGCCGTTAATGTATAATTGATCATTTTTATATTCCAAAGTATCTCCTGGTAGCCCAATAACACGTTTAATATAGTTCTTCTTTTCAGGAGCGTGGAATACAACAATATCAAAGCGTTTTGGTTCACCTATTTTATAACCAATTTTATTCACAATCATACGATCGCCATCTTCAAGGGTTGGCATCATGGACTCTCCATCTACTGCAATAGGTGTAAATAAAAAATAACGAATAATCGCTGCAATCGCAAATGCAATTAGAAGTGCCTTAGTCCATTCCCATAGCTCATTCTTTTCCTTAACCTGTTTTTCCATCGAGAATTGCCCCCTTGTCTAACTTCATTTTAGTTGATAGCTATTTAAGATGACAAGCAAAAAGAAAAGGGGCTTGTTGTACAAGCCCCTCACTTTTAAGTCATAATTATCGAATTTCTTTAATACGAGCAGCTTTACCACGTAGGTTACGTAGGTAGTAAAGTTTAGCACGACGTACTTTACCACGACGTACAACTTCTAAGTTAGCGATTTTTGGTGTGTGTACAGGGAATGTACGTTCAACACCTACACCATAAGAAATTTTACGAACTGTGAAAGTTTCGCTAATACCGCCACCACGACGTTTAATTACTACACCTTCGTATACTTGGACACGTTCACGTGTACCCTCTACTACTTTCACGTGTACCTTAACAGTATCACCTGGACGGAAAGATGGTAGATCCGTGCGAAGCTGAGCTTTAGTAATTTCTGTAATAATGTTTGACATTGTTTTCTCTCCTTAGACAGATGCTCTTGCACGCAATCTATGCCACAGCGGAACACCGTAATTCAGTACTCCACATAGAAGTACAGATTAGATGTTATCATAAATATAGATAGCAATCAAGCATCTTTATTATTGTTTTTAAGTTTTTCTAAATACAATTTTTGCTTATCTGTTAACGGATAATTCTCGAGTAAATCCGGACGACGTTCGAACGTTCTTTTCAAAGATTCTTCTTCACGCCATTGCTCAATCTTCGCATGATTGCCTGATAGTAAAATATCAGGGACTTTCATTCCGCGAAAATCAGCAGGTCGTGTATAATGTGGGTGCTCTAGAAGGCCTGTTGAGAACGAATCTTGTATGTGGGAATCCTCTTGTCCTAAAACCCCCGGTAGAAGTCGTACAACGCTATCTATAACCGTCATAGCCCCTAGTTCGCCACCAGTTAATACGAAATCTCCAATTGAAATCTCGTCTGTAACAAGATGTTGGCGAATGCGTTCATCATAACCTTCATAATGACCACATAAAAATACTAGTTCTTGTTCTTGCGCTAGCTCTTCTGCCTTTTTTTGAGTAAAACGCTCACCTTGTGGACACATCAAAATGATACGAGGATTTCTTCCTTCTGTAATAGACTCGACAGCGCTAAACATCGGCTCTGGTTTTAATACCATGCCCGCACCACCGCCATACGGATAATCATCTACTTGATTATGCTTGTTACCCGAAAACCCACGGATATCAGTTACTTCTAGCTTTACAGCACCTTTTTCCTGTGCTTTCTTTAATATGGATGCACCAAAAACGCCTGTAAACATATCAGGAAATAGACTTAACACATTGATATTCATCATAACAAGCCTTCCATTACATGGATCACAATTTTCTTCTCATCCACATCAATTTCCTTGACGATGTCTTCGATATATGGGATGTAATGCTCTTTTTTATTACCCTTGACTACCCATACATCATTTGCTCCTGTTTGAAGAATATCGGCTACTACTCCGATCGTTTCGCCTTCTTCAGATACAATTGTACAGCCAATTATTTCATGGAAGAAATATTCATTTTCCTTTAATAATTCATCTGTCATTTGATCCTTCGTAATTTTAAGCATTCCTTCTTTAAAAGTTTCAACAATGTTAATGTTGTTCATGCCTTCAAAAGTTAATAAAATGAAGTTTTTATGACGACGCATTGATTCAATCGTTACCCATGTTGGCTTTTTATCGTCTTTTTTAAACGCCGCAAGCTTATTTCCTACTGCGAAGCGCTCATCTTCAAAGTCTGTTGTTGATAACACACGCACCTCACCGCGAATACCGTGTGTATTGACAATACGACCTACATTAAACCATTCCATTCAAATCTCACCTCGTATGAATTTCGCCTTGACATAATTGTGCTGTCACTTCTCTTTCGCACAGTACACAATTGCTAAACATGCCTATCCCCGTCAAGCTACTAGCTAGCCAGAACAAAAGTAACCTTCTCTCACTTTCACCTAAAGTAGCAGATTAACTTTTGGCGGACGATGTTACAGCTAAGAAGTCCCTTAATGTCATTATGTTCAATTACTTCTCAAAGTAATGATGATAATGAAAAAAGGAAGGAACCGGCAAGCTCCTTCCTTTGTAGTCCAGATTTTCCGCTTTACCTCAAAGCCACTTCGAATTCCTAAGTGCATGTAAACATACCTATCAGGACTCTCCAGTGCTTGTTGCATGTAAAAGAGCGTGAAAATCTTTTCTATCAATCCAATATATCGACGTAGGTCTTTTTTTGATGGTGACTACCCGCCGCTGAATAAACAATTGTACGAATTGCTTTCGCTACTCGCCCTTGCTTGCCTATGACTTTCCCTCGATCCTCTGGATGAACAAAAAGTTTATAAACAATTCGATTTGCATTTTCATCCGTCTCAATACGAACTTCTTCTGGATAATCGACTAACGGTAAAACGATTGCTTCAATCAGCTGCTTCAAAGACGTCGCCCCCGATTATTTACTGAATTTTTGGTTATGGAATTTTTCCATGATTCCTTGTTCTGAGAACAAGTTACGCACTGTATCTGATGGTTTTGCACCGTCAGTTAACCATTTAAGAGCTTTCTCTTCATCGATGTTTACAGTAGCTGGTTGAGTTAGTGGGTTGTAAGTACCAACTGTTTCGATTGAACGACCGTCACGTGGTGAACGAGCGTCTGCAACTACGATACGATAGAAAGGAGATTTTTTAGCTCCCATACGTTTTAAGCGAATTTTAACTGCCATTTTAATAGCACCTCCGAATAAGTTTCACACAAGATAGTATATTATCAATGTTTAGGTTGTTTGTAAAGTGTTTTTTCTTAACACCTAAAAATTATTATTTAAACAATGAATCAAAGCCTGGTAGTTTCATCTTTTTCTTTCCTTTGCCACTTGCCATGCCTGTCATTTGCTTCATCATTTTTTTCATTTCATCAAATTGCTTTATTAAACGATTTACTTCTTGAATTGATGTCCCAGAACCCTTCGCTATGCGCTTTTTACGGCTACCGTTAATGATTTCCGGATTCGTCTTTTCAGCAGGTGTCATCGAATAAATAATCGCTTCTACGCGGCCCATTTGCTTATCATCAACTTTAACATTGTCTAAACCTTTGATTTTGCCGGCACCTGGTAACATTTTTAAAATATCCTCAAGTGGACCCATTTTCTTTACTTGCTGCAATTGCTCAACAAAATCATCGAATGTAAAGCTCTGAGTTTTAAATTTTTCCTCTAGTTCTTTAGCCTTAGCTTCATCAACATTTGCCTGAGCCTTTTCAATAAGCGATAAAACGTCACCCATACCTAATATACGAGACGCCATACGCTCTGGATGGAAAGGTTCTAGCGCATCCATCTTCTCACCCATACCGACAAACTTAATCGGCTTCTGCGAAACGGAACGAATTGATAACGCCGCACCACCACGTGTATCACCATCAAGCTTTGTTAAAACAACCCCTGTAATACCGATTGCTTCATTAAAACTTTCTGCCACGTTTACAGCATCCTGACCTGTCATAGCATCTACAACTAGGAACACTTCATCCGGCTCTTTTAACGCACGAATATCTTTTAACTCTTGCATTAATTCTTCATCAATATGCAAGCGCCCTGCTGTATCGATTATCACAACATCATGATGTTCTTCTTTGGCCAACTCAATTGCCTGTCGTGCGATTTCTACTGGAGATACATCAGTTCCTAACGCAAAAACAGGTAGGGATAACTGCTTTCCTAATGTTTGTAGCTGTTGAACAGCCGCTGGACGATAAACGTCAGCAGCAACTAGCAATGGCTTACGATTATATTTTTTACGTAACACATTTGCCAATTTACCAGTAGTAGTCGTTTTCCCCGCACCTTGTAAGCCGACCATCATAATAACTGTCGGTGGCTTTGTATTAAATTTGATTGGGCTTTGCTCGCCACCCATTAATTCTGTTAATTCCTCTTGTACAATTTTAATAACTTGCTGACCTGGCGTTAAGCTTTGCATAACATCCACGCCGACAGCACGTTCACTGACCTTTTTAACGAATTCTTTGACAACTTTTAAGTTAACATCCGCCTCGATTAAAGCAAATCGGACTTCTCGCATCATTTCTTTAACGTCTTGTTCCGATACTTTACCTTTACCTTTAATCTTTTGGATCGTTCCTTGGAGTCGTTCCGCTAATCCTTCAAAAGCCATTGCTTTCGCCTCCTAATCCCATTCTTTCAACTGTTCTATAAGCGCCAACTGCTCTTCACCTGTCATACTTTGTTCTGTAATCCCTGTTGTAAGCTGCGCAAGCATTTGTGTACGTTGTTGAAATTTTTCCAATAAACATAGTTTTTCTTCATATTCTTCAAGCATCGCTTCTGTTCGACGAATATTATCATAAACAGCTTGGCGGGAAACTCCATACGATTCAGCGATTTCTCCAAGCGAGTGATCATCTAAATAATATAGCTCCATATAACTTCGTTGCTTATCTGTTAATAATGCTTGATAAAAGTCGAAGAGAAAGTTCATGCGTGTTGTTTTTTCAAGTAGCATCGAATGTTTCTCCTCCCGTTATTAGTCATTTGTATCATATCGAAAAGCGCCCGTCTGTGTCAAGGTAATCTCCTTGTCTAAAAGCCTTAATTAACCGCTTTTTAGGTGTTTTTCACCTATAGCCAGTATTTCCCTTTTAAACAACGCGATTCCCCTGCACAGACGAGCGCTTCAATTAACAATTATTTGTTAATCCTCATTATTTTGTAATTCTTTATCTAAACCATCCGCAAATAAACCATACACATAGCGTTCTGCATCGAATGGTTGTAAATCATCCATCTTTTCACCAAGACCTACAAACTTCACAGGAATGTGTAATTTATTTCGAATAGCAAGGACAATACCACCTTTAGCAGTGCCGTCAAGCTTTGTTAAAACGATTCCTGTTACATTTGTAGCTTCCTTAAATGTTTGTGCTTGAACAAGTGCATTTTGACCTGTCGTTGCATCTAATGCTAATAGTACTTCATGCGGTGCATTCGGTATCTCTCGAGAGATTACTCGATGAACTTTCTCAAGCTCATTCATTAAGTTCACTTTATTTTGCAGGCGCCCTGCTGTATCACAAATCAACACATCTGCTTTACGGTTTTTCGCTGCACGAATAGCATCGTACATAACCGCTGCTGGATCTGAGCCTTCCGATTGTTTAATCACTTCACAGCCAACACGGTCTCCCCAAACTTGTAATTGGTCGATGGCACCAGCACGGAATGTATCACCTGCCGCTAAAACAACTGTTTTACCTTGTGATTTTAGACGATGGGCAAGTTTACCGATAGTAGTCGTTTTCCCAACACCATTTACCCCAACGAATAAAATGACAGTAAGCTCCCCTTCAGGTTGCATATTAAGTTCGATTAAATCTTCTTCTCCTTGCTCATAAATTTCCACAAGCTTTTCAGAAATAATCGTTTGAATTCCGTTTGTATCTTTGATATTTTTACGCTGAACCTCGAAGCGTAATTTATCCATTAGCTCCATTACTGTTTCAAAGCCAACGTCCGCCTGTAATAATAAGTCTTCTAATTCTTCAAAGAAATCTTCGTCTACTTTTCGATAACGAGCAACTAGATCATTCACTTTTGAAGTAAATGAATTACGCGTTTTTTCCAGTCCAGCCTTGAACTTTTGTGTAATAGACCATGCAGAAGGCTTTTTCTCCTCTACTGGTTCTTCCACTAGCGCGACCTCTTGTACTTCTTGTTGCTCAAGTTGTTCTTGGTCAATTTCTTCAGGAATTTCTGTTTCAATTGAGCTTTCTGTTACAGAAACTTCCTCGACTTTTTCAACTTCCTCTATTGTTGCTTCAATTTGAGCAGGCTCAGTTGCTTCGTCTTGCTTCTGTTCAGCAACTTCTTCTTCAGTAATCTCTTTTACTTTTTCTTCTTCGACTGGGTTGCCTACCAATTTATCTTTTAAACGTTTAAAAAAACTCATGCTTGTTCGCTCCTTTGCTCCGCAAGTACGGGTTCATCTTCTAATTTTACTGAAACAAGTTTAGATACACCAGATTCCTGCATTGTAATACCATACAGCACATCTGCTCCCTCCATCGTTCCTTTACGATGTGTGATTACAATAAATTGCGTATTACGGCTAAATTTCTTCAAATATTGGCTATATCGAACGACATTTGCCTCATCTAAAGCCGCCTCTACCTCATCGAGAATACAGAAAGGTACAGGTCGTATATTTAGAATGGAGAATAATAAAGCGATTGCAGTTAGTGCACGTTCGCCACCTGAAAGCAAGCTTAGGTTTTGTAGTTTTTTCCCTGGTGGTTGAGCTACAATTTCTATACCTGTTTCTAGCAGGTTTTGAGGGTCCAATAATACTAAATCTGCCTGACCTCCACCAAACAATTCACGGAATACACGTTTAAATTGCTCTCGAATGGCATAGAATGTTTCACTAAATCGTAGCGTCATTTCTTCATCCATTTCTTTAATGGCCTCATGTAAAGTTTCCTGTGCAGCAAGTAAATCCTCACGCTGCTCAGTTAAAAATGAATGGCGTTCAAGTACCCGATCGTACTCCTCAATGGCGCTCAAGTTAACCGGACCTAGCTCTTCTATAGATTTCTTCAATAATTTCACTCGACGTCGCATATGCTCTTCATCTTCAATGGCTAGAGCTAATTCTTCAGCTTCTTCAAATGTTAGCTGATAATTTTCTTCTAGCTGTTCATTGAAATTATTGATTTCGAATTCTACGCGACTTCGCTTCAATTCATTTGCACGGATTGCCTCAAGATAACCTTTATGCGTACGTTGCAATTCTTTCAACTGTTCTTCTAAAGTAGTAAGCTCTTGTTGTTGTGCTACTTTTTCATCTTTTTTCTGTGAAATAGTATCCTGCAGAGAATCTCTTCTCACTTTCCACGTAGCAACCTGCTCATCTACTTCTTCATCGCTTAAAAGATTTGTCGATTCATCAGATTGAAGCCAGATTATTTCCTGAGAAATATTGTCGACTTTTTGACGAGCTTTGTTTAATTGTAGGGCTAACTCTGCTGTAGCAATTTGCACTTGTGACATTTGCTCCTGCATTACCGCTAACTGCGAGCGTTTTTCTGCTGACTGCTCACGAAGTACATCTTTTTCCGATTCACTTTGTAGCTTCACTTTACTTAGTTGTTCCACTGTTTCATTTATTTCTAACAGCTCTGTCGCTAATGAAGTTAAATGCTCCGTGGCCACTTCCTTTTGAGCTAATAATGCTTCTTCGCGAGTTTTTACATCTTGCGTTTCATTAGAAGCAAAAGATACTCGTGCAGATAAGCTTTTCTCGACAACCTCTAACTCACGAATACGACTCGCTTGCTGCATTTCATCTTTTCGAAGTTGTTCACCGTCAAGTTTCAATTGCTCTACTTTGTCTCGCAATACTGCAAGCTTCTCTTTTTCATCCGAGACAGACTGTTCAGCACTATAAATAGTTGCTTCCAACGATTCTAGCTTTACTATTAAACCATCTAATTCTGCTTTCCTTGTAAAAAGTGAAGATTGTTGCTTCGTTGCACCACCTGTTAATGAACCGCCCGCATTGACGATATCACCATCAAGTGTTACAACACGATATCTAAATCCGCATAATCGAGCAATTTGACTTGCACCTTCTAAACTTGATGCAACGATGACATTACCAAGGAGGTTCTCGACAATTGTACGGTTCTCTTCACCGAACGTGACAAGTGCATCAGCCATTTGAACAAATGCTGGGTGCTCAGTAGCTAGCTGAATCATAGATAGATTAATTTTTCGTGACTTGATAACTGTCTTCGGTAAAAATGTTGCGCGTCCAGCTCTCTTTTGTTTTAACCAACGAATCGCCTGTTGAGCATATCGTTCATCGGTTGTCACAATATGCTGAGAGGCTGCCCCCAATGCCGTTTCAATAGCCTGTGAATATTTCCCATCCACTTGAATTAACTCAGCAACAGCTCCTTCAATCCCAGCTAATTCACCTTTATCACGCGCTAATAATACTTCTTTTACTCCATGGAAGAACCCAGAGAAATCAGCTTCCAGTTCAGCTAACGTATCTTTTCTAGCCTTAAGTTGTTGCTGATGCTGATAAGCTTTATAAAGCATTTCCTGCTTTTCATTAAACGATGCATTCACGTTCTTAAGCTGTATTTGCAATGCTTCATATTGCTCAAGCTTTTCCTGTAATTCGCTTGTTGTTGTAGTATGCGCAACAACTAGCTTCTCTTTTTCCGCTAAAACTTGCGAAAGTTCTTGCCCGATTTCATCCGTTTGGCCTGACATTCGTGCCGCCATCGCTTTTTGCTGCACTATTTGTTGTTCAATATTTTTTAATTCATTTTTCACCGTTGCTTCTTCGTTTAAGGAGTCGATATATCGGTTTTTTTGTTCTTCAATTTCTTGTTCAATTTCAGAAACAGAGCGATTTAAAGATTGTTCTAATTGCTTAATGCCTTGTTTCAGCTCCGATACCTCTTGCTGCTTTTCACCAAACAACTCTTTTTTCTCTTGTTCTTGAGCTATAAGAGACTCAACCTCATCTTTTGCTTCTTGTAATGCCGTATTTAATTGAAGTAGTTGATTAGAAGCATTTTGTCGCTTTTCAGCCATTAACGCTTTACGACCATCCCAACGCTCTACCTCCATCGTTGCATTAACAAACTCGGCCTGAGTAGTATCTAAATAATCATCTAGCTCTTTTAAAAGCTTACGTATACTGGCAGTTTGCTTTTCTATCGAAGAAATATGATGAGCTTGTTTTTGCTCTGTTTCATAAAGTTCTGTGTACTCAGTTTTTAGAGCATGCAAAGATTGTGCACAATTTTTTAAATCGTGCACAAGGATGGCGATATCAAAATCCTTTAACTCTGTTGACATTTGCACATAATCTCTTGCACTTGAAGCCTGAATTTCTAACGGCTCTAGACGACTATCTAGCTCATGTAAAATATCTAAAACACGATACAAATTTTCATCTGTTTCAACAAGCTTATGCTCTGCCTTCTTCTTTCTTAGTTTATACTTTAACACGCCAGCTGCCTCTTCAAAAATTGAACGACGGTCATCAGGTCGGCTATTTAAAATTTCATCGACACGGCCCTGCGAAATAATGGAGAAGGCCTCTTTCCCAAGTCCCGAGTCCATAAACAAGTCCGTAATATCCTTCAGGCGACACTGCTGGTTATTAAGTAAATATTCACTATCACCTGAACGGTATACGCGTCTTGTTACGCTGACTTCTGTATATGAAAAAGCAAGCTGTTCATCTGTGTTATCTAAAATAAGCGTTACCTCTGCAAAGTTCAGTGGCTTACGTGAGTCACTCCCAGCAAAAATAACATCCTCCATCTTTGCCCCACGTAACGACTTTGCCGATTGCTCCCCAAGTACCCAACGAATGGCATCGATGACATTACTTTTTCCACTGCCATTTGGTCCAACCACTGCTGTAACACCGGGTACAAAATCAATTCCAATGCGCTCCGCAAAAGATTTAAAGCCAATCACTTCGAGTCGTTTTAGGAACATCTATTAAGCCTCCTCTTTTGCAGTGCGTTCACGCATCGTACGCATTGCACATTGCGCTGCTTGCTGCTCGGCTTCTTTTTTTGATTTCCCACGACCAATTCCAAGCTCCTGTCCATTCAACAGTACGCTCGATACAAAGGTACGGTTATGCGCTGGACCCTTTTCATCAACAATTTCATAATGAAGAAGACCGTTATTTGTTTGCTGCACCATTTCTTGCAATTGGCTTTTAAAATCCATCACATGCGAAAAAGCACCGACTTCTACTTTCGGGAATACGATTCGTTCTAAAAAGGACACAACCGTTTGTAAGCCTTGATCTAAATAAAGGGCGCCAACAAATGACTCAAATACATCTGCAAGTAGCGCTGGGCGTTCCCGTCCACCTGTTAGTTCCTCACCTTTTCCGAGTAATACAAAGCGGCCAAAACCTAATTCATTTGCAAAGATAACAAGTGATGGCTCACATACTATAGATGCTCGTAGCTTCGTCAACTCACCCTCACTCATATTAGGGTATTTCTCAAAAAGGTATTTAGAAACAGACAGTTCAAGTACTGCGTCTCCTAAAAATTCAAGACGCTCATTATCCGTAAACAATTTACGGCGATGCTCATTCACATAAGATGAATGCGTGAATGCTTGATACAATAAATTTTTATTACTAAATGTGATATTTAATTCATGCTGTAACAGCTCGAATTGATTGCGTACTTTTTCAGGAAGCACGCCAGATTTCTGCATAGTTCCTTTTCTTTTCATAGCCATTGAACAATCTGCCTTCCTAATAGTTTCTACCGTTTAAGTGTACCTTTTTCAAGGCATTTATGCAAAAGTATTTCGGCTTAAATGCAATGTTTTGGAAGTTTAATCATTTAATTTTTTTCCAAAATAAAAAAAAGGGACGTTCACAGTTCGCACAACGAACCATTTCGTCCCTTTTTTTAAAAATACACCTTAGCATTTTCTGCTCTTCACATGAAAGAAAAGCAAGAGTAATTTCTGCCAAAGGCTTTAACTTTATTGAATCATAAACTTTTATTGTAAAATGACCGCAGTCATGTCAACACCGCTAGAGGTGATTAATTTCTGCTATAAAGTTAAAACGAATTAGTTGATTTTACCTTCGATGTATGAAATTGCAGAACCAACTGTTGAGATTTTTTCAGCATCTTCATCAGAAATTTCCATATCGAATTCGTCTTCAAGCTCCATTACAAGCTCAACAACGTCTAATGAGTCAGCACCTAAATCATCACGGAAAGAAGCTTCTAGAGTAACTTCACTTTCCTCAACACCTAAACGGTCTACGATTACTTTTGTTACGCGTTCTAATACTGTAGTCAAATCATTCACCTCCCCTCAAATGATTATACAAAAAATCATTATTTATGACTAATTGAAATTACATGACCATGCCGCCATCTATATGTAACGTTTGACCCGTCATATAGTTGGCATCATCTGAAGCTAGGAAAGCTACAGCCTTCGCAATATCCTCAGGCTGCCCAAGTTTCGCTAGCGGAATTTGCGTAAGCATACCTTGCTTTATATCTTCTGGTAGTTGATCAGTCATTTCAGTTTCAATAAAGCCTGGTGCAAGCGCGTTTACTAAAATATTACGTGATGCTAATTCCTTAGCAGTCGTTTTAGTTAATCCAATAACACCTGCTTTTGCAGCTACGTAATTAGCTTGCCCCGCATTACCAGCTACACCGACAATGGATGAAATATTAATGATACGGCCTGCACGTTGCTTCATCATTTGACGTGTTACTGCTTTTGTACAAAGGAATACGCCCTTTAGGTTCGTATCTAACACATCGTCCCATTCATCTTCTTTCATACGCATTAACAAGTTATCACGTGTAATCCCCGCATTATTTACTAAAATATCAAGCGAGCCGAATGTTTTCACCGTTGCATCCATTAACGCTGTAACTTCCTCTGTTTTTGAAACACTTGCTTGTACAGCTATTGCCTCGCCACCATTTTCTTGAATCATTGCGACAACTTCTTCGGCTTTTGCTTGAGAACCGCTGTAGTTTACGACAACTTTAGCACCCTCATTAGCAAGCTTTAATGCAATAGCACGTCCTATTCCACGTGAAGCACCAGTTACAACAGCTACTTTACCCTCTAATTTACGCATTAATCGTCCACTCCTTCGATGCTTCTATTACAGCCTCTAATGATGTTTCATCATAAACACAGTATGTCGTGACAGATCGATCGATTTTTTTCACTAATCCACTCAATACTTTGCCTGGTCCACATTCAATAAAGACATCCACACCTTGCGAAATCATTTCACGCACAGATGCTTCCCATTGCACAGCACTATATACTTGTTCTACTAATTCATGTTGAATAGCCAGAACATCCTCTAGCTCTTTCGCCATTACATTACCGACTACTGGAATTTGCGGAACTGACAATGATATATCAGCCAACGTTTCTCTCAGCTTTTCAGATGATGGTCGCATTAACTCTGAATGGAATGGACCACTAACAACTAAAGGAATTGCTCGTTTTGCACCAGCTTCCTTAGCCGCTAAAGAAGCTTTTTCAACGCCTTCCTTTGTGCCAGAAATAACAATTTGTCCTGGACAGTTTACATTTGCAACTTGAACTGGATCACCTGCTACAGATACTTTTTCAGTTACTGCATGCAATGCCTCAAGCTCCATCCCTAAAATGGCAGCCATAGCACCTTGCCCTGCAGGCACAGCTTCATTCATATAAAGTCCACGCTTATGCACAACAGACACGGCATCTTCAAACGATAGCACACCAGCGATTACTAATGCGCCATATTCCCCAAGTGAATGTCCAGCTGTATAATTTGGCATAATACCTGCTGCACGTAATTTTTCAGCAACCATCACACCTGTAGTTAGGAGTGCAGGTTGAGCATGGTAAGTCAACGTTAACTCCTCAGCCGGTCCCTCTATCATAAGCTTAGATAACTCAAAGCCAAGCGATTGATTTGCACGCTCATAAAATGCTTTACTTCCTGCCGAATTCTCAATAAACTCTTGCCCCATCCCCACTACTTGAGAACCTTGGCCTGGAAAAATAAATGCTATTTTCGTCATTTCTCATTAATCCCCTTTTTTAATCAATTATGCCTCGGCATAGGAATCGGCTTTGCGCTCAGGCCTGCACGAGGGCCGACACGAAGTCGGTCATTTCGGTAATGCCACAGGACGTGGCGTTTTTACCGATGCAGGTCAGTTAGCCGTGTTATCGCATGGATGCGATGATCTTAGGCTAACATCCTCTAAGCATTCCTTTCCGATTCCGTGACATCCGCCGGAGGCTTTGGGCCAACGTGATGTTGGTCACTTAGTCTTTGCCACAGGACGTGGCGTTCTTAGACTGAGTTCCTATATTTCAGCGGGTGTTTGGACACCTGTACTTGTCGCTAGACTTTCGGTACAAAAAAACATCTGCTAAAAAAAGTTAATCGATTTCTACGTGACGTACTGTATCTGTAATTGTCGAGATGACTGTATGCTCAACCATCGTATTCGCTTGGCGAATTGCACTGTATATTGCTTTAGCATTGGATGAGCCATGTGCCTTAATCACAGGTGCTTGTAAACCAAACAAGCCTGCACCACCATACTCTGTATAGTCCATTTTGTTTTTTAGGTCACGTAAATTATTTTTCATAAGCACTGCCGAAATTTTTGTTTTTGTTGAAGCCATAAACGCCTCTTTTAACATTGAAAATAACGCACCAGCAGTACCTTCTATTGATTTAAGTACCATATTACCTGTAAAGCCATCTGTTACAACAACGTCTGCTACCCCTTCAAGTAAATCTCGAGCTTCTACGTTGCCGATAAAGTTTAAATCCGCTTCTTTTAATAAACCAAAAGCCGCCTTCGTTAATTCATTTCCTTTTTTATCCTCGGTACCGATATTTAACAAGCCGATACGTGGCTTTTGTAAGCCGCCTACCTTTTTCGCATAAATATCGCCCATAATTGCATATTGCAATAAATGCTCCGGTCGCGCGTCTGCATTTGCTCCTAAATCAAGCATTAAAAAGCCCTTACCATCTAAAGTAGGAAGTGTAGTAGCTAGAGCAGGTCTAGCAATCCCTTCAATACGTCCTACTTTAAATAAGCCTCCTGCCATTAAAGCACCTGTATTACCAGCTGAAAGACAAGCATCCGCCTTACCTTCTTCAACTGCATCCATCATTCGTGCCATCGATGAATCCTTTTTACGACGAACCGCGCGTGCTGGATCGTCTGTCCCTTCGACAACTTCACCACAATGTACTACAGTTAATCGATCATGTATTTTTATAAATGGTTCAAGCTTTTCCTGCTGACCATATAATTGAATTTCTAAATTCGGAATTTGCTCTAATGCTAATAAAGCACCTTCAACAACTGATTTCGGTGCGTTGTCGCCACCCATTCCATCAAGCGCTAATTTCATTGTTGTTCACCTTTACCTTTCGTGCGGTACATATCAAATTCACCAACAAAAACTGTTTCACCGTTAACAGTGGACGTTAACTCTACTTTTGTACGATGACTTTTTTCATCACGTCCGATAACGATTGCTTTTGTAATAACACGATCTCCAGCTCTAACAGGTTTCACAAAGGAAATGTTAGAATGTACTGTTAATGCTAGTTCATCGTCAATAACTGCTACCGCTAATGAGTTTGCCTGCGCAAACAAATGATGTCCACGTGCGATGCCATTGCGCTGAAAAACATGTTCTTCTTTTACGTCAAAAATAGATAATGCACGATTATCCAATTCAATATCAATTATTTCTCCGATTACTTCATCAATCGGTAGTGATTTCACTTCATTTTCATAGGTTTTTGAAGCAACATCTTTAATTCGTTCTCGTAATTCCGGAATCGCTAACTCCATACGATCTAAACGAATTGTTTGGACACTAACCTGAAACTGTGTTGCTAGCTGTTCATCTGTGACGAATGGATTATCAGCTATCGTTTCGGATAATAGTCGCTGTCGCTCTTTTTTCGTTCGTCTCAACATCATTCGCCACCTTTTTAGTTGTTATTAGCACTTGGTACTAATATCAGTATATAGAGTATAAAAAAAGAATGCAAGACTTGTTTTATAAACAAGTGCTCACATTCCTAATTGAACATTAATATTCAACTAATCGAAGCGATCTCCTTGTAAAACGCCAGAATTTTCAAGCATGTCACGTAAATATTTATACTCATCATCACGCCAAAAAGAATCTGTTTCAATCATATCCGTCGCATCTTTTCTCGCAGTTTCAAGTATTCGATAATCGTGCACTAAATCCGCTACTTTAAAATCTGGCAAGCCGCTTTGTTTACGACCAAAGAAATCCCCTGGACCACGTAGTTCCAAATCCTTTTCAGCAAGGCGGAAACCATCATTCGTTTCCGTCATCGACTGCATTCGCTCTTTACCTTCATCGGATTTTGGATCGGCAAGCAACACACAATACGACTGATGTTCTCCTCGTCCAACACGCCCTCGTAGCTGATGTAGCTGTGCTAAGCCGAAGCGTTCAGCGTCATAAATAATCATAAACGTTGCATTCGGCACGTTAACCCCAACCTCAACAACGGTTGTAGACACAAGCACATGAATAGTTCCTTCACTAAAGGCTCGCATGACAGTGTCTTTTTCATCCGCAGATAGGCGACCATGCATTAATCCGACATTGTAACGCCCATTAAAATACGCTGCAAGCTGCTCATAGATTTCTACAGCATTTTGTACATCTAGCTTGTCTGATTCCTCGATCAGCGGACAAATAGCATACGCCTGTCTACCGGCGGCAAGCTCTAATTCTAGCTTTGACATCACAGAGCCAAATTGCTCTTTTTTCATCCAATGTGTTTCAATTTGCTTACGCCCTGCCGGCATTTCATCGATCATTGAAACATCCATTTCTCCAAATGCTGTAATAGCGAGTGTACGAGGAATTGGTGTTGCCGTCATAAAGAGCACATCTGGGTTTTCTCCTTTATCACGCAATATTCTACGCTGCTCAACACCAAAACGGTGCTGTTCATCTGTAATAACAAAACCTAGCTTGTAAAAAACGACATCTGGCTGAATTAGCGCATGTGTACCAATTAAAATATCGATATCTCCATTTACTAGTTCTTCCAAAAGCAAGCGACGCTCCTTCGCCTTTGTCGATCCCGATAATAAAGCTACACGTACGCCAAATGGCTCAAACCATTCCTTCAAACTCTCAGCATGCTGCTCTGCTAAAATTTCCGTTGGTGCCATTAATGCCCCTTGAAAACCAGCAGTTATAGCCGCATATAAACATATTGCCGCGACAACAGTTTTCCCTGACCCTACATCACCTTGGAGTAAGCGGTTCATACGATGTGGCTCTTTTAAATCTTTGCAAATTTCATTGACAACGCGTTTTTGCGCACCAGTCAATTCATATGGTAACGATGCAATAAAGGCACGTATCTTTTGCAAATCAAACTGTATGACAGTACCGTGCTCACTGTCCTTTCGAATTTTACGTAACGCCTGAATACGTAGTTGAAAGTTTAGCAACTCTTCATAAGCAAAGCGCCTTCTAGCCTGTTTTGCATGTCCTGCATCAATAGGGAAATGGATTCCCTCAAGCCCATCACGTATTGTAGCGAGCTTATAATCCGTGCGTAAGCGCTGTGGAACAGCATCAGGTATATCAGCACCAAACTCATCTAGCACCTGGCGCATATATTTACGAAAACGTTTTTGCGGAATTAAACCTTTTAAACTATAAACAGGTTCAAAGTCAACTTGATCTGTCTTAGGACCAAATGTTACAGACGTTCCATTAATAACTTGTCTGCCTCGGTCCCATTTACCTGTAACGGTAATAATAGCTCCAGGTACAAGCTTTTGCTTTAAGTATCCTTGATTAAAAAAAACAACCTTCACTAAATGTCGACCTGCCAGCACCGTCACTTGTAATCGTGATTTATTGCGACCTAAAAACAATACTGTTGGTTCACGCTCAACTTTACACTCAACAGTGACACGTTCATTATGTGGTGTTTGCGCCAAATCTTTTAAACGAAAATCCTCGTGTCGATGCGGAAACGTCCATAATAAATCCGCTACTGTCTCGATGCCCAATGCTTCTAAATGTCCTGCTGTTTCTTTCCCGATTCCCTTTAAATTAGTAACGGGGTTCGTTAAATCAGTCACCTTGCACGACAGCCCCTTCTAAATTTTTCACCACAAGTACTTTATCTACAGTCATTCGTATCACTATACTATTTTTCAGCATATGAGTTTCCCCTTTCTTACGATTACTCTAAGATTTCATTATATCGTTGTTAGCGTTTAAACATTTGAACGCGTATTATTCTCCACATCATTATATAACTTTTCATTTTAAGTAAGATAGCAATTCAATTCATTAATAATTGATTGAAAGTTAATTATATCGAAAAAATTATCACTTTTTCATCCAATTTCCCCATAACTTCAATTTATCTAAAAGGGGAACAAAGGCTAAGAGTATCACATCCTGTGATAACGCCTTCGTGACCAACATCGGTGCTGCTGCCGCTCCAGTCGGAACGGAAATCAACCACACGTTATGGTGATGAGACTAGAATTGGGAGTATCAACAAGAGAAATTATACTCTTTGTCCAAAATATCCACCCGTACCATTTCACCATTACGCTTTTCATTTTCACCTCAAAAAAAACACGCTCCCCCTGAGGAAGCGTGTTTACTATCTTTTATTTTTGAAGTGACTTAATACTTTCTAAATTGCCATTATCAAAAATGGCTTTGCTAATAGCTTTACCTGTTGGAGTTGCAGCTAGGCCTCCACGAGCAGTTTCTTTTAAATTCGGACTCATAGATTGTCCAATTCGATACATCGCGCCAATCACTTCATCACACGGGATGCGACTTGTAACCCCCGCAAGTGCCATATCCGCTGCCACAAGTGAATTCGCCGCTCCCATAGCATTCCGTTTAACACAAGGAACCTCTACTAATCCAGCTACTGGATCACAAACAAGCCCTAGCATATTTTTGAGTGTAATGGCAAATGCTTCTGAACATTGCTGCGGGGTACCACCAGCCATCTCAACAATTGCAGCCGCCGCCATTCCAGCAGCTGAGCCAACCTCTGCTTGACAGCCACCAGCAGCACCTGAAATCGAAGCATTATTGGCAACTACGAAGCCGAAAGCTCCCGATGTGAATAAATAACGAATCATTTGCTCACGTGTCGGATTTAGCTTGTTCTTCACTGCAAACAATGTCCCTGGTACAACTCCAGCCGAGCCTGCAGTTGGGGTAGCACAAATTGTCCCCATAGCCGCATTAACTTCATTTGTCGCAACCGCTTTACTTACCGCATCTAGTAATAAATCTCCTGACAATGAATTTCCCTGCGCAATGTAATTCTGAAGCAATACCGCGTCACCGCCTGTTAAGCCCGTTACAGATTTAACACCATTTAAGCCTCTTTCAATAGCTTCCTCCATCACCGTCAAATTATTGTCCATTTGCTGTATAATTTCTTCTCTAGTGCGTCCAGTTATTAACATTTCTTGCTCTATCATAATTTCAGAAATTAGTTTTCCTTCTTGCTCTGCTCGTTCAACTAGTTCACGAACATTATGAAACAATACGTCCATATTGGGACACCTCCTTAGTTATTAATTTTAGAAACCTTCGAAATATGTGGTATTAAAGAAATTTGTTGCAATACTTTATCCTCGATGTTTTGATCGACTTCTATTACCATAAGGGCTGTTAAACCACGTTCAATACGTGAAACTTCCATATGCCCAATATTGACCGCATGCATCGCTAAGCAATTTGCCACATTGGCAATACAGCCAGCTCGATCATCATGGACAACAAGAATTGCTGGCATGCCACCTGTTAGTCGCAGCTTGAAGCCATTAACCTCACTAACTTCAATTTTACCTCCACCGATCGAAATACCAACAACGGACATCTCTCCTTCATCATCGCCAATTACAAGGCGAGCCGTATTCGGATGTTCCATGTTAGCTGTTTCTGGGATAAACTCATAGTCTAATCCCGCCTTTTCTGCATCGGCAAAAGCTGTTTTTATTCGTTCATCGAATGTATCGTAATTTAATAGACCACCAATCAAAGCTACATCTGTTCCATGTCCTTTATACGTTTCCGCAAACGAACCATATAAGTGTATTTTTGCCCACTTTGGTTGTCTTCCAAATAAATCTCTAGCAACACGCCCAATTCGTGCAGCACCTGCCGTATGGGAAGAAGAAGGTCCAATCATCACCGGTCCAATAATATCAAATACTGAAGTAAACTTCATACTAACACCCCTCTATTCTATCTATATAATATTTTTGATTTTTTACTTATATAATGCTTGATAGTTACTATAAAAGCAAAGCATTTCTTTATCAACTTTCAGAAAATTTAAGCGACTATAATTTACACAGTGGAAATATTGATTAACTTTTGTCTACTCCAAATAAACAATAATTTCAAACTGCTGATATTCCAGCATTTACAAATGCATTGTCTTCTGGATACGCACACCAAATCGTTTATTCCAGCTGATTTATATCCAATATAATCCCCTAGTCTCTTTGTACCATAAACAAAAGCAGTACACATTGTGTGCACTGCTTTATCTACTCATTCACAAAGTAGCATCGAATTATTCTACTGAAATAATATACGGATATAATCCTTGTTTACCATTAAATAACTCTACTTCAACCTCTGGATAATTCTCTTCTATAAATTTCACTAATTCTGAAGCATTTTCTTCCGTTGTATCTTCACCATAAATGACTGTTACAATTTCTGCATCTTCATCCACTAAATCAGTAATTACCTTCTCAGCGGCATCTTTTAATGCCGGAGTAGATAATACAATTTTACCTTCTGCAAGAGCCATGAAATCGTCCTTATGAATTTCCACACCATCAATAGATGTATCTCGAACTGCATAAGTTACTTGACCTGTTTTAACATTTGCATAAGCTTCTGTCATTGTTGCTTGGTTCATTTCAACTGTCGCCTCTGGATTAAACGATAAAATCGCTGCCATACCTTGAGGGATTGTTTTCGTTGGAACTACAGCCGCTTCTATATCTAAAAGCTCTACTGCTTGTTCTGCTGCCATGACGATATTTTTGTTATTCGGTAAAATTAATACTTTTTCAGCACCAATTTCCTGTACCGCCTTCACAATATCTTCAGTTGAAGGGTTCATTGTTTGACCGCCTTCAATAACATAAGAAGCACCAATTGAACGAAGTAATTCAGCAACTCCCTCGCCCATTGCAATCGTTACAATTGCATATGGATGCTTTTCTGCTTTTTTGACTGGAGAAGGTGCTTTATGATCCTCACCAACAATGGCAGAATGCTGTTCACGCATATTGTCGACCTTAATTTTAATAAGACTACCATATTTTTGACCCATTGCTAAAACAGAGCCTGGTTGCTCAGAATGAATATGCACTTTTGCGATCTCTTCATCTGAAATAACAAGTAAAGAATCACCTAGTGGGTTTAATTCATTACGGAATTGATCCTCGCTAAACGGCTCTTTTCCTTCTTCAAAACGTACCATGATTTCTGTACAATACCCAAACTCAATATCCGAAGTATCCATGAAATCTTGCGCTCTATGATGTTCTGCATTAATTAAATCATCTAAAGTTGCTTCATTTTTCACCGGTAATGGCTCACCTTTTAAGGATGCTAAAAATCCTTCATACACAAACAATAGACCTTGGCCGCCACTATCTACAACACCTACTTCTTTTAAAACAGGTAAAAGATCAGGTGTACGCTCTAATGAAGCCTGTGCTTCAGCAGTAAATGCTTCCATTACTGCAATGATATCGGTTTCAGTTTCTGCCACTTCCACGCCTTTTTTCGCCGCTTCACGTGCAACTGTTAAAATTGTACCCTCAACCGGTTTCATTACTGCTTTATAGGCAGTTTCAACGCCAGCTTGGAAAGCATCCGCTAAGCCCTTAGCATCAATTGTCGCTTCTTTTTCAATAAATTTACCAAAGCCACGGAATAACTGCGATAAAATAACGCCAGAATTCCCGCGCGCTCCCATAAGTAAACCTTTTGATAAAGCTTGGGATGTTTTGCCGATATGTTCTGAAACATATTGCTCCGTTTCCTTTGCTCCAGATGTCATCGATAAGTTCATATTCGTTCCTGTATCACCATCTGGTACTGGAAATACATTTAATGAATCAACATAATTTGCATTTTGGAATAGGTGATGGGCACCCATTTGCACCATTTCTGCAAACTTTATTCCGTCTAAAGACTGCATTAGATTTAGTTCCTCCTCTTAATCATTCGCTACACGAACGCCCTGCACAAAGATATTGACAGATTTTACGCTCATACCTAATGTTTTATCCACTGTATATTTCACTTTCGATTGTACTTGATAAGCAACTTCCGAAATTTTTGTCCCGTAACTAACAATAATGTACATATCAATATGTAAATCGTCGCCCTGTTTTCGAATTACAACACCTTTTGCAAAATTTTCTTTACGTAAAATATCAGTTAGACCATCACGAATTTGATGTTTAGATGCCATGCCAACAATACCGTAGCATTCAACAGCAGCGCCACCAGCTATTTGTGCAAGTACATCTGTTGAAATATCAATTTGGCCGAATTCATTGTTTAACTCAATTGACATAGAAATGCCCCCTTGGCTCTTTTTGACTAAATGATATTGTAACACTTTCGTTATACATTAAGCAACCTTGGAAGGCATGAAAGCGCACTGTATCAACGTTTTTCTGACATTACAAAGGCAAACATACATCTTCATCGAAATTTCCACTTTTGCTGTAAAAGTTGTTACGACCTTGTTGCTTTGCTGAGTATAATGCTTGATCAGCTAATTCACAGCATGTTTTCAATTGCTCGCTATTTGTAAGTTTAACATGACACATCCCTATGCTGACCGTTACAATATCAGCTACTATCGAATGCTCATGACGAATGTTTAAGTTGCGTACTTCCTCTAAAATTTCCTCACAAACATGCTCTGAAAACTTGGCCGTATGTTGGCTAACGATTACGAATTCTTCGCCTCCCCAACGTGCTGCAAATGCATTATACTTTTCTGCAATTTCCTCTAAAAGAGTCGCCACTTTTATTAATGCATCATCACCTTGTAAATGACCGTAATAATCATTAAAATTTTTAAAGAAATCAATATCAATCATCATGACAGATAAAGATTCTGGTTTACTAAGTTGTTGCCCTATATGTGTCAATTTATTATTTAAAGCCCGTCGATTTGGTAAATTGGTCAACGTGTCCCGAAGCGCTTGCTCTGATAGCTCATTATTTTTCTCAGCTAATAATTTTGACAATTTCTTGGATTTTGTCATTTCTTCTTGCAATAAAATATGTTCCTTCGTAAATTGTCTTTGCATTTTATAAATATGTCGCTGAATAACTAGCCCTATAGGAATAATAAGGGACATCGGTAAAAGTATTTTAATACCTTCACCTGATACCCCAACACTCAGATAAGCACTTATTAAAATCGGTGGTACTGTTATTACCATAATCCGAAAAATTTTCCGAAAAGGTATGGAAAAAACAGTGCAAATCATTAAAAATAGTACCTCATAAAGAGCTGCATGTTTAAAGAAATAAACGTCCATTACAGTTATTACAGTAATCAATAACAATATCGTATAGATATAAGCAAGTAAGATAGATTCATATTTTCGCATATTAAGCGTTGTAACCTGAAATTTCTTCTCTTTTACAAATACTAACACCGCTAAATCTATATAAAACATTATTGTGTGAATAGCTATATATGCTGGCACCATCGCTCTTTCTGAATTCGAAAAGAAGACCTCACCATAATGAATAATCGTAATGATGGCTGATATATACATCAATGTCCATGCTACCGCTCGCATCCGTTTTAAATTAAATTGAATCATTTCTTTCTGTATAGAGAGAACTAGCTTTTCTTGATTTTCCATAATGTCCGCTCCTAATAAAACAAACTTGCAAAAACATTTTGTTGCTGTCGCTTCGCTTTCGCACAGTTAAAACCATGTTGCTGTCGCTTTGCTTTCGCACAGAAAACATTGCTGAATGAAGATAATTTGTTCTATTTTTATCGTCTAAATAACGAAAAATACAAGTAGTCTTTACAAAATTGGTGAAAAAAGAACTACTCTACCGTGGCTGATTTTCGTAGTCAAAAACAAAACTTCTAAATCCGACATTCCACTTTCGCTGCATAAAATCTCGAAACAACAAAAAAGCTGATGTTTATATACACCAACTTTTTTTAAAAAATTGAACGATTATAATTTTTATAAACTCCCAAAAGTTCAAAGTGAATATTACGGCTCCTCACCATATATTCGAACAGAATAACTTTATAACAACGCTTCGATTGTACAACCCTTGATGCCATTCTATTCCTTCAATTAAAACAGGCTTTTAATAAGCGAATCAAGCATCACTGGCATTTCCTTAAATGCACTATCCACATGTAGTCTTTCCGTCTTTTGGTGAGCGTCCTTCCCAAACGGTCCAACATTTAAAACAGGGCCCTGTAATGCAGACATTGCCTCAAACGGAATACTATACGTTTCTCCCCATACAGGTGTGTTGCGTTCGAATGCTATCCATTCATTAGAGTTATCCGAATAATTGACATAGCTCAAATCACAAATTCCATTAAAATAATGAATTTGCTCCACTTCAATATTAAATGTTTGGGCTGTCTTCTTCATCAATTCAATGGATCGAATAACAAGAGGATCATTGGATGAATTGATTGCCGGATAGTAAGGTGGTGCATATAACAACACTGTCGCTGGTGATAGTTCCTGGCAACGAATCATTAGCTGATCCACAATGCGAATAGATTTCTCTCGATCATCCCATGCGCTATTTTCAATAACTTGACTTTTAATTAAATCTACTTCCTGGGCGCCTAATTTATTAATCGCATACTCTAAAAGTGCCTCATAACGAAGTACGTTTACTTCGCCTACACCTTGTACCTTTTCACGCTCACAAATTCGCTTATATTGTTCATTACAAGCTGACATTGCTTCCAATGCAACTTGTTCAAAAATATCCATTACTTGCGATGCTGTGCGCTTTAATAAAAACACATTGTAAAGGGCTGCTGCACGATATGGTGTTTGTGTAGAATACTCCATTTTTAAATCTTTTAATTGTAAGGATACAGGTAATGGCGTACTTTCACCGAGATCTGTCTCACGAAAAACAGGATTCCACTCCATATGCTGCGTCATGTAGGAAGCAATAAAATTTGCGGTCATTCCTTTTAATGGCTCACCCACATGTGTCTCTTTTCCGTAAAATAAGGCAGCAGGCATAATTTTACCGATAGTTCCTGAATAAATATATTCATTAATATCAGCCGGACCTTGTGAAAAAGAAGGCTCACTATTTAAAAATAGTTTATAAGAGAGTCCGTGCTGTTCGCGAAGTCTGACAAGCTCTACAACTGCTGCACGCATCCCAGCAGAATTCACTTCTTCATCTGGCACTGCCGTTAAAATAAGGTTGATGGGCCATTCTTCGATACTTGCCTTTTCAATCAACTGCATATGCAAAGCAAGCCCCATTTTCATATCCATCGTCCCACGACCGAATAAATAGTTACCTGATTCCAAATCAATTCTTGCCGCTTCAGGTAAATCCTTTTTGTATTTAGGTTCCATTAGCTTTTTTGTCAGCACTTCAGGGTAAAAGGCTAATGGTTCCAGCTCGCCATATTCTTCAGTATGGACCGTATCAAAGTGACTAATTAACACAACCGTTTCGGTTGCAGATGGGTGCTTATACAAGGCAGTTACAGCATTACGTTCAAGGCCCGCATCATGTAATTCAATAAATTCCGGGTTTTCCTGAAAATAAGAAAGCGTTTGCAATTTATTTTTTAATTTATAGGCAAATTCATGTTCACCTTTAGTTAATGTCCTACTTTCCCAACTGACAATTTCACATAATAATGCACGTAGCTTTTCAGGTGTATTCCAAAGATAAACATTCATAAAAACTCTCCTTTATTTCCTCAAAATCAATTGCATTTAAATGTATATCAAATGATTCCTCTTTTTTCATTTCAATTTCATCACCAATAATTAGGAATGACATTTTAAAAAAACATATACCATAAATATAAGTTGATTGGAGTGGAGACTGGGCGACTCCTTGGGGATCAGCGATATAGAGGAACGAAGGCTAAAAGCATCACTTCCTGTGATAACGCCTTCGTGACCAACATCCTGCTACTGTCGCTACGTTGCACTCACGCTTTCGCGCAAAAGACATCTGTTGTCCCGAGAACTTGGAGCGAGCAACGCGAGTGAAGCGGCTCATCGGACGCCCCTAGGAAGCTCTGCTCTGCGCGAAAGCGAAGCGTCAGCGGCAAATGTTTTATCTGTGCGAAAGCAAAGCGACAGCAACAACAAAGCGCCCAGTCGAAACGGAAATCAACACCATATTATGGCGATGAGCTAATCTCAGAAGAAACTGTATTTGATTTACTCAATTTCAATTTATAGAAAATCATGCAAGCAATAAAGAACCCAACTCCATATAATAAACCCGCTCTTTGTGTTGGATCGAATGCTAAAAAGACAAGAATTAGCATACAAAAAATAATACAGAACACCGGAATCAATGGATAAAATGGCGTTTTAAATTTTAAATTAGCCACATCCCCCCCTGCTTTCACATAACGATACCGGAACATCAATTGAGATGCGCAAATTCCCATCCATGAAATTGTTACAGAAATTCCTGCAATAGACATGAGTAAAACAAATACTGCATCTGCTTCCATCACGCCCGTTAATAAAGAAAGCAGCGAGAAAAGCATCGTAAAAACAAGTGCATTGAATGGCACTTTATTTTTCGTTAGTCGTCCAAATAGTTTTGGCGCCATTCCCTCTTTTGACATCGACCATAATAAACGTGTGGACGCATATAGACATGAGTTACCTACTGATAATATCGCCGTTAAAATAACAAAGTTCATAATGCCAGCTGCATATGGAACACCTGCTAAATTCATCAATGTGACAAATGGACTTTCCAATAGTCCAAGCTCCGATGAAGGGAATATCGCAGATAAAACAATAATAGAAGCAATATAGAAAACAATAATCCTAAAAAGAATTGTCTTTATTGCCCGAGGAATATTTTTTTCCGGACTTTCAGTTTCTCCTGCAGCAATACCAACAAGCTCAGAACCTTGATAAGAAAAGATAACATTCATCATTGTGACGAAGATGATTGAAATACCTGCCGGAAATAAACCAGACGGTGCTAAATTCGTAAAGTGTGGTGTCGGACGATCAGCTAACGGAATCATTCCAAAGATTGCTGCCACCCCTATAACGATAAATGCTATCACCGCAATGACTTTAATACTTGCAAACCAAAATTCCGCTTCCGCAAAGCCTCTTGTTGTTAATGCATTTAAAGTAAATAACAGGACCATAAATACGGCACACCAAATCCAAATAGGGACATGCGGGAACCAATGCTGCATCAAAATTCCCGCTGCTGTAAATTCCACCCCTGCTGTGGCAGCTGAGCCGACAAAATACATCCATCCTAAAGAAAATCCTGCTGAAGGACTGATAAAACGTGTTGCATAGGTTTGGAAAGAACCCGTTACAGGCATATAAACCGCTAATTCTCCAAGACAATTCATAACCATGTACAATATTAAGCCACCAAATAAATAACCAATTAATGCCCCTCCAGGACCTGCCTGATTAATTGTAAAGCCAACATTTAAAAATAGCCCTGTTCCAATAACTCCTCCGAGCGATAGCATTAATAAATGACGACTCTTCATTGAACGTTTTAATTGATGATCTTGCCGTTGTTCTCCTTTACTCATCATCCATCCCCACTCTCTAGTTGTAATCAATATATCGAATATTCTGATATCAACTCTACTAAAGTACCCAATCAATTTATCCTATTTGACTTCTTTCAGCGGGTGTCATGGAATTATGCTAAGTCATAATTGATATTGATTGGGTATTTTTTTATTGAACTAAAAACGTAATGACAAACAACTTAGCCCACCATCATGTTTTCTAAATTCCGACATTTCAAGCTCAATTGTTTGGTAGCCTATATCATTTAATTTACGATTTGTTTCTGGATAGCCTGCTGGAATAATGACATAATCATTTACTTGAATACAGTTTGCAGAATACTCATCTTCTTTTGGAATAATAATTTTTTCATAGGATTCGAATGCAGGATGATCGATAAACTCCCCTGCTACTACCATACGATTTTCTCCAACATACGCGATGCCCGTCTTTAAATGGAAAAATTCTTTTAGCGGAACAATCGTTGCCTCATAGCCTTCTTTTTCTACGATTTCTTTAAATTGTCGAGCCCCTTCTTCATTTGTACGATCAGAGATGCCGACATAAAATTTCTTTTCTGCCTGCAATACATCTCCGCCATCAAGTGTTCCTGGGCCATCGATATAATATAATTTTTCATAGAACTTTTGAACTACAGGTACGATCTCCTCAATCTCACGATTACGAGCTTCAGCCCCTGGATTTGAAATAATGGCAAATTCAGATGTTAAAACAGCCGTATCCTCTACGAATGTTGAATCTGGAAAGGCTTCATTCGCTCGAAGCTGTGTAACCTCCACTCCACATCTTTTTAAGGCCTCAACATATTTTTCATGCTGTTCAAATAATTTTTCTAAAATTGGTTTTCCTAAGTCGCTAGTCGTTAAACCATTTACATAATTATTTCCTGGGTTTTTTACAATTACATTTTTAAACATTTTACTTCATCTCCCTTTTTTCTCTTACTACTGGGCAGGTTAAACATGTTGGTCCACCTGTCCCTTTTATCGAAATTTCATTTCCTTTGTATTCATAAACTGTTACACCTGCATGAAGTAATTGTTGCTTGGTCATTGGATTTCCAATTGGGACAATACATACTCTAGGCGCAAGTGCTAGAACGTTACAGCCTAGCGCATCATATTCATCTTTCAGGACCTCAATTAATTGAATACCTCGGTCGATTAGAAGCTGACGAAAGAAAACTGGCATTAATCGTGAATGTACAACCGCTAAATCCTTATCTACCATACTAATGAAAGACATTAAGTGTAAACATTCTGCTTCACCTAAATCATGGGGTAGTTGCACAACAATGAATTCATCAACAAAATCCTTCGTCATGTCTTTTAGCTGACGAATAGCTTCATCATTCGTTCGATAGCCTCGACCTACAACAAGTGTACGATCATCAAGCCAAACAATATCGCCACCATCTGATACAGCCTCTCCAGTCAATTCTCCGATAACCGGAATACCCTTTTCCTTTAAAAACTCTTTATAAACAGCTGCTTCTGGCTGTCTTGATTTTTTGCCGGATTTTAAGATAATAGCACCATTTGGTGTGAATTTTACAGGATCATGCGCATACAGCGAATCAAGCCCTACTTCATCTGATTCTGGTAAAAAATCAATTTTTTCAACATACTTTTCTAGAATGCTCATAAATTGTGCATATTCTTTAAGAGCCTCATTATAGCTAGGTTCCGATAAGTAGTTAAATGTTTTCCATTCATCGCTAAGATATTCTTGGTTTCGGAAAGCATCTTTTGGATGTTTTACTATTACGTGTCTCAAAGGTGCATACATTGATGAACAATATTGCATTCCTTTCACCTCTTTTCCGCGTAGTGGAAAACGTTTCCGTTAAGAGGAAAGTTTATATGAAAAATATATGTGCTTTAAGGTATAATGTCAATATATTTAGAAAAATTTATATATTCGTTCTTTTCAAAGGGAACAAAACAAATATCCACGATTATGTAGCTAGACGTAGACAATGAATAAAAATAAAATAAATGAAAGAGAGGTGGGGTATGAATGCAATTATTAGAACGAGCTATGACAATCGCTAAAGTTTTGGCTTCTGAAGCAAATGAAAACAGTTTGTCCATTTCAGAGCTTTCGGCAAAATGCAATTTACCACTTAGCACACTACATAGAATTTTAAAAGCGATGATTAAAGAGGGAATGATTGAACAAGACGATCAAACTAAACAATATCGTCTCGGTACAATATGGATGGAACTTGGCTTACAAGTGTATGATACGATGGACTACATTAGTAAAATTAGGCCCGAACTAGAACGTTTAGCAAGAGAAGTCGAGGAAAGCGTCTATTTAAGTAAGCCCGCTGGTTTAGATACAATTATCATTGAAAGAATTGACAGTACAACTAACCCGATTCGAATTTACGATCAGTTAGGTATTCGTATTCCGATGAATATCGGGGCTGCAAATAAAGCAATTTTAGCCACAATGCCTATTTCTCAAGCAAGGGAAATTATTGAACAGCTTATTCCTCATGAAGAAATCTCTGAATTAGAGTCACAGCTTGATCAAATAAGACTACAAGGGTTTGCCATTAGTCATGGGGAAAGAACAGCTGGAACATCCTCAATCGCAGTATCCATTGTAAATGGTTTCAATGAAATAGTCGGTGCGATAAGTATAGGTTTTGTTAGCTTTAACGTTTCAGCAGAACATACTAATACGCTTACAGAGCGTTTAGTGGAAACTGGTAAACGTATTTCCATGAAGCTTGGCTACCGAGGAAAATAAAACGAGATGGAAGTGGGTTTTCTTTATCCCCTACTGATTAAGAGGCTTCTCTAAACCAGGCGGGATAATTGAAAACTTCCAATTTTTTCTCCTAATAATTGTTTCAACTAGGAATTTACACCCATTATTTAACAAGTGTTTTTAGACTGTAAAGGTTTTTTTCTTGAAAGGTTATGTGAAAACTATTGCACTGAACGTCATCGTATGTTAAATTATTATGGTATGTGAAATACCGAACTGAAATAATAATCTTTCAGCATTGACAGTAAGGAGGGAATACAACATGCCAAAACAATGTGTAATCACTGGGCGTAAAGCTCGTACTGGTAACAACCGTTCCCACGCTATGAACGCTAGCAAACGTTCTTGGGGTGCTAACCTTCAAAAAGTTCGTATCTTAGTAGACGGTAAACCAAAACGTGTATGGGTTTCTGC
Source organism: Lysinibacillus sp. EB271-A1-10B (assembly GCF_058791335.1). Lineage (NCBI taxonomy): Bacteria > Bacillati > Bacillota > Bacilli > Caryophanales > Bacillaceae > Lysinibacillus > Lysinibacillus sp. EB271-A1-10B. The sequence goes on from NZ_JBYTDL010000001.1 coordinate 253,618, forward strand.
TCGTGCATTAAAATCAGGTAAAATCGAGCGCGTTTAATCGTCGCTTCCAAAAAATCGATTTCGCATTTGGCGCAAATCGATTTTTTTCTTTCTTAATAACGAGGCAAGCTCCAACCGCCTTTGTAAATATTTATTTAAATGTAAAAGATGTAATTAATCATCCTACTAGTGGATTGACCAACCATAAATACAATAAAATGACTAAGCCGCTAGCAATGACAAGGAAACGGAATTGCTAGCGGTTCTCTTTACATATAGCTATTTTCCCAAAGTTTGTTGCTGTTAAAATTAAAAGGCAGATTTAATCTACAAAACGTGTAAAGTAAGCCACAGTTAGTACAATAACTTATGAATTGAAAGGATGATGATTAGTATCTCCATCACTATTATCAAATATGAAAAAATGGATTTTTTGTCTTTTCTAAAACTTCGAATTTGATTAACAAGTAAATTTATTGCTATTAATATGAATGCAGTTTCTGTTAAATTATCGTAAATAAACCCAAGTATAGCTAGAAGTAATGCGACGATAGCAATAACGATTTGGATCTTATCTAACTTATTAAAAGTTTTTTGCATCCTTTCTCCTTTCCACCTTACTTTTGAACAATTTTACAACTAGAAACAGTTACTTCTTGCATAAATAGCAACAATCTTTTCGAAAAACAGCCTTATATTTAGCTGTCCAGCTCAACAAATAAGCTTATTATCTGTAGAAAATAAGAATCTTCAACTTTTATCAGTTTTATGAGGAACATTTTATACAGAAAAACTTCTGGCAGCAATGAGATTGTCCATCTATTGTTACTGTCGCTTCGCTTTCGCACATAATACAGTTACTTTTGATGTTTTGTTTTATCATTATAAAGTGACATGCTAGAAGATACATACTATGTGAAGTGGTTGATCTTCGTTACGACTGGGCGACTCCTTGGGGATCAGCGATAGAGGAACGGAAATCAGTCCCTCGCTTTGCCGAAGAACCATATTTTTCACATTCCCAATTAATTTCATGGCACATTTATTTTTCTAAAACAGTAAAAAATCCGACTAGTATTAGTCGGATTTTTTTACTTTCTTATCTTTTTTGAAAATGTTGATACACGTACGCGTAATACTGCTTACAAATTTCGGCAGCTGGAATGTATATACTTTCAGGACTCTCTCCCCCTTACGCTAATCTATGCTTCTTATCATTAAACATATGCCTTGTGAGAAAGATATAGACCCTGAATTACCTATTATTTCATTACTTGTAAAGCGGGATGTACCAAGAGAAATTTCTTCATTTGTTGTTTCATATTTTACTTGCCTTAATGTCACATCTTTAATCGGCTCTTCATGTGCAAAGAAAGATAAATAACGATATTGCTTATCTGCTTCTATGATGTGCTTGCCTGGCATTAAAAATTGCAACATATTTGCATGATTAATAATCTTCAATACTACGTGCGGATACTCTTTTTGTAAACGATAAATCGAACGAACTGCCGCCTCATAATGATCTAAACGTCCACCCGTAACACCTGTAAGAACAATTTCTAGTGGTGTATAGGTCAAGGCTTTTAATAACGCTAAGTCCGTATCTGTTTCATCTTTTTCTTCTTGGAATCGTTGTCTATCATTTGTATGTGCCATCACCAGTTCGTATTCCTCTTTTGATAAAGAGTCAAAATCTCCTACTATGGCATGTGGTGTGATGCCTTGCTCGATTAAATATAGCGCTCCTCGATCAGCTCCGATAAATAATACATCACTTTGCTCTTTAAACGGACTAAATGAACAGAGTTCCTCTTTTGGTCCACCTGCACAAACAACGACTTTGGTCATCCTTGAATCGCTGCCTCACCAGCAGCTAAAATTTCTTGAAGTGCCGCTGTACGATCTTCTTTACTATAAATTGCTGAACCAGCTACAAAAATAGTTGCTCCTGCTTTTGCACAAGGAACAATAGTCTCTGCATTAATTCCACCATCGATTTCAATAGCAATATCAAGATTACGTTCTTTAATAATAGCTGCTAACGCTTCAATTTTTGGCACTACAGAATGAATGAATTTTTGCCCACCAAACCCTGGATTCACAGTCATGAACAACACCATATCAATATCCTCTAATATGTGTTGAATGGATTCTATTGGTGTATGTGGATTTAATACAACACCCGGTTTGACTCCAAATGAACGAATTAATTGGATTGTACGGTGTAAATGGCGGCAAGCTTCTACATGCACCGTAATATAGTCGGCCCCGGCTTTGGCGAATTGTTCAATATACTGATCAGGATTTTCGATCATTAAATGTACATCTAACGGTAAATCCGTTAAAGGACGAATGGCATCTAATACGATAGAGCCAAATGAAATATTTGGCACAAAATGACCATCCATAACATCGATATGAATAAGCTGTGCACCTGCTTTTTCTACTTCCTTAACTTCTTCTCCTAATTTAGCAAAGCTGGCTGCTAAAATTGATGGTGCTATTTGTATCATCATTAATACCTCGGCTTTCGATCCATAATTTCTTGTAAAAATTGTTCGTAGTGTTTATAGCGGTAGTCACGAATTTCCCCCGTCTCCACCGCTGCTTTTACTGCACATTTCGGTTCCTTCAAGTGTAAACAGCCTCTAAATTTACAATCATCTGCCATACGGGCCATTTCGGGGAAACATGCGCCTAATTCTTCTTTTTCTATTTCATCAAAATCAAATGAACTAAATCCTGGAGTATCTGCTAATAAACCGTCACATACTTCGATTAGTTCAACATGGCGAGTTGTATGTTTACCACGCCCTAAGCTTTGTGAAATAATGCCTGTTTTTAAATTTAAATCTGGAATCAATGTATTTAGTAGTGTAGATTTTCCAACTCCAGATTGCCCTGCTAATACGGAGGTTTTCTCCTTTAAAATAGGTTGTAGACGTTCAACTAATTCTTCCTCACCCTTATAGGTTTGTAGCACGGTATAACCCATACGCTCATAATCTGCTATATAGCCTTGCAATTCCTCACGTCCATGGTCTTCTAGCAGATCCATCTTTGTTAAACAAATAATCGGATGAACATGAAATGACTCTAAAACAACTAAGAAACGATCGAGTAAAATTGTATTAAAATTAGGTTCTTTTACAGAAAACACAAGAATGCCTTGATCAATATTGGCTATAGGGGGACGTACTAATTCATTTTGGCGTTCCATAATTTTTTGAATAGTACCGTCCGAGCCTTTTGTTTCTAGAGTATATTCTACGATGTCGCCAACGAGTGGGGATTCCCCACGATTGCGAAATACCCCACGTCCTCGACATTGAATTAGTTCTTCTCCATCATATACATAGTAATAACCGCTTAATGCTTTACGAATTTGGCCTTGCGCCATCCAATTCCCCCTTATTTGACATCATCGTAGTTGAATGTTTCTTCAGCAATAATTTCTGAATCACGAATAATTTTATAGGCTGCATCCTGACCATCTGCAATAACAAGCTGGATTCGGTGCTCTTGATCAGCCGTAATAGTAAATGTTTCAACTGTTGTTAACGTTTTATGGTTTTTATCTTGAATATCAATTCGAATAGTTTGCTCTAAACCTTCCTCATTTGGTTTATATTCAATTTTCACAGTTTTCACCCAAGTTTTATCAGGCCTTGCTGCAGGTCCTTTACTTAAAATAACAGGGATTGCAGTGCCTGCTTCAACCTGCGTTCCTGCTCTTGTCAATTGTGATTTAACACTTCCAGCTGGTATTGTATCATCATTTTCTTCACGAACAATACGCCATGTCAAGCCTTCTCTTCTTACATACTCATCCATTTGAGCTTTAGTGTAATTCACAACATCATCTACGGTGATCATTTTTACACCTGCGCTTACCGTAAATTTCATTATCGTATTCTTAGCGACTACCTCTTCTTGTGGTGCTGGCTCTTGTTCAATAATTCGTCCTTCAGGCTCTTTTGAATTCACATAGCTAACTTCAGAATCTAAAAATTTATCCTTTAGCATTGATTGAACTTGGCTGATTTGCTGGCCTCTATAATCTTCCACTTTCGTCGTTTCTATCCCAAGACTCACGATTAAGTCTACTTCTGTGCCTTTTACACGCTCCGTACCCTCTGTAGGGTCAGTTTCTATAACCTTATCCTTTTCGACGTCCTCGTCATAACGCTCCTGCGGCGACTGACCAACCGTAAAGCCTTCAGCCTCTAATTTCTTAGTAGCTTCTTCAACTGTCATATTAGCAACACTAGGTACAGGTATCTTTTTTGGGTTAAATGCATCTGTTCCAAAAAAAACGAATAGGAAAATGGCGATGGCTACTATTGCTAACCCAGCAACAACTATTGGCCATTTTTTCTTTTTCTTTTTCTTTACAGGTACTGTTTTTTCAACAGGCTTCTTCGCTTCGGGTTTCGGCGTTGAATGTAGAATTGGTTCGATTGCCCTTGTCTGCATTAAATCTTCGTCTTGACGTGCAATTGGTTCTTTTATAATCGGAATAGCCTTTGTCACATCATTATCTACCGGTATAACAAACTTCGGTTCATTCATACGATTCGGCGATAAAACTGTTTCTAAATCTGCTTGCATTTCCTCTACAGTCGAATAACGGTGAGAAGCATCCTTTGCTGTAGCTTTTAGCACAACATTTTCCACACTTTGTGGAATTGTAGCATCAAAGGCACGAACTGATGGCGTCTCTGATTGTAAATGTTTAAGCGCGATAGAAATAGCTGACTCGCCTGAAAATGGCAATTCCCCCGTTAACAATTCATATAAAACGATGCCAAGTGCATAAATATCAGATCGGTTTGTTGCCGTACCACCACGAGCCTGCTCCGGTGATAAATAATGCACTGTTCCAAGCACGGAGTTCGTTTGTGTAAATGATGTTGCACTAAGCGTCATCGCTATACCAAAATCAGTTATTTTCACATTCCCTTCCGCATCCATTAAAATATTTTGAGGTTTAATGTCACGGTGGATAATATGATTTTCATGGGCATTGGCAATTGCTGACGTTAACTGCTTCATAATATGCACACATCTGGCAGGAGAAATTGGTGCAAATTCCTGTATGTACTGCTTTAATGTTTTTCCTTGGACATACTCCATCACTATATAATGTAGATCACCATCATCACCTACATCATAAACACTAACGATATTCGGATGTGTAAGGCTTGTAGCAGAAAGTGCTTCACGTTGGAAACGGCGATACAATTCATCCTCATTGGTAAAATCATAGCGCAATATTTTGATCGCTACATCACGGTTTAAAATCATGTCATGCGCTAAATAAACATTAGACATACCACCGCCACCAATAAGACCTATAATTTTATAGCGGTCACTAATTCGTTTACCTACAAGCATACTTACACCTCCTCATCTTGCCTTGTGAGTAGCACGAGGGAGATGTTGTCTTCCCCCCCGCTTGCATTTGCTAATTCCACAAGTTTTCGTCCTTTTTCTTCTACTGAATCTGGATACGTAATAATTGATGCCATTTCATACACTGTAAGTTTATTACTTAAACCGTCAGAGCAAATGAGTAAATACGATTCTGATGCTAAATCAACTTCATAAAAGTCTGGTTCAATTGTTTCTTCTGTACCAACAGCTTTTAAGATGAAATTTTTCTTAGGATGCGTTAACGCTTCCTCTTCACTAATTTCACCATTTTCAACCAGAACATTTACATAGGAGTGATCTCTTGTTATTTGTTGTGCACCATCCTCAAAGAAATAATACACACGACTATCACCAACATGTGCGATAAAGCAATGATTTTTTTCAATTAACACTGCAATAAACGTCGTGCCCATTCCTTTACAGTCTTCATGTGATAAAGAATAGTCATATATACTTTTATTCAATTGCTTGACTGCTTGTAATAACCACTCTTTTTTTGATGTTGTTGACGCAAAATGATGTGCCTCTGCCTGTAAAAAAACGGTTTCCATCTGTTTCATCGCCATATCACTCGCTACATCGCCAGCATTATGACCACCCATGCCGTCCGCTACAAGTGCTAGTGCAAACCCGTCTTGACGATTAAAAAATCCCGCACGGTCTTCATTAATTGCCCGTTTTAACCCAATATCACTTTCGACTGTGTATTCCAACACTGGTCACCTCGTCTCTTCAGATCTCTCTTGCGCACGTAATTGACCACACGCTGCTGCAATATCAGCACCTTGCTCTCGGCGGATCGTTACGTTAATACCATTCTTCTTTAATGTTTTTTCAAAGGCAAAAATTTGACTTCGAGATGTACGAACATAATCACGTTCTGGTACATAGTTTACAGGAATTAAGTTCACGTGGCATTTAATTCCTTTTATTAAAGCAGATAATTCTTCTGCAATTTCAACTGAATCATTTTCACCAGACATTAAACCATACTCAAAAGTAACACGTCTGCCTGTTTTTTTAGTATAGTATTGAACGGCTTCCATTAATTCATCTAACTTATAAGCACGTGCAATTGGCATAAGTTTTTGACGATCCTCTTGGTTTGGTGCGTGTAAGGAAACCGCAAAGTTAATTTGTAGCTGTTCATCAGCAAATTCATAAATTTTCGGAACTATTCCTGATGTTGATACAGTGATGTGACGAGCACCAATGTTTAACCCTTTTTCATGGTTGATGACTTTTAAGAAGTTCATCATCGCATCATAATTATCGAAAGGTTCTCCAATACCCATAATGACGATATGTGATACACGTTGGTCCACTTCATCTAAAGTCTGCTGTACTTTTACAACTTGCTCCACGATTTCCCCTGCTAATAAGTGTCGCTTTAAACCACCTAAAGTTGAGGCACAAAACGTACAGCCAATTCGGCAGCCTACTTGTGTTGTTACACAAACAGAGTTCCCATATTCATGACGCATTAATACAGTTTCAATAGAATAGCCGTCTTGTAATTGGAATAAAAACTTGATTGTACCATCTTTAGATTCCTGTTTAATAATTGTTGATAATGTCGTTAATGAAAAACTTGCTTCAAGCTTGTCACGTAATCCTTTTGAAAGGTTAGACATCTCTTCAAACGTTTTAACGCGTTTATTATAAAGCCAATCAAAAATTTGTGCTGCACGGAACGGTTTTTCACCATTTTCCTTTAACCATTCTTCTAGTTGTTTCGGCTGTAATGAGTATACCGATTCCTTTAAATTTGGTTTTTCTTTTTTTGCGCGTCGAACAGGCTTGTCTTCTGCTTCTTCAACTAAGTCGCTTATACGCTCATTAAATTTCTCTTGATCCACCATTAGTTGGATTCTCCTTTTTTACGAAAGGCGGCAACGAAGAAACCGTCACTGCCAAAGTCTTGTGGAAAGACTTGAAGCATGCCATTTGCTTGCTTTTCCGCTAATTTTGTTGGTAAAGATTCTAGTTGTATAGCTTCCATTTCTGGATGCGTTGATAAAAAGGCCTCTACAGTACCTTCATTCTCTCTTTTATCTACTGTACATGTACTGTACACAAGCTTGCCATCTATTTTCAATACTTTTGTTGCAGCATCTAATAGCGCCAATTGTATTTTTTGAAGGTTTTCTAAATCTTCTTCACGTTTTGTATATTTAATATCTGGCTTGCGGCGCATAACACCTAAACCACTACAAGGGGCATCGACTAAAATAGCGTCGTATGATTCTAGTTGTAGAAAATCCGGTGCCTTACGTCCGTCAATAGGAGCAGTCTCTACTATATCAATCCCTAGACGATCCGTATTATGGTCGATTAAATCTAATTTATGAGGGTGAAGGTCGGTCGCTAAAATCGAACCTTCATTCTTCATAATCTCAGCTATATGTGTAGTTTTTCCACCCGGCGCTGCACACATATCTAAAACGCGCATGCCAGGAGATGGATTTAACACATTTGCTGGAATCATGGAGCTTTCATCCTGAATAGTAATAAGCCCTTCTTGGAAAGCCTTTGTTCTAGCTGGCTGACCATTTGTTACATGTAAGCATTCAGGCATTAGATCGCTTTTTTTCGCTGTTAAACCTTCCGCTTCTATACTGGCAATCGCTTGATCGACGCTTGCTTTCGTCGTATTTACACGGACAGTTTGCACTGGAGGTATATTATTTTCATGTAACATTTGAGCCGCTACTTCAATACCATAGTTATCGGCAAAGCGTTGTACTAACCACTCCGGATGACTCGTTTCAATAGCAAGGCGCTCAATCGGATCTTTAATGTCATCAGTAGAAGCTACACCTTGACGTAAAATAGATCGTAAAATACCATTGACCATTGAAGCTATCCCTTTGTGACCTCGACGCTTAGCAATTTCGACAGCCTCATTCACCGCAGCATGAGGTGGTATACGTGTTAAATAATGCATTTGATATAAAGATAAACGTAAAAGCCAGCGCACCCAATGATCAACTGAACCACGAATAAATGGCTCTAAATAGTAATCAAGTGTCATTTTATATTGGAGAGTGCCATACGTAATTTCTGTTAAAAGCGCACGATCCTTCGCTTCAATTTTATGTCGCTTAATCGTTTCGTTTAAAAGCAAATTACTATAGGCTTGATTTTTATCTACTGCTAACAGAATAGAAAGTGCGGCGTCACGCACATTTCCATCCCAAATTACTACACTTTTTTTACTCATTTAAATTGGTCCCCAATCTGTAATTTAGAACCTGTACCACGTAAATAATCCTCTGCTGTCATACGTTTTTTACCAGCTGGTTGTACATCATACAGGGCAAGTGTTGTACCATTTCCTGAAGCAACTTCAAAATGATCCTTTGAAATCGCAACGACTGTGCCAGGAACAGTATCATGCTTTGAGTTACCAACCTGTGCCCACCAAATTTTAAAGTTGCCATCTTCAAATGTTGTATAGGCAACTGGCCACGGGTGAAGACCACGCACTTGATTGTATAAAGTAGTAGCATCCTTTGTCCAATCGATACGTTCTTGCTCACGTGAAATATTGCTTGCAAAGGTTACTTGTGCTTCATCTTGCACTGTACGGTTATTTGTTCCATTTATAATAGAAGGAAGTGTAGCTTTTAATAAATCAGAGCCTACAGCACTTAGTTTATCAAATAGTCCACCTGTATGATCTTCCTGTTCAATTGGGATAGCCTTTTGGGAAATGATATCACCAGCATCTAGCTTTTGCGCCATATACATAATCGTTACACCTGTTTCTTTTTCACCATCAATAACCGCTTGGTGAATAGGTGCCCCACCACGATACTTCGGTAAAAGTGACGCATGGACATTAATACAACCAAGCGGTGGTGCATCTAGCAATTCTTTCGGTAAAATTTGCCCAAAAGCAGCTGTTACGACTAGGTCTGGCTGTAAATCAATAATTTGCTGTAATTCTTCAGAACCACGTAGCTTTTCAGGCTGAATAACAGGTAAACCTAACTCCATCGCTGCTGCTTTTACAGGAGGTGGTGTTAACACACGCTTGCGCCCAACTGGACGATCTGGTTGTGTAACTACAGCTTTAATATCAAAACCTTCATGATGTAGCATACGCAAAATTGGCGCGGAGAAATCAGGTGTCCCCATAAAAATAATTGAAGTCATATTATTCCTCCTCTTCAGCGTACATTGCTTCAAGCTCTTCTTCAGTTAAAATGCGTTTAATTTTCGAATCAAATAGCACGCCATCTAAATGGTCGATTTCATGTAAAATTGCTCGTGCATCAAAGCCTCCTGCTTCTAACTCATATACACGCCCTTCACGATCACATGCTTCAATCTTCACATAATCAGGTCGTTCAACTTCACCGTATAATCCCGGGAAGCTTAAGCAGCCTTCAATATCTACTTCAGCTCCATCCGTTTCAATAACAGTTGGATTAATCATTTCTAAAACATCTCGTTCTTCGCCAAGCTCGACAATTGCAACACGTAATCCTACATTTATTTGAGGTGCTGCAATACCAACGCCATCGTATTCAACCATTGTGTCATATAAATCATCTAGTAATGTAATAATTTCTTCATTAATTTCTGTTACTTCCGCGCATGGTGTTGATAATACCTTTGCTGGATGTTCTACAACTTTTTTAATTGCCATGTTATGTTCCTCATTTCTATATTTAAGGCTTATTCTTTATCTAATTGTAACGCTACATCATAATGTGGGGTTGATTTCCGTTCCGGCTAGGCGCTTTGTTGCTGCCGCTTCGCTTCGTTGCAGGGTCTCGGGCCGACAGATGTTTTTTGCGCGAAAGCGTAGTGCTAACGTAGCGGCGGCAGCAGGATGTTGGTCACGGAGGCGTTATCACAGGATGTGATGCTCTTAGCCTCCGTTCCTCTATCGCTAATCCCCGAGGAGTCGCCCAGCCTCCACTCAACTTATCCCCATGACATACGTTTCAACAAAAAGCTATGCTCAAATTTAGGCGATTTTGAATCATTTTATATAGTTGACGGATCTAAATCTACCGTCATTAAAATACCCTGTTTTATCCATTCCGAGCGATACATGGCAAGAAGCCGTTGTAATACTGGAATGAGATTTGGTTCAATTTTATATTTTATCAAACATTGATAACGATATCTATTTTGGAGACGGCTGATGCTAGCAGTCGTTGGACCTATAATGGCAACTCGGTCTGATAAATTTCCCTTTAGCCAATCTGCCGCACGTCCAGCATACTCTGCAGCCATCATGACATCTTCATGAGATATTTGAACAAGCGCTACATAATAATACGGTGGATAGCTAGAGCGACGACGTAAAAACATTTCACGTTCGTAAAACTGTTCGTAATCTTGAATTTTTGCCAACTCAATTGCATAATGCTCTGGTGTATACGATTGAATAATAACCTCACCATGCTTATCATGACGTCCCGCTCTACCACTAACCTGCGTTAATAGCTGGAATGTACGCTCTGCTGCACGGTAATCGGGCAGATGCAGAGATGTATCAGCACTAAGTACACCAACAAGCGTAATATTAGGAAAATCAAGACCTTTAGCAATCATTTGCGTACCTAATAAAATATCTGCCTGTCCTTCCCCAAACGCCTGCAAAATTTCTTCATGTGCACCTTTTTGCTTGGTTGTATCAACATCCATTCGGAGAACCCTTGCCTCAGGAAATAGCTTATAAATTTCTTCCTCGACTTTTTGCGTTCCCGTTCCAAAATAACGTATATGCTCACTCTGGCATTGTGGACATATTTGAGGAACACGCTCGTCATAACCGCAATAATGACATTTTAATTTCTCTGTTGTCCGATGATATGTTAACGAGATGTCACAGTTCGGACATTGTACAACCGTTCCACAATCACGACAAAGCACAAAAGAAGAATAGCCACGACGATTTAAAAACATGACCATCTGTTCATTTTTCTCTAGTCTTACACGTATTGCATCAACAAGTTGCTCGGAAAACATGGAACGATTTCCATTTTGAAGCTCCTCTCGCATATCCGCAATAAAAACTGTCGGTAATGCTTGATGCAAAGCACGTTGTTTTAATGATAGCAATCCATACACGCCCTTCTTTGCTCTCGCAAATGATTCCAGTCCAGGCGTTGCACTGCCTAAAATAACAGGACATTTGTAAAATTCACTTCGCCATATTGCCACATCTCTAGCGTGATAACGTGGGGAATCTTCTTGCTTGTATGTTGTTTCATGCTCTTCATCTAAAATGATAAGACCTATATTTGTAAAAGGTGCAAAAATTGCCGAACGAGCTCCAACAACAACGCTTACCTTACCTTGTTGAATTTTACGCCATTCATCATACTTTTCACCGACAGATAAGCCACTATGCATGACAGCTACCATCTCACCAAAACGACTACGAAAACGCTCTGTCATTTGAGGTGTTAATGATATTTCAGGTACTAGCATAATGGCTTCCTTACCTTCATCTAACACCTTTTGAATTGCTTGCAAATAAATCTCCGTTTTACCACTCCCGGTAACGCCGTGTAGTAAAAAAGTTTTCGCAGTTTGTTCTTCCATCGATCCAGTAATAGCCTTTAATGCTATGTGCTGCTCTTCCGTCAATTGTAAAGATTGAGTACGAGAAACCTCCTTCGTAAAGGGATCTCGATACACCTCTTCTTGTATAAAGTGGGCGGCTCCTTTTTCGATAACTGACTGTAATACCGTGGAAGATGCACCTGTTTCCTCGTAGATTTTTTGCGGCAAAAGAACCTCTCCAAGGTGTTTGCCCATCCATTCAATCAACTGGCGCTGTTTGGCTGCTCTCGTTGCACCTTCCATAGCCTTGTCGATATCTTGCTGAAGATCGGAAATTTTGACCATACGCACTTCTTTTACATTTCCTTGCTGCTTCACAACATTTTCAATTTTTACGATTTTATCAGTTATAAGCTGCTTTAATAAAGGAAGTAATTCAGCACGTTCGAATTCTTTGAAATTAACCTGTTGTCGCTTGCCAAAAATAGCATTAACCTCATCTGGTAAAACATCTTTTTCCGCTTGTAGCGTGATGATTTTTTCATACTTCGCCCGAAGCGCTGACGGAAGCATAACCTGTAAGGCATCAATTTCATAGCAAATCGTTTCGTTTTTCAGCCATTTAGCCATTAACAGCATTTCTTCGGTCAATACAGGCTCAATATCTAAAATTTGTGCAATAGACTTTATTTTGTTAGATGGTACATCTGTTTCATTTTTTAATCCGACTACAAAGCCGAGAACATTTCTTGGCCCAAACGGTACTTTTACACGACAGCCCATCTCTATAACATGTGCCCATTCTGTAGGAACTTCATAGTCAAACGGACGATCTACATGGTAAGTCGAAACATCCACTATAACTTCTGCAATCAAAAAACTCATTGCCTCTCACCCTGTAATATATATGTCCAAAATGCTTGGGCAAATTGCTTGGCATCTGTCGCATCCCACATTTGACCATTTACTTCTGCCGTGTCACTAAAATCAATCCACTTGTCTGACATAATTGTTACCATCGGTTCACCTATAACCTTTTGTCCAAAAGTTATTGCGGTCATTCCTTCTACGGATAATATCGGTGCCTCTTCAGTTGTAGGCGTATTTGCTGCATGGATAAAAAATGCGGATGGATATTGTTTTTTATACTCCTCAAGCTGTTCAAAAAGCTTATACACGCTTGTTGCTTTCTCATCTAGTAGGATTACATTTGCTCCAAGTGCTAGTGCCTCTTTAGCTATCGCCTGTCCAATTCTACTATTCGACTGTGTGCTAATAACATGACGCTCATCTAATGGTACATAAAACGCTCCAGCTGTGACCACTACTGTTTTACTAGCTAACGGCTTTGCTTTCTCTGAAAAAAAATCTTGAACGATTGCTGTTATTTTTTCAGGTTCTTCTAAACGACCTTTACCAACATAGCCACATGCCAAAAATCCTTCTGAAGGCTCAATAAATTGATAGCCATCAGATTGTAGCTGAGCCAAATTCCGTTTTACCGCTGGATGGTCATACATATGTACATTCATCGCAGGTGCAAGCCATACAGGAGCAGTTGCTGCAAGCAAGGTCGTCGTTACCATATCGTCCGCAATTCCATTTGCCAGCTTCCCTATAACATTTGCAGTAGCTGGTGCAACTAAAATTAAATCTGCCCAATCTGCCAAATCAATATGGGCAATAACACTTGAATCCTTTTCATCAAAAGTATCGAAAAAAACATCATTTTTGGACATAACTTGAAAGCTCAATGGATTTACAAATTGTCTTGCTGATGCTGTCATGATGACCTTTACATTTGCCCCAGCCTGAGATAGCTTGCTAACTAGAGCGACAGCCTTATAAACCGCTATACCACCTGAAACACAAAGTAAAATATTTTTATTCATGCACAATCGTCCTTTCAAATGATAAGCTCCCAAAGGAAAATTCCTCGGGAGCTCTCGGCATTCTGTATAATCAAAAATCCACTGCAGACGTTAACATTTTCGCAAAAGCTTATTTACATTAATGTTAGATTTCGTCTTCGTACACAGTTGACTCATCCTGTGATACCTTCGTAAGTACACCTGCCGCTACTTCTTCAAGTGCTTTCCCTACGTACTTATGAGAAACATACTTGTGTAAACGTTCAGTGTCTTGTTCCTCTTGCATTTGACGAGCACGTTTAGATGCTAAACTCACTAACGAGTATTTTGAATCGATTTCTTTTTTTAATGTATCTACTGATGGGTATAACATAGATTTATTCTCCTCTCAACATTGACAAATATCTTTTTTCAACACGTTCTCTACGACAATGCTCGGCTTTAATAATCGCATTTATACGATCACAAGCATTTGTCACTTCATCATTTTCAACTACGTAATCATAAAGGCTCATCATCTCAAGCTCTTCACTTGCAGTTGCTATACGTTTTGCAATAACCTCTGCTGTTTCCGTCCCACGACCAACTAAACGGTCCTTTAATTCCGTTAAGCTTGGTGGGGCTAAGAAAATAAATAAGGCATCTGGTGCCTTTTGGCGGATTTGTGCAGCACCTTGCACTTCGATTTCCAAAAACACATCACGCCCTGCATCCAGTGTTTCATTTACGTAGGCTAACGGTGTTCCGTAATAATTCCCTACAAATTCAGCATGCTCCAATAAGCCACCCTGTTCAATCAACGTTTCAAATTCTTCACGCTTCTTGAAAAAATAGTCTACACCATCTACTTCACCTTCGCGAGGATTTCGTGTTGTCATCGAGATGGAATACTCATAATTCGTATTCGGCTGAGAAAATAATTCTTTTCGCACTGTCCCTTTACCTACACCAGATGGGCCAGACAGAACAATTAATAATCCACGTTCTTTTATCATTTATTCTCTATATCTCCCTTAATTTATAACAGATACATGCAAGCTATTCGATATTTTGAACTTGCTCGCGCATCTTTTCTAAAATTGTTTTCGCCTGAACTACCGCAATGGCCGCCTCTGTTGATTGATTTTTTGACCCAATCGTATTGATCTCGCGGTGTATTTCCTGCATTAAAAAGTCTAATTTACGGCCAACCGAAATCGTTTCTTGTAATGTTTCTTCTAGTTGATTAAAGTGACTATCTAATCGGTCCAATTCTTCGGTGATGTCCACACGTTCTGCAAATATCGCTACTTCGGCAAGTAGGCGATCTTCTAACAATGCTCCGTTCGCCACTTCAGTAACTCGTTCCAATAATCGGGTACGATATTTTTCTACAGCTAGGGAAGCACAAGAACGAATCTGGTTCACTTGTTCTTTTAACTGTTCTTTATATTGTACAACAACATCATGCAATTCTTGCCCTTCACGCTCACGCATTTGAATGAGCTGTTCCAGTGCTTGCATAATAGCCTTTTCAACAACACAAAGTAAATCCTCAGGTGTAAGCTGTGGCTTTTCCTGTACAAGCGCTTGTTCAAGCGATAGTAGCTCTTGCATCGTCCATTTTTCTTCTAGTGGTACTTTATTTGCTAATTGCTCTTTTGCCTTACGATACGCTTCAATTAATGACCAATTAATTTCAATAGATTGCTCGACGTTATCTAAGTCCTTAACATAAACCATCACATCAATTTTGCCACGTGACAAAGCTTTCGAAATTAATTTCTTTGCGAAAATTTCTGCTTCAAGCCATTCTTTCGGGAATTTCGCATTAATTTCTAAAAATCGATGGTTGACCGAGCGCATTTCTACTGTTAATTGAAAGTCTCTTGTTGTTGTGACACCTCTGCCAAAACCAGTCATACTACGCACCAAGGTTCGTCACACCCTTCTTTGCATACTGGGATTATTATAACATAAGCTCTGTCATTTATGACGTAAAAAAATAGATCAATTTCGCCTTGGCGCAATTGTTGCTGTCGCTTCGCTTTCGCACAGATAAACAATGCGTCCGTATTTTGAATTGTGCCCAGGCCTGCACGACGCAGGTCAGTTAGCCGTTTTCGCAGGATGCGAAGGTTTTAGGCTAACATCCTTTATTCATTCCTTTCAATATCCGTGACATCCGCCGGAGGCTCTATCTTCATTCAGCAAGTGTTTTTTTGTAGCGAAAGCGAAGCGCCAGCTACAGGTGTTTGGACTTTCACTGAAAAGGAACCACATCCGCATTCATCTCACCGCCTTCAGAGGTGAGAATTTTCTGCTGAATGAAGATAGAGCAAAAGCTAATTCTACCACAATTGAAGCTATATTTTAATATTCACCTAAAAAATGCTATGATAAACATAAGAAAAAACTCATTAGCAAAGCTTAGAATGGCATTTGTTAAAATGTATGCCATGTCTAGAAGTTGATTAAAGTGAAGAACAGGCGACTCCTCAGGGATCGGCGATAGAGGAACGCGAGTGAAGCGGCTCATCGGACGCCCCCAGGAAGCTCTGCTCTGCGCGAAAGCGTAGCGGCAAGCTGGAACGGAAATCAACCACACAACATGGTAGAAAAGCCTGCTACTCTATAGCAGTGACTACTACACGAAATTTAGAGTGCAAAGCTAATACACCATTAAAATAATAAATACGAAAGACCAAGGATGCTTATATCGTTGGAAAGAGGAATTCACATGGCATTTGACGGCTTATTTACTTATTCAATGACAGCCGACCTACAACAATTAGTAACAGGTCGAATTACTAAAATACATCAACCAAACGCTCAAGAGGTTGTTCTACATATTCGTGCAAACGGAAGCAATCATAAATTACTTTTTTCGATTCATTCTTCATACGCACGTGTTCACCTTACTGAGCATTCTATTGAAAATCCAGCAGAACCCCCAATGTTTTGTATGCTGTTGAGAAAGCATATAGAGGGTGGTTTTATTTCTTCTATTAAACAGCACGATTTTGATCGTATTATAATAGTAGAAATCGAAAGTAAAAATGAAATTGGCGACCCGATTGTAAGGGAGTTACATGCTGAAATTATGGGCCGTCACAGTAACCTATTATTAATAGATAAAGAGCAGGGAAAAATAGTCGACAGCTTAAAGCATTTACCACCATCCGTAAATAGCTTCCGTACAGTATTACCTGGTCAACCTTATATCGCACCACCCGCACAAAATAAATGGCACCCTTTAGCAGTATCCGACGAACAAATTACACTATTTTTCTCAGAACCAAAAACGGCTAAGGAAATTGTTTCACAATTTACAGGTTTCTCACCTATACATGCTGAGGAATTATTATTCAGATTTACAGACACAGATGATCGTGTAATTTGCTTTAAAAATTTTATAGCTTCCTTTACTAATGGTGAGGCAAAGCCAATGTATGTAGTCGCTAATAATAAAACTTACTTCTCCCCAATCGCTCTAACTCATTTACAAGGAGATGTAACGATTTATCCGAATGTCCATGAGCTACTTGACCGCGTATTCTTTGCTCGAGCTGAGCGTGATCGTGTCAAACAGCAGGCTGGTGATTTGGAACGATGGTTGCAAAATGAAATTGACAAACTTATATTAAAAACTAAAAAGTTAAATAAAGACTACGAACGCGCATCAAAGTTAGATCAGTTCCAATTATATGGGGAGTTACTGATGGCGAATGTTTACGCGTTTGAAAAAGGTGTAAAGGAAGTAACTGTCACTAACTATTATAGCGAATCTGGAGATGAAGAAATCACCATTCCAGTGAGTGAACGTAAAACACCTATTGAAAATGCTCAAAGCTATTACACTAAATACACAAAAGCAAAAAATGCCCTTATTATGGTACAAGAACAGTTAGAAAAAACGAAGGAAGAAATAGCTTATTTTGAAATGCTTGCTCAGCAAGTACAACAAGCTGCTCCTGGAGATATTGAAGAAATTCGCGAAGAATTAGCAGAACAAGGTTACTTGAAATTACGTCATGCAAGAAAAAAGAAAAAACAAACGAAACCAGAGCCTGAACGTTATGTCTCTTCTACAGGTGTAGCGATTTCTGTTGGGAAAAATAACAAACAAAATGACATGCTTACATTTAAAATTGCTAAGCGTACAGATACCTGGTTGCATACGAAGGATATTCCTGGCTCACATGTTGTCATCCATACAAGTGAACCTGACGAAACAACATTACGAGAAGCCGCAACGCTTGCTGCCTATTTTTCAAAAGCAAGAGACTCTTCCTCTGTTCCAGTAGATTACACAGAAATACGTCAAGTAAAAAAACCAAATGGTGCTAAACCTGGTTTTGTTATTTACTTTGAACAAAAAACTTTATACATCGATCCAGATGAAGCTGTCATTTTACAATTAAAAAAACAGTCTTAATAGTTGGAATACGATACGAATTGTATCGTATTCCTTTTTAATGGCGATGACCACGTAATCTGGACTATACATCTATTAATTCCCCTTTTAACTTGATTGACTTTATAGCTATTGTTTCCTATTGTAATAACGCTAAAAAAACTCGTGAATAATCCGAACTGTTTATTCCGAGCGTTATTGACTTCCTCCTCTCTTAATGGCTAAATTTAAATAAACTATAAATGGTATTTTAGAAAGGGCGTATTTCTATGTCTGTAGGTAAAAAATTAAGCTTTGGATTTATCACCATCATCCTGACCTTAATTATTTCATTAGTAATTATGTTTATTCAATTCTCAAATATTGATAAGAAGGTAGAAAATGCGCTAGAAAATCGTGTAGCTCTAGTAGAATTAGCTAATAATATTCAAACTGCTCGAGCAATGCAAGGTCTTTACATTCGGGCAATACTCATCGAAGACTCAGCAGCTAATAAAGATAACTTTACAAAGTATGCTAAAATGCTAGATTCGTATGTAATTGAGACGATGGAAAAATCTGATTCATCCGAAATGGAGACTTATGCAAAAGATTTAAATACATATAATGAAGCTTTTAACAAAGCCGCTGAAGAAGCACTAGCACTTTATGATGCCAAAAAATTAAAAGAAGCAATACAAAAAGTTAATGGAGATGTCCAACAAGCAAATACAGGTTTGTTAGCAGTATCAGAGAAAATTGTAAGTTATCAAAAAAATCAACTTGATATTGTCACGAAAGAATCTAAAGAAGCAGTATCAAATTCACAAATAATCTCAATCATTGCTATCATCATTGGTGTAATACTTGGAATATCCTTAATGTTTTATGTACAGCGTACAATTTCACGACCTTTAAAATCCGTCGTTCTTGCTGCCAATAATATTGCGAATGGTGAATTATATCATCAAGATATTTCCCATCAATCTAAAGATGAAATTGGACAGCTATCTACAGCATTTAACGTAATGAAAAGTAGCCTACGAGGTTTATTAACACATATTCAAGGTAATGCGGAACATTTATCAGCTTCTGCGGAAGAACTATCCGCTTCTATCGAAGAGATTTCTGCTTCTGCTGATGAAATTACTGTACGAATTAACGGGACGGCAAATACGGCATCTACTGCTACAATTGCTGCCAATGAGAGTGCACATGCTATGGATGAAACAGCCGTAGGTGTACAGCGAATAGCAGAGGCTACTCAACAACTCCACCAAAACGCAGTGACAACAACTGAATTGGCGAATAACGGTAATAGTACAGTTGATGAGGCTCAACAACAAATGAACGTGATTTATGATTCTACACAAACGATTAACAATCTCGTTCAAAAATTAAGTAAGCAATCAGAAGAAATAGGCAATATTACTACAGTCATTACAGCCATTACAGATCAAACGAATTTATTAGCGTTAAACGCTGCAATCGAAGCGGCACGTGCAGGTGAACATGGCAAAGGCTTCGCTGTCGTAGCTGACGAAGTTCGCAAGCTAGCAGAAGAATCAAAGCAATCAGCCAATCAAATTGTTACCTTAACACAAGAAATCCAGGAAGATACCCAAAATGTAGAAAAAGCTGTCGAAGATGGGCTACAATCTGTTACAGATGGTGTAAAAATCATTGGGGATGCTGGCAACTCTTTTGAAGCAATCGTAAAAGCGATCAATATGATGACAAATCAAATAGAAGACATTTCAGCTACTTCTGAAGAAATCTCTGCAAGCGCTGAGCAAGTAGCAGCTTCTGTTTCAGAAATTGCTCATGGTGCTTCTTCTAGTGCTGCTAATACACAGATCATAGCCGAAGCTAGTGAAGAACAAGCAGCAACAATGCAACAAATAAATCACGTTGCTACAGATTTAAGTGAAAAATCCTCAGACTTACAAACCCAAATTAATCAGTTTAAGCTTTAAAAATTCAAGCAGAGAGTTCTTTATTCTCTGCTTGTTTTTGTCCCTAGTTCGCATTTCTGATCAAAAGCGTGAGTGTAACGAGAGGACAACAGTAGAGACTAATATCGTTTAGCACTTAGGTAACCCCCTACTTACTTAAGAAATCGTCCACCTATAACTGTTGATTCTAATTACTTCACTGTTTATTTTTAGGAAAATCTCCATTTAGCAATTAAAATATGGTAGAATTAACCACGTATATAGACGAAGTAATTTTCTACGCATTAAGTTCTACTTACGTAATTTTTAGTAACTATATGTAGAAGCTTTCCTCCTAAGCAAGACAAATGGACTTCTCCATAAAACAACAGCATAAAAGTAATGATAATTATGTATTTTTTTCATTTAGTATGAACTCAACCCTACACACATATAATTGATTCCATGCAACGTTTTATTTATACAACATTGAATATACAAGTAATGTGTAAATTATTTCAAAAAAACATATTTGCATTAACCAACGTACATTTATTCTTTAAGAGCGGCACATTTTGTCATATATATACTCTTCTTCTTCTTTGTTCTCTCTTATACCGGATATTCTTAAAAAAATACAAAACAAGTTTCTTATATATCATTAATAGATAAAAATATTCATCTTTCGAGATTATAATTTGCAAAAAAACACCTTCCCAAGAATCAAAATTACTCGATTTTGCGATAATTTTCTACAAATCCACACAAACCACTCATAGCACACCCCTGTGACTTTTGACTCATTTTTACTATAACAATATTATTATCTAAACAATACGAATATTCGGTATAGTAAGTAATTTCTATATTTTTATTTTATTTTTGATATTCAGAACGAATTAATATCAAATTTTTGTTATGAAAGCGCTTTTATTCTTTAGTGTGATGAATAGAAAAAATTTATTATCTTCTTAAATGTCAGATAATACTATATAAATTTGAATCTTTTTTATTTTGTACACAATGATTTTTTGGTATATTAAATAAGAGCTTCACAAAAGGCTTAAAATTATATAAGGGGGATTCACATGATTAAAAACAAAAAGTTTTTATTATTAACTGTCCTTGCAGTATTCTCACTGGTATTAGCTGCATGTGGCTTCGGCGGTGGTGATTCGTCTGATAATTCTTCATCTTCAGACGGCAAAAAAGATTCTGGTTCAAAAGCTAAAGAAATTAACTTAGCAATCACTTCAGAACCACCATCTTTACACCCACAACTTGCAACAGATACTACATCTAGCGCAATCTTAATTAACGTTCTTGAAGGTCTGACTGTTTCAGACATTGAGGGTAAACCTACTCCAGGTATGGCTGAGAAATGGACTATAAGTGAAGATAAAAAGACTTATACGTTCAATTTACGTGATGCAAAATGGTCAAATGGTGATCCAGTTGTAGCAGGTGACTTCGAATATTCTTGGAAATGGGCGCTAAATCCAGAAAATCTTTCTGAGTATGCTTCTATTTTCTACCCAATTAAAGGGGCTCAAGCATACAACGAAGGAAAAGGTTCTATTGATGCTGTTGGTATCAAAGCTGAAGATGACAAAACTTTAGTCGTTACTTTAGAAAATCCAACTCCGTATTTCTTAGAATTAACAGGATTCAAAACTTATTTACCAGTTAACCAAAAAGTGACTGAAGCTAATAAAGAATGGTACACAGACGCAGGTGAAAACTTCGTAACAAATGGACCTTATAAATTAAGCGATTGGAAACATAATGAATCTATCGTTCTTGCAAAAAATGCAGATTATTGGGATGCATCAAATGTTGATGTTGATACTGTAAATATTGATATGGTTGAAAAAGAAGCAACTGTTGCTACTAAGTATAAAGGTGGCGAGCTTGACTATATCGGTGCACCATTCCAAACAGTAGATCTTAATGCAATTGATGGGTTCAAAAAAGATAAATCTTTAAGAATCAAAGACCAAGCATCTATTTATTGGTACAAATTCAATACAAAAGACAAAGTTATGTCTAACGCAAATATCCGTAAAGCTCTTACTCTAGCAATCGATCGTCAAAAACTTATTGATAACGTAACTAAAGGTGAGCAAAAACCGGCTACAGGTATGGTTCCTATAGCAGTTCCTAATTTTGAAGATGACCGTGGTTACATGAAAGATAACGATGTTGAAGGAGCAAAAGCTGCTCTTGAAGCTGGTATGAAAGAACTTGGCATTAAAGATGCTAAAGATATTCAAGTAAATATTTCATTCAACACTTCTGAAGCGCATGCTGCAATCGCTCAATATATTCAAGAAGAATGGAAAACAAAACTTGGTATTACTTCTCAGTTAGATAATTCAGAATGGCAAGTTTATCTAGAAAAAATCAACACTGGTGACTACCAAGTAGCTCGTATGGGTTGGGTAGCTGACTATCTAGACGCATATACATTCCTTGAAATGTTCGATACGGCTAAAAACGGTAATAACGATACAGGTTGGGAAAGCGCTGAATACAAAGGCTTCTTAGATAAAGCTATTGCTGAAGTAGATGAAGCTAAACGTATTGACTACTTAAAACAAGCAGAAGCAGTCATTATGAAGGAACTTCCAGTTGCACCTATTTACTACTACACTAACTTGTCAGTAGTTAAAGATGGTATCGAAAACTTAGATCCAAATCCAACTGGTGATATTCATCTTAAATATGTAAAGATGAAATAATAATTTCTTTTTAAGCTCTAAGCGGAGAGCTGCCTCGTGGCCACTTCGGCGCGAGTCAGCTCTTTTTAAAATACGAAGGCACTTATTTGTCAGATAATTGACAAGTAGAAGGAGGAGTTTTATGTGATTAAATATATTTTGAAAAGGCTGATGTATATACTTCTCGCGCTTTTCGTCATCGTAACGGCTACGTTTTTCCTTTTGCGTCTTGCTCCTGGTAACCCATTTGCATCTGAACGTAATTTCCCTCCTCAAATAGAGGAAAAGTTAAACGAAACGTATGGATTAAATAACCCTTGGTATATTCAGTACAAAGATTATTTAATCGATGCGGCCACTTTTGATTTCGGTGAATCTATGAAATATAAAGCGCGTTCTACTAATGATATGATTGCAGAAGGCTTCCCGGTATCTTTAACTTTAGGGATTGAAGCTATGCTGCTAGCTATTGGATTTGGTGTATTAATCGGTGTAGTGGCAGCGCTTTATCATAATAAGTTCCCAGATTATTTGGCAACGACCTTTGCGGTGCTCGGAATTTCCGTTCCATCTTTCATTTTAGCTGGACTCATGCAGTATTTCCTTGCATACAAACTCCAGTTATTCCCGATTAGTGGATGGAAAGGCTTTAGTTATAGTATATTGCCAGCCTTAGCTATTGCATTTTCGCATATGGGCTTTATCGCTAAACTGACACGTTCAAGTATGCTTGAACAAAACAATAGCGATTATGTAAAAATGGCTCGTGCAAAAGGTTTAGGCAAATGGACAGTCGTCTTCCGCCATACTTTACGGAACGCCCTTTTACCAGTTGTTACCCATTTAGGTCCATTAACAGCCGGTGTTGTTACAGGAAGCTTCATTGTAGAGCAAATTTTTGCGGTTCCTGGTTTAGGTAAGCACTTTGTACAAAGTATTACGAACCGTGACTATACAGTTGTTATGGGGACAACCGTGTTCTACGCAATCATTCTTTTATTTGCGGTATTCATCGTAGATATTTTATATAGTGTAATCGATCCGCGAATTAAGCTGAAAGGAGCGAAAAAGTAATGACACAACAACAAATCGAAAAAGATAAGTTTAAAATCGTTGGCGGAAATCATGAAGCAACTGATAAATTAGCTGATAAATCTGTCTCCTTTTGGAAGGAAGTATTTCTTCGTTTTTCCCATAATAAAATGGCGATTTTTGGCTTAATCGCTTTAATAGGTATTGTTTTAATGGCTACCTTTGTGCCAATGTTTTCACAATACCACTATAGTGAGCAATTAGGTTCGTATAATGCTCCACCATCGGCAGAGTTTTGGTTTGGTACAGATGATTTAGGTCGAGACATTTTCGTTCGAGTATGGGCTGGCGCTCGTATTTCTTTACTCATCGGTTTTGCTGCTGCCATTATTGATTTGATTATTGGCGTATTATGGGGAAGTATTTCTGGTTTAGCAGGCGGTCGTGTTGATAATATAATGATGCGTATTGCAGATGTTCTAACAGCTATACCTTATCTTTTAGTTGTTATTGTACTTTTAGTAGTATTAAAACCAGGTATTGTACCAATGATTATCGCATTATCTATTACAGGTTGGATTCAAATGGCTCGTATTGTTCGCGGTGAAGTTTTAGCTATTAAGAACCAAGAATACGTACTTGCTGCACGTACTTTAGGTGCACGCACAGGGCATTTAATTTTAAAACATTTAGTGCCAAATGCACTTGGTGTAATTTTAGTAACAATGACATTAACAGTACCATCCGCTATTTTTACAGAGTCATTCCTTAGTTATTTAGGGCTTGGAGTTCCTGCTCCACTTGCATCTTGGGGAACAATGGCTTCTGAAGGTAATGGTGCAATTGCAAATGCTCCTTGGCGTTTAATATTCCCTGCATTGTTCATTTCACTAACAATCTTTGCGTTTAACGCAGTTGGTGACGGCTTACGTGATGCATTAGATCCAAAACTACGTAAATAAGGAGGTGGCCGAAAATGAGTAAAACAATTTTAGAAGTAAAAGACTTAAAAATAAACTTTAAAACGTACGCAGGACTTGTTCATGCTGTTCGTGGTGTAAACTTTGACTTAAAAGAAGGTGAAACACTAGCTATCGTTGGTGAATCCGGTTCTGGTAAGAGTGTTACGAGTAACGCATTGATGAAACTAATTCCACAGCCACCTGGTATTTATGAGTCAGGACAAATTTTATTTAACGGTCGTGATTTGGTTCCTTTAAGTGATAAAGAAATGTCAAAAGTACGCGGAAATGAAATTGCAATGATTTTCCAAGATCCAATGACAAGCTTAAACCCGACGATGAAGGTCGGACGTCAAATAACTGAAGTTATTTTACAACATAAAAAAGTATCAAGAGCTGAGGCTAAAAAACGTGCAATCGAACTTTTAACGCAGGTAGGTATCCCCTTCCCTGAAAAACGTTATAACCAATACCCGCATGAATTTTCAGGCGGTATGCGTCAACGTGTTGTTATTGCCATCGCACTTGCAGCTGATCCAAAGCTTCTAATTGCCGATGAACCAACAACAGCGTTAGACGTTACAATTCAAGCGCAAATTTTAGAGCTAATGAAAGAAATCCAAAAAAATTCGAAAACATCTATCATTTTCATTACTCACGATTTAGGCGTCGTTGCAAACATTGCCGACCGAGTTGCAGTTATGTATGCAGGTCAAATCGTCGAATATGGTACTGTTAATGATATTTTCTATAATCCTAAGCATCCATATACATGGGGGCTGCTTGGTTCAATGCCAGACTTAGATAACGATACTGATGAGCTACTACGCACGATTCCTGGTTCACCACCAGATCTTACTAACCCTCCAAAGGGCGATGCGTTTGCCGCTCGTAACGAATTTGCAATGGCTATTGACTATGAGCAAGAACCACCGATGTTCCAAGTAAGTGAAACACACTTTGCAAAAACTTGGTTGATGCATCCTGACGCACCAAAAATCCCGCTTCCTGATGCGGTTGCTAAACGTATTGAAGGATATTTAGCAAAGGAGGCACATTCAGATGACTAAATCAGGCACAAAAAAAATTCTTGAAATTAAAAATTTAAAGCAGCATTTTGGTTCAGCAGGTAACCCTATTAAAGCTGTCGATGGTATTAGCTTCGATGTATACGAAGGTGAGACACTTGGTCTTGTTGGAGAATCCGGCTGTGGTAAATCGACAACTGGTCGTTCCATTATCCGCCTGTACGACATTACAGATGGTGAAATTATTTTCGATGGTGAAAGCGTCCAAGGGAAAAAATCTAAAAATGATTTAAAGAAATTTAATCGTGAAATGCAAATGATTTTCCAAGATCCATACGCTTCATTAAATCCGCGTATGACAGCTGGAGAAATTATTAGTGAAGGCTTTACGATTCACGGTCTCTACAAAGATAAAAAAGAGCGTCGTGAAAAAGTTAATCAGCTGTTAGAGGCTGTTGGCTTAAACAAAGAGCACGCAAACCGTTATGCACACGAATTCTCTGGCGGCCAACGTCAACGTATTGGAATTGCTCGTGCGCTTAGCTTAGATCCTAAGTTTATTATCGCCGATGAACCGATATCAGCACTTGACGTATCGATCCAAGCACAAGTTGTTAACTTATTAAAGCAACTACAAAAAGAACGTGGCCTAACATATCTTTTCATTGCCCATGACTTATCGATGGTTAAGTATATCAGCGACCGTATCGCTGTTATGTACCGTGGTAAAATTATGGAAATCGGTAAAGCAGATGATATTTACAATCACCCTGTTCATCCGTATACAAAATCATTATTATCAGCAATTCCACTTCCTGATCCATTGTCAGAAAAACGCCGTCAACGTATTCCGTACAAGCATACGGAAGTTGATGATAGCGCATCTTACCACGAAGTAGGCGAGCAGCATTACGTTTATGGTACTGCCGATCTTGTGAAAACTTGGATTGCTAGTCGATAATAACCTTAACTCCTATCAACAGTAAGCACACTGTGATGGGAGTTTTTTTATCGCCTCGATACCTTAAAACTTTGTTCTTACTAGTGTGTTATAAAGCCTTTAGCGCATTGTAAATATACACATACTTTTAAATCTATTATGCAAGTATCTGCTTCTGCATTCCCAGTTCCATGTCATAGTCCAAAAGCCATGTGTTATACGCCCCTAAATCCACTTTTTCTATCTTTGTAGTTCGAGACTTGTAACTTATAGATACGTATATGTTATGTGTTCATTTTTTATTTTACCTATTGGAATTTTCCAACGGGTGTTTTTTAAATTATTTAACTAAATTGATAACTATTCAGTTATGAAAAACAGTCTTTCTCATATACGAAGAAAGACTGTTTTTTCAGTAATTTGCTTATTTTAACGGAGCATCTGCTATTAGTTCAATAGTTTGAAGTTCTGTTGTATTTGCGTAATCAATATTGTAGTTTTTCACGCGTTTGTTGACTGGAACCATCTCCGTACGGAAGTACATTGGCATTGTCGTTGCTGTTTCGCTCATATATTCTTGCCATTTACGGAATGCTTTTGCACGGAAATCCGGATTCATTGCTTCTGAAGAATCAATATCTTCTAGCATTCTTGTTAAATCAGCAGAAACGTAACGACTCAAGTTAAACTCTGCACCCTCACTATATAAACCTGCTGGAGATGGGTTCGTACCTGTTTTCCATGCAGCCATAAACATATCGATTTCAGGATCATCAGCCTGTACTTTATCATAGAAGCTGTTGAATTCAATTAAACGACCAGTAGTTAATTCTACATTTAACCCAACTTCTTTCCAGTTTTGACGATAGTATTCAGCAATCGCTTCATCTGTGTCTGAACCAGACATTGCTGCTAAACGAATCGTGAATTTTTTCCCGTCTTTATCTTCACGGATTCCGTCACCATCTTTATCTTTATACCCTGCTTTATCTAGTAATTCTTTAGCCTTTTCAGGATCATAATGATAGCCTTCTAACGTACCATCATAGTAAGACGCAAACACTGGTGGAATTAATGAGTTTGCTCGTACACGTAGACCTTGATAGAATTTTTCTGTAACAGATTCAATATCCATCGCGTAGCCAACCGCTTGACGTAAATTTACATCATTCATTTTTGACTTCGCATCAAAAATATTCTTACTACTTGCTTTATCATATTTCCCTACTTTAAACCCGATATAAGAGTATGACAACTCTGGACGGCTTACAATAGCAATATTTGATAAATCCTTTATATTGTCAAATTGATTTGTTGGGTAATGATCTGCAATATCATATTTCCCAGTTTTCATAGCTTCACCAATTGAACTTGAAGGAACAACTTCAATTACCACTTTATCTAACTTTGGCTTGCCTTTAAAGTAATATTCATTCGCTACAAGTTGAACAGACTCTCCATTTACAATTTTATCAATTTTAAAAGCACCAAGTGTAACAGGATTTTTTCGAACTGCATCTGAAGCAATTAGGGCATCTTTAACAGGGATTGACTCTAGCTGATGCTTCGGTGCTGCATAACCCCATAACCCATCTCCAACTGAATAAATAGCTGGCGATACTTTCTTGAACGTAATTTCAATTGATTTTTCGTCGATTTTTTTAATACCAGAAATCGTCTTTTCTTTCCCATCATGATATTCTTCTGCACCAACAATATTTTTGAAGTCGTCATTATAGCGTACTCCATCATAATCAGGATGACCAATAATTTCGTACGGGAAAATTAAGTCTTCAGCTGTCAAAGATTTACCATCAGACCACTTAACGTCGCCTTGAATAGTAATCTTCGCCTTCTTATTGTCCTTATCAATTTCTAATTTTGCAATACCTGTATCTTTTACTTGGAAATCTCCATCCAATTCAAAAATTTCATTTTTTGCATAATCCATGATTGAACTATCGTAAGCATCATCAGATAATTCTGGAATAAAAACTCCTTTAAAAGGAGAGTCCGTTACAAGCGCTACTTTTAACGTACCACCTTTAATAGGGTCGCCTTCATTTGTTACTTCCATTGGAAATGCAGCCGTATCTTCTTTATTAGGTTCTGTTTGTGTCGATTTGTCTTTACTGCCATTATCCGTTTTAGTTGCCTCTTTACCATCGTTATTGCAGGCTGCTAAAACAAACATCACTGCAAAGATAACGGATAGTAATAACCAATTTTTTTTCATAATACATCCTCCCCTTTATCCAATTCTTTGTTTTGCGTCAGCTGCACGACGAAGTGCTTGACCGACGTAATTTATACCAAGCATCAAGATTAGAATTAATATTGATGCGGGCAACCATACCCACCATTTTTCTGATAAAACGATTGGATTTCTCGCATAGTTTACAAGAGTACCCAAACTTGGAGTCGATGGCGGCAAACCAAACCCTAAGAAGGACAATCCTGTTTCGATCCCAACGTTACCAGCAAAGTTCAACGTTAATTCAACGATTAAAATAGAACTTAAATTTGGTAAAATACCTTTAAACATAATAGCGAAATTACTTGTCCCCATTGTTTTAGAGGCATTTACATAATCTCTCCGCCCCTCCGATAATGCTTTACTTCGGACTAAACGTGCAGTACTCATCCATTGAAATAAACTTATAATCAAAATCAACTCTAACACACCATATTTTGGAATTATAGTGACAAAAACAATGATCACCATTAGATTAGGTAATGTCATAAAGAATTCAGTAATTCGCATAAACAGATTATCAATAAATCCACCGTAATAACCCATGATAATACCAAGACCTATTCCTGCAACACTAGTAATGATCGTAATTGCAAGTGCTATTAAAATAGAATTTTTTGCACCTATTACTAGCTGCCCCAGCATATCACGACCTGCTTCATCTGTTCCTAGTGTATAACCATTCACACCAGGTTCAGTGTAGCGCTCTAACAGTTTAATCTTTAAAATTTCTTCTTGATTTAAAAACATGGCAGCGACTAAAAATCCAATGATTAGAAAAGTTATCCCGAAAAAGGATATCATTGCTAATTTATCTTTTTTAAACTCTCGTAAAACGACTTGTATCCCCGTCGGTGGAGAGTTATCAAATTTGACTATTTCATTATTGTGTTGTTCCATTTGAATTCACCTCTCCTTACACATTATTTTAGTAGTTAGTCTATGCGGATACGTGGATCAACAATGCTCATAATAATATCAGACAGTAGACTACCTAATAATGTTAAGAAGCCATACAGCATAACTAGTGCCGTAATAACACTATAATCTCGACTCATGATCGAATTAATAAACAACTGACCCATTCCTGGGAAACCAAAAATTGTTTCAATGAAAATAGAGCCACCTAATAAACCTGTTATTGTAAACCCTAAAAAAGCTGCGATTGGTAGTAAGGAATTACGGAAAATATGTTTAGTGTAGACTTTTCGCATTGGGATACCTTTGCTTCGAGCTGTTTTCACATAATCCTGTGTTTTTGCATCAATTATTTCTGAGCGTAAATATTGAATAATGGCTGTTGTACCTAAAATAGCATACGTAATAGCAGGTAAAAGTAAATGATAGATTTTACTCCAATAATAAGCCATCGTACCCGGTTCAAGTCCTACATCCACAGTTCCGCTAGTCGGGAACCACATGAGTCTATAACCAAAAATAAATACGAAAATGAGTGATAATACGAATGTTGGTATTGCATAACTTATAAAACTATATAGGGTGATAGATTTATCTAAAAATGATTCTTGGTAGCGACCTGCCAACACCCCTAATGGAATCGCAATCAAATATACAATAATTGCACTGAGTAATGAAAGCCAGAATGTATTTAATCCGCGCTCACCAATAAGTGTGGACACTGCAATTTTATATGTATAGCTTTGTCCGAAATCACCTTGAAAAGCGTTTGTGATCCAGTGGTAATATTGAACATACCAAGGGTCATAGAAACCTGCTTGTTGACGAAGCTCCTCAAGCCTTGAAGGGTCTGTCTCTGGTGTAATAAGCCCCGTAAATGGATCTCCAGGCATCTGTTTTGCCAATATGAAGATAAAAAGACTTAATACAAACATCTGAGGAATCATCAGTAACACACGTCTAACAATTGTTTTCCACATCTTATATACCCCCCCGTTCAATGTCAGACATCGCCACTTTATGCGTATCCGAAATAGATTTTAATGGGTATACTTTGCCATGCTCGTCATAATATTTATGCTGTTCCTGTTGATAATTGGCCTCGACATTTTGACGTATTATTTTACGCTCTAAACGTGTTTCGGGCTCAATATTAGGAATAGCTGATAACAGGCGCTTTGTATAAATATGTTGTGGACTCGTGTATATATCCTTTCGAGTGCCTGTTTCCACAAAGCGTCCTTTGTACATGATAGCTATGTGATCACACATATGCTTCACGACACCTAGGTCATGCGAAATAAATAAATAACTAAGTCCAAATTCATTCTGAATGTCTTTCATAAAATTCAGTACTTGAGCTTGTACAGATAAATCTAGTGCAGATACTGGTTCATCAGCAATAATCATTTTCGGATTACAAGCAACCGCACGGGCGATCCCAAGACGTTGCTTTTGACCACCTGAAAATTCATGTGGATACTTTAACAATACATCTTCAGACATTCCTACTATCGCTAATAACTCTTTTATGCGCTTACGTTCCTCTTGATCACTAAGCCTCATAAAATTTCGAATAGGCTCTGCTAAAATGTCTAATACGCGCTTTCGAGGATTCATACTCGAATGAGAATCTTGGAAAATCATTTGAATATCTTTGTTATAAGCTGAATTACGATTTCTACGCTTGTTTGTAACATTCTCACCTTCATAAAAAATTTGACCCGACGTGATTCTTTCTAGACCTATAATGGCCTTACCTGTTGTCGATTTTCCAGAACCTGATTCTCCTACTAAGCCGTATGTTTTCCCTTTTTCAAATTCCATTGTGACACCATCAACCGCATAGACCTTATCGACTACTGTATTAAAAAAGCCCCCTCGAATTGGGTAATGAACATTTAAATCACTAATTTGCATAAAGCTCATACAGTCCCGCCTCCTTCTCCACCCTCTAATTGAAAGTGTTTCCAGCAGGTACATCTAACAAAATGTCCTGGTGCAATTTCATGTAATTGTGGTTTTCTTTCGTGTGCAGATGCATCAATCCACGGTATTCGAGCTGAAAATCGGCAACCTTCCCGTGGTAAATTCACCAGCGATGGCACCATGCCTTGAATAACTTCAAGTCTTTCGTTTTCAGTATGTGTTTGTGGAATAGAATTCAATAACGAACGAGTATAAGGATGTTTAGCGTTCGTAAATAATTCTTGAACAGGTGCTTCTTCTACTACTTCACCTGCATACATTACTGCAACTCGATCAGCCATTTCTGCCACGACGCCTAAATCATGCGTAATTATGATAATACCTGTTTCGGTTTCTGACTGTAATGCTTTTAGTAAATCAAGTATTTGAGCTTGAATCGTTACATCTAATGCTGTTGTTGGTTCATCGGCAATTAAAATAGATGGTTTACACGACAATGCGATGGCAATCATGACAC
This sequence comes from Lysinibacillus sp. EB271-A1-10B, assembly GCF_058791335.1. Classification (NCBI taxonomy): domain Bacteria; kingdom Bacillati; phylum Bacillota; class Bacilli; order Caryophanales; family Bacillaceae; genus Lysinibacillus; species Lysinibacillus sp. EB271-A1-10B. The sequence goes on from NZ_JBYTDL010000001.1 coordinate 286,047, forward strand.
GCTGCCTCATCCCTCCGGACAATTGATGAGGGAATTGCCTTGCTACACGCTCTGGTTTAGCAATGCCTACTTGATTCAATAATTCTATTACTCTCTCCTCACGCTGTTGCTTTGAGAGTTTTGTATGATACATTAGCCCCTCTGCAATTTGTTCTCCAATCCGCATTAATGGATTAAGGGCTGAAAGAGGATCTTGAAAAATAAAACCAATATCATTACCACGTAAACTATTAAATTGTTCGTCATTCAGATTCGTTAGATTTTGATTATTATAAAGGATCTCACCATTAACTTTTGTATTAACAGGATTGTATAAGCCTACAACGGTAGTAGCTAATGTACTTTTACCACAACCCGATTCCCCAACGATTGCTAACACTTCATTCTTTTTAAGCGAAAGTGAGACATCATCTACAGCAGCGTGATAAGTTTCTTTAATACGGAAACTTGTAGTGAGATTTCTAATTGTTAATAGGTCATTTGCTGTATTCAAACAATCTCCCCTCCTATATTTAATATTCTGAAAAATGACTATGCTCCGCTTTAAAATTTATTTTAGAATTATATTTTATTGAAAGACTTATTTACACCTCCGATAATATTTATTAACATCTTTACTATTTTTACATCTTCATACAATTAAAACCATGTTTGAATTGTCTGAAAATTAACTGTGATATTATTTTATCTGGAAATAATACATTAAATCAAGCATATTTTTCGGAATATTGTAAAGATAAAAACAAATCGACTCCATACATCTTTACAAAACATTTTTATAAACTTAACCTTTTCTTTACTTAATTGTTTGCTCCTTTTTCATCTTTCTATCTAACCTCTTCTATTTTTACTATTTAAATATAATTTTTTTAAATTAATTATGTTCCCTTTATTACTAAAATACCATTTAAATACCTAGATTATATTGATATAACAGGTAATAATTATAAATTTTTATTTAAATTGAATTTCTACCTATTTGTTTTTCACGAATAGTTTTCTCGTTTAAAGTGTTAAAAGTTTGACACTAATTTCAATATACTGAAAAAGTAATTTTTTTTATTTCTTTTTACCTAACCATTTACGTACATCTTGATTATATTCTTCCCCAAAAAATAATTAATTTTTTAAATAGTATATGCAAAAGTAAAGGTAATATATTCTAAAAACTTCAAATTAAAGACTATTAAAATAGATTAATTATAATTTATATAGGAGTATTTAACGGGAAATATTAATAAATACTTAATTTAGCTAGGTTGATTTTGAGAAATACGACTCTATACATTGGCGCAGAAATGTCTATATTGTAAAAAAAAAGAAAACATTTTATCATAAAGCTATTAAAGTACAACTTTCTCTTATTATATGTAAGAAAGAATAGGTGAGATGTATACATATGAAAAATCGCGTTGTCCAATTGCTATTTGTATTTACAATAGCAGCAATTATGCCCATATTTTTAAATAAGTCCGTTATTCCCTTATCTACCTTAATTGGTTTACTATGGCCTATCACACTTATTGGGATTGCCTTCATTATTTTTATTGAAAATCGTTCCCCGCAAAGTACATTGGCTTGGTTTTTAGTATTAACCATTCTCCCTGTTATCGGTTTACTGCTGTACTTACTATTCGGAAGAAGTCGCTGGAGAAGAAAGAAACATTTATCTCGTTCAGAAGAAAAAAGAAAGTTATTCCGTGAACTTTTAGCAGGAAGAAGTTTTAATTTAGAATCCTCTTGCCCTTTAAATGAACGATCCACCTATTTAGCACAAGTTATCCAAAAATTTGGTGGCGGTCCTCTTGCTAATGGTACAGCAACAAAACTCTTAACAAACGGAGATGAAACATTTACTGAAATCCTACAAGCAATTGAAAATGCTACACATCATATTCATATTCAATACTATATTTATCGATCAGATGAAATCGGCACTTCAATTCGAGATACCTTAATAAAAAAAGCAAAATCTGGTGTGATCGTACGCTTTCTTTACGATGGACTTGGAAGTAGTAAATTACGTAGGAGTTTCTTACAACCAATGAAAGACGCAGGAATTGAAGTAGTCGAGTTTGATTCTATTCTTTCACCTTGGCTATTAGAAACCGTCAATTATCGTAACCACCGTAAAATTGTTATTGTAGATGGGGCAATTGGGTTTACAGGTGGACTCAATGTCGGGGATGAATATCTTGGTCGTTCGAAGAAGTTTCCTATTTGGCGTGATAGCCATTTAAAAATTGAAGGAAAAGCATTATATAAACTACAGTCCATTTTTCTAGAAGATTTTCTCTATGCCACTAGTAATTTAAATACTGAGTCTTGGAATCAATTTATGGATAACTCATACTTTCCAAGTCAAGGAACTCATCAGGCAGAAGGTGCCGTACAAATCGTTGCAAGTGGACCTAGCTCAGAAGATACGAGTATTCGGAATGCTTTATTGAAAATTATGGGCTCTGCAAAAAAATCCATTTGGATTGCTACTCCATACTTTATTCCTGATCAGGAAACATTAACATTATTACGTTTGAGTGCACTTTCTGGAGTAGATGTCCGTATTTTATATCCTGGGAAAGGCGATAGTATCATTAGTGATCAAGCATCCCAATCATACTTTACACCACTTTTAAAAGCAGGTGTCTCCATTTACCGCGTTAAAGATGCTTTTATGCATGCTAAGATTGTACTTGTTGATGATGAAGTTGCAACAATTGGCACAGCAAATATGGATATTCGTAGTTTTGAGCTAAATTATGAACTCATTGCAGTCTTATATGAATCTAACACGGTTCTAGATATTAAAAATGATTTTGAACAAGATTTTAAAGACTCCATAGAAACTACATGGGCAACATTTCAAAAGCGAAGTATTCAAAAACGCATGCTCGAATCTCTTATGCGACTCATTTCTCCGCTACTGTAAATGATTAAATAAAGTGTAGTTCTTGGTCAAAACGAGGGGTTGATTTCCGTTCCGGCTGGGCGCTTTGTTGCTGTCGCTTCGCTTTCGCACAGTTAAAACATTTGTTGCTGTCGCTTCGCTTTCGCACAGTTAAAACATTTGTTGCTGTCGCTTTGCTTTCGCACAGAGCAGAGCTTCTTGGGGGCGTCCGATGAGCCGCTTCACTCGCGATGCTCGCTCCAGGGTCTCGGGCCAATAGGATGTTGGTCACGAAGGCGTTATCACAGGACGTGATGCATTTAGCCTTCGTTCCTCTATCGCTAATCCCCAAGGAGTCGCCCAGTCGTAACGAAGATCAACCACTTCACATGTCATGTATCTTATTGGTGTCATTCTACTTTATTTTAAGAAATTACCCTATCTCAAGTACAGCATTAACAAAGATTTCCTTGACCCTTCAGACTGTAAATAAACTCGGAAAAATATTGAATCTGTAGCCAGTCTTTTTTATGACGCAATAGTTTTTCAACAAATGAAAGGGTGGTATGAATTTTTTCATACCACCCTTTTTTATAATCAATTATGCCTCGGCATAATTGCGTCCGGAATCAGCTTTGTGCCTGCACAAAGAATTAAAGCTCGCCTGCTTTTAACTTTCCATGCCAGTCTTTTAAGAATGGAATGTCTCCTTCTTGAATAGCACCTGATTCATTTGCTGCTTCAATTAAATAATCGAAATTTGTTAGCGATACATATTGAATGCCTGCCTCTTCAAATGCTTGTTCAGCACGTGGAAGATTGTATGTGTAGACACATACAACGCCTAGTACTTCACAGCCTGCTGTGCGTAAGGCTTCTACAGCTGTAATCGATGAGCCGCCTGTAGAAACGATATCTTCTACTACTACTACTTTTTGACCTGCTGCGTATTTTCCTTCGATTTGGTTACCACGGCCATGCTCTTTTGCTTTAGAGCGTACATAAACCATCGGTAAATCTAAAATATCACTTACCCAAGCGGCATGTGGAATACCTGCTGTTGCTGTACCTGCTACGATTTCTGTTGGTCCAAAGTTTTCTTTAATAAGAGATGCTAGACCGTTTGCTAATTGCTTACGAATTACAGGGTCAGAAATTGTAAGGCGTGTATCACAGTAGATGGGGGATTTAATGCCTGATGCCCATGTGAATAGTTCTGTTGGATTTAATTCGACTGCGCCTACTTTTAACATAGCGTGTGCGATTTCATTTTGTAATGTCATGTTTATGCCTCCCATAATTCACTTACGATTTTATATGCTGCTACTGGATCTTGTGCACCTGTAACGGCACGTCCAACGACGATTAACGAAGAACCGTCACGTTTTGCGCCGTCTGGTGTTGCGATGCGCTTTTGGTCGTGTGCGTCGCCACCTGCTAATCGGATACCAGGTGTTACACGTAAGAAATCTTCACCGCACACTTCAGCAATCGCTTTTGCTTCATGTACAGAGCAGACAACACCATTTAAACCAGCTTGTTTTGTTAAGCTTGCGTAATGTAATACAGATTCCTGTAGAGATAAAGCAATTTTTTGCTCTGCTTGCATTTGCTCTTCTGTTGTAGAAGTCAGCTGTGTTACGGCAATTAACGCCGCACGTTCACGCCCCGCAGTAGTACCGGCTTCTAGCCCTTCAAGTGCTGCCTCCATCATCGGACGCCCGCCTGCCGCGTGAACGTTGACTAAATCTACACCTAATTTTGCTAGACCTTTCATAGCAGAGCCAACTGTATTAGGAATATCGTGTAGCTTTAAATCAAGGAAAATATCATGACCTAGATCTTTTACCTTTCGAACAATATCTGGACCTTCCTGCATATATAATTCCATACCAATTTTCACGAAAAGAGGCTCATTAAAATGCTTTAGAAAGTTGACTACTTCTGTTTCTCCAGGGAAATCTAGTGCAAGTATTGGTTTTGTATTCATGAGCGGTGGCTCCTTCCAATAATTTCTGAAATATGCTCTACTCCTAATTGATCGAGCTTTGCTGGTAGTTCATCAATTATAGTTGGACAAACGAAGTGATCCACAAAGTTTGCTGTTCCTACAGCAACTGCAGATGCGCCGGCCGACATAAAGTCTATAACATCCTGCGCTTCTGACACGCCACCCATTCCGATTATCGGAATATTGACAGCCTTATACACCTCATAGACCATACGAATCGCCACTGGCTTTACGGCAGGGCCTGATAAACCGCCTGTACCATTGGCAATCACTGGCTTACCTGTACGCTCGTCTAAACGCATACCGATTAGTGTATTAATCATTGTAATGCCATCTGCACCACCCGCTTCAACAGCTTGTGCAATTTCTACGATATTCGTTACGTTAGGAGACAATTTCACGTATACAGGCACTTCAGAAACAGCTTTGACAGCTGCCACTAGTTCACGTGCAGTTGCAGGGTCTGTACCAAATTGAATACCACCACATTTAACGTTCGGGCAAGAAATGTTAAGCTCCAATGCTTTCACATTTGGTGCAGCAGAAATGCGTTGCGCTACTTCTACGTAGTCAGCTGTCTCTGTACCAGCAACATTTGCAATAATAGGCACATCATACGCTTCTAGAAACTTTAATTCTTCGTTCATTACTTTTTCGATTCCGGGATTTTGTAGACCGATGGCATTCAACATCCCTGCCGCTGTTTCTGCGACACGTGGAGTTGGATTGCCAAGACGTGTTTCCACAGTCGTAGCTTTAATCATAATAGCGCCAAGCTTTGATAAATCATAAAGCTGTGCATATTCACGTCCAAAGCCAAAGCAGCCGGAAGCTGGCATTATTGGATTTTTTAAATCTAAACCTGGTAATTGAATGTTTAAACGACTCATAATGCCACCGTACCTTTCGTGAAAACTGGACCGTCAGAGCATACTTTGACATAGTCTTTTGCTACCTGATCTGTTGTTTTACATACACATGCAAAACAAGCACCGATACCGCAGCCCATTCGCTCTTCAAATGATAAATAACCTTCTTTTTCTGGATAGAAACCTTCAAGTGCTTTTAACATCGGTAGAGGACCGCAAGAATAAAAGACATCGAACTCCGGTGCTCGAGACTCTAAAACATTTGTTACAAAGCCTTTAGTTCCTTTAGAGCCGTCAACCGTTACATAATGCGTTTCTCCAAGGGCACTGAATTCTTCCTCGTAGAAGCATACATCTTCCGTTTGAAAGCCAAGGACATGAATTGTTTTTACACCACGTACATTCAATTGCTTGGAAAGCTCGTGTAATGGAGGTACTCCGATTCCTCCACCAACTAGTAGGGCTGTGCCTCCCCCTTTTACTGCTTCTACCGGGAACCCATTACCGATTGGACCAAGGACATTGACAAGTTGCCCTTCACGATTTGTCGCTAACACTTTTGTTCCGCGACCTTCCGCGCGATAAATCATTGTAAATTCGTTGTTGTCTTTATCTATGTTTGCAATACTAATTGGTCGACGTAAAAGCGGCTCCATTGAATCTGACACCTTTACATGGACAAACTGGCCAGGTGTCATATCCTGAACCAGTTCTCCACGAAGTGTCAATTCGAAAATGTTTGTCGCGATTTGCTTTTGAGAGACGACCGTCATTTTCTCTTGACGAATCATATTAATGTACTACCTCCGCTTTTGGCATTTGTTCTGCTGTGAATGTCATTGATTCAATAACACGGACCATCGCTTCTGCTGTGTCCAATGAAGTTAAGCAAGGTACACCGTTTTCTACAGACTCACGGCGAATTCGGAAGCCATCACGTGCCGGTTGCTTCCCTTTCGTTAATGTGTTAACAACAAGCTGTGCCTCACCGTTTTGAATTAAATCGATTAATGTTTCACCTTTTGCACCGATTTTGCCAACTACATCTGTGCGTACACCAGCCACTTCGAACGCTTGGGCTGTACCTTCAGTAGCGACAATACGATAGCCTACTGTTGAGAAGCGTTTTGCAAGTTCAATTGCTTCCTCTTTATCTTTATCGGACACAGTGAATAATACTGTGCCTTCTGTACGAATTTCCATACCTGCTGCAACTAAGCCTTTGTAAAGTGCTTTTTCTAATGTTGCATCTTTACCCATTACTTCACCTGTTGATTTCATTTCAGGTCCTAGTGTAATGTCAACACGACGTAATTTAGCGAAGGAGAATACTGGTACTTTAACGAAGACACCTTTTTGCTCAGGCGCTAAGCCTGTTGGATAGCCTTGTTCTACGATTGATTTGCCAAGAATCGCTTTCGTTGCAATATTCGCCATCGGAATGTTTGTAATTTTACTTAAGAACGGTACTGTACGTGATGAACGTGGGTTAACCTCGATCACGTATACTTCGCCCTGTGAAATAACATATTGAATGTTCATTAATCCTACGATGCCAAGACCTTTTGCAAGGCGAGTTGTATAATCCACAAGCGTATCTTTTTGCGCTTGTGTTAATTTTTGTGGAGGGTATACAGAGATAGAGTCACCAGAGTGAACCCCAGCACGTTCGATATGCTCCATAATACCTGGAATTAATACATTTTCACCGTCACAAATGGCATCTACTTCAATTTCTTGACCAGTTAAGTAGCGGTCTACTAATACTGGATGATCCGGAGATGCTTCTACTGCATTTTCCATGTAGTGTTTTAATTCCTCTTGGTTGTAGACAATTTCCATCGCACGACCACCTAGTACGTATGAAGGACGAACTAGCACAGGGAAGCCTAAACGTTCACTAATAGCAAGTGCTTCTTCCGTAGATACAGCTGTTTGACCTAGTGGTTGTGGAATGTCCAAGTCGCGTAATGCTTGCTCGAATTTGTCTCGGTTTTCTGCACGGTCGATATCTTCAAGTGTTGTACCTAGGATTTTTATGCCATTTGCCACTAATTTATCAGCAAGATTAATAGCTGTTTGACCACCGAATTGTACAACTACACCGATTGGTTGCTCAAGATCGATAATATGCATAACATCTTCGATTGTTAATGGCTCAAAGTATAACTTATCTGAAATCGAGAAGTCAGTTGATACTGTCTCTGGATTTGAGTTAATAATAATCGCTTCGTAACCTGCTTCTTGAATTGCCCATACTGAGTGTACTGTTGCGTAGTCGAACTCTACCCCTTGACCAATACGGATTGGACCAGAACCAAGTACAACAACTGACGGCTTGTCTGATTTAATCGATTCGTTTTCTTCTTCATATGTGCCATAGAAGTATGGTGTTTCAGATTCAAACTCCGCTGCACATGTATCAACCATTTTATATACTGGGATAATGCCATTTTCTTTACGATATGCATATACTTCTTCCGGTGTTGTTTCCCAAAGCTCAGCAACTTTTTTATCTGCAAATCCTAGACGTTTTGCTGTACGTAATACATCTTTATCGTTTTTATTGTCAGCAAGTGTTTGCTCCATATCTACGATGTTTTTGAATTTATTTAAGAAGAATAAGTCAATGGCAGACCATTCATGGATTTGCTCAATTGTTACACCACGACGAAGTGCTTCACCGATGAAGAATAGACGCTCGTCACCTGCTTTGCGAATACGTTTTTCAATCCAAGAATCCGTGTTTTCTTCTGCATGTTTCAGCTCTAAGTGAACTTGACCTGTTTCAAGAGAGCGCACTGCTTTTAGCATAGCTTCTTCAAATGTACGACCAAGTGCCATTACTTCACCAGTCGCTTTCATTTGTGTACCAAGATTACGCTTTGCTGATTCGAATTTATCGAACGGCCAGCGTGGAATTTTCGCCACGATGTAGTCTAGAGCTGGCTCGAAACAAGCATACGTTGAACCTGTTACAGGGTTTTTGATTTCATCTAATGTTAAACCAACTGCGATTTTTGCTGCTAGCTTAGCAATTGGATAGCCTGTTGCTTTTGACGCTAATGCTGATGAACGTGATACACGAGGGTTTACTTCGATCACATAGTAATTAAAGCTATATGGATCAAGTGCTAATTGTACGTTACAACCACCTTCAATTTTTAGTGCACGGATAATATCTAAAGAGATATTACGTAGCATTTGGTTTTCACGATCTGAAAGTGTTTGTGTAGGTGCTACTACAATTGAGTCACCTGTATGAATTCCAACTGGGTCAACGTTTTCCATGTTACATACAACGATGGCGTTGTCAGCAGCATCACGCATTACTTCATATTCGATCTCTTTATAACCAGCAATCGATTTTTCTAGTAAACATTGTGTTACTGGGGAATATTTTAGACCAGATGTAACGATTTCTTCTAGATCTTGGTCGTTGTAGCAAATACCGCCGCCTGTACCACCAAGCGTGAAGGCAGGACGAACAATTACTGGGTAGCCAATTCTCGCTACAAAGTTTTTCGCTTCGTCTAAGTTATGGATAATATCTGATTCAGGTACTGGAGCACCTAGCTCATACATTAAATTACGGAATAGATCACGGTCTTCCGCTTTATGGATCGCCTCTAATTTTGTACCAAGAATTTCAATATTAAGCTCATCTAGAATTCCTGATTTATCTAATTCAATGGCCATGTTTAAACCAGTTTGACCACCAAGTGTTGGTAGGATAGCATCTGGGCGCTCTTTACGTAAAATACGTGATACAAACTCCAGTGTAATTGGCTCAATATATACTTTGTCGGCAATTTCTGTATCTGTCATAATTGTCGCAGGGTTTGAGTTTATTAAAATAACGCGGTAACCTTCTTCTTTTAAAGAAAGACAAGCTTGTGTTCCTGCGTAGTCAAATTCTGCTGCTTGTCCGATCACGATTGGACCTGATCCGATTACTAAAATAGTTTTAATATCTGTACGTTTAGGCATGTTGTTTCCCCTTCCCTGCTTCTACTTCCATCATTTCGATAAATTCATCAAATAAGTGATTTGAATCCTCTGGACCTGGTGATGCTTCTGGGTGATATTGCACTGTAAAGACTGGATATTTCTTGTGTCGTACACCTTCACAAGTACCATCGTTTAATGCGATATGTGTTAATTCTAAATCTGTATCTTTTAACGAATCGATGTCGATTGCATAGCCATGATTTTGAGATGTTAAATCAGTACGGCCAGTGCGTAAATCTTTTACTGGGTGGTTACCACCACGGTGACCGAATGGTAATTTAAAGCTTCGTGCACCACATGCTAGCGAGAAGATTTGGTGACCTAAGCAAATACCGAACATTGGCACTTTTCCAATTAAATTGCGTACTGTCTCTATACCCTCTTGCACATCTTCAGGGTTACCTGGGCCATTCGAAAGCATGATACCATCTGGATGCCAAGCTAAAATTTCTGCTGCTGAAGTATTGTAAGGGACAACTAGCACATCACAATCACGTTTATTTAGCTCACGAAGAATACCATGTTTCATACCAAAGTCTATTAATACTACGCGTTTGCCACGACCTGGTGATGGGTAGGCCGCTTTCGGTGATACTTCATGTACATGGTTTGTAATCGCTGGTGTTGCCTGTAATTTCGCTATGATTTCATCCACATTCACTTCTTCATCAGCCGCTGTTAAAATAGCCTTTACTGAACCTTTACTGCGAATAATGCGTGTTAATTTTCGTGTATCGATTCCCTCAATCCCTGGGATATCCTTGGATGTTAAGTACTCATCTACTGTTAAGTCACAGCGGAAGTTTGAAGGTGTTTTTGCTAATTCACGGACTACAAATCCACGAATAGCTGGTGAGATTGATTCAAAATCATCACGGTTAATACCGTAATTACCGATTAAAGGGTAAGTTAACGTTACAATTTGTCCGTAGAATGAAGGATCTGAAATTGTTTCCTGATAACCTGTCATCCCTGTTGTGAATACAACCTCACCTTGTGAAGCGCGCTCACTACCGAACGCTGTACCTGTAAATACTGTGCCATCTTCTAAAATAAGTAAACGTTTTTTCATTACTCTGCCTCCTGGTATACGATATTGCCTTCAAAAATTGTAAGGACCGGCCATCCTTTTGCAGTCCAACCATTGAATGGTGTATTGCGTCCTTTTGATACAAAGCCTTCTGCATCAATTGTTTGCTCTTTATTTAAATCTATTAAAATCATATCTGCTGAAGCTCCAACTTCTAATGTGCCATATGGTAGATCAAAAATTTGAGCTGCCTTTACAGACATCCAGTCAATCAACTGTTTTAAAGTCCATTTCCCTGTTTCTACAAACTGTGTGTAAAGCAGTGGGAATGCTGTTTCGAAGCCTACAATGCCAAATGGTGCACCAATCATACCACAGCATTTTTCTTCTACTGTATGCGGAGCATGGTCTGTAGCGATACAATCAATCGTGCCGTCTAGCAGCGCTGCGTGAAGTGAGTCTTTATCATCTATTCCACGTAACGGAGGATTCATTTTCCAGTTTGCATCATCTGCTGGAATATCCATTTCTTCAAGTAATAAATGGTGTGGGCAAACTTCTGCTGTGACACGAATTCCTGCTGCTTTCGCATCTCGTACTGCACGTACAGATTCCTTCGTTGATACGTGACATACGTGGTAGCGTGCTCCAGCTGCTTCTGCCAGTAGAACATCTCGTGCAATTTGAACGGATTCACAAATCGATGGAATTCCTGGTAAACCAAGCTCTTTATTACGTTTCCCTTCATGCATTACGCCGTCGTAAATTAATGAGTTATCTTCACAGTGTGCGACAACAACCACATCGTGCTGTGCTGCATCCTTCATTTGCTCATACATTGTTGATGCTAGCTGGATCCCAACACCATCATCTGAAAATGCGACAGCTCCATGTGCTTTTAATTCTTCAATATTTGTACGAACCTCACCTGAGATGTCCCTTGTTAATGAGCCGTATGGAAGTACTCGAATAGCTGCACTTTCTTTAATAAGGCCGTTAATTAGTTGCATGTTTTCTACTGAATCTGGTACTGGTTTTGTATTTGGCATCGCGCAAATTGTTGTGAAACCTCCTTTTGCTGCTGATGCTGAACCTGTAGCAATTGTTTCTTTATGTTCAAAGCCCGGCTCACGTAAATGTGTGTGAACATCGACAAAGCCTGGTGCAACAACTAAACCATTTCCTTCGATTACTTCTGCGCCTGCTACAGTTACATTTTGACCTATTTCAGTAATTTTGCCGTCTACCATAGCGATATTTACTGTTTGTAGCTCACCTTGTTCATTTACCATTTGTACATTTTGAAGAACTTTTGTCATGTTACTCTCTCCCCTTTAAAATTGTTTCTACAATAGCCATTCGTGTATAAACACCATTTCGAACTTGCTCGAAAATTCTAGAACGCTCGCATTCTACTAGCTCTGAAGCAATTTCTACATCACGATTGACCGGTGCTGGATGCATGATAATTGCCTTTTCTTTCATTTGTTTCTCACGTTCAACTGTTAAACCGTACTCTTCATGATAGCCCTCTTTTGAGAAGCTTTTATTTACTTTATGACGTTCATGCTGCACACGAAGTAACATAATCACATCGCTTATTTCGATTAAATCATCCCAAGAATGATGCGCTTCGAAACTACCTTGCCACTCTTCTGGACAAAGGAAATGAACATTTGCCCCTAATCGTTGTAACGCTAACGCATTCGATTTCGCTACACGGCTATGGCATATATCTCCAGCGATTGTCACATTTAACCCTTCAAAAGAACCAAACTCTTTTTTGATTGTATAAAGATCTAATAGTGATTGAGACGGATGCTGACCAGTGCCGTCACCTCCGTTAATAATTGACACATCGATGCCTTCAAGTAGTTCATTGTAATACGTATCTTCCTTCGCGCGAATGACTACTGCGTCTATACCAATCATTTCTAACGTCTTTACTGTATCGTACAGTGTCTCTCCTTTAGAGACGCTCGAAAAGCTGCCATCAAAAGGGATAACTGTACAGCCGACTTTTCGTTCCGCCATTTCAAAACTCGTTTTCGTACGTGTACTCGGCTCAAAAAATAAGTTTGCTACGTTGTATTCTCGAGATAATGATGATGTCTCACCATTTTCAAAAGCTTGCGCACGATCTAGAATGTGGTTAATTTCTTCTATTGTTAAATGCTCCATCGATAATAAGTTCTTCATTGTAACCTCCGTAGGGTGTGTCTCATGAACGTTTATGTATAACGTTCTGTAAAATAAAAGCCTCGTTGATGTTATCAACGAGGCATAAGGAGGCGCGACAAACTACAGCAGGATACACTCCTACATTTAGACTGTCTACAACTTCCCTTTTTTTGCCTCTCTGGACAATTCATTAAAAGGTACTTTTATGAATTTTCATTTTGATTGTGCGGTATTGGTATGTCCGCTTCTTTTTTACCTGGTAGGATGACATTTAAAAGAACACCGATAATCGCTGCTAATGCCATACCTTCGATACTTAGTGATTCTGAAACAACGAACTTCGCACCACCGATACCGATGACTAAAATAACTGAGGCGATGACCAAGTTACGACTATTACCAAAGTCGATATGGTTATCCACTAACATTCGTAATCCACTTGCTGCAATTATACCGAAGAGTAAGATGGAAACCCCACCAAGTACAGCTGTTGGAATTGTTGCAATAACTGCCATTGCTTTCCCGAAGAATGACAGTAAAATGGCTACGACTGCTGCACCTGCAATGACATACACACTGTAAACTCGAGTGATTGCAAGGACACCGATATTTTCACCGTAAGTTGTTTTCGGCGGACCGCCGATTAGTGCACTAATAAATGTACCAAGTCCGTCCCCTAATAACGAACGATGTAAGCCTGGCTCTTTAATATAATCCCGATTGACCACTTTACCTAATACTAACTGGTGACCAATATGCTCGGAAATCGTTACGATAACGATTGGCACCATCGTTAGGAGCAGCGTTGTTGTGATTTCAAACTCATAGTGAACACCTGGAATTAAGAAGTCAGGTAGTGCAAAGAAATCAGCTTTCGCAATTGGTGAGTAATCAACTATGCCGATTATCATTGAGTAAACATATCCTACGATTAAGCCAATTAAGATTGGCATTGTGCTTAAAATGCCTTTAAAGGCAATCGTGAAAATAATGGCTGTAAATAAAGTCACTAGCGCTGCTGAGAAGTGTAAAAAGTTATATTCACCATCTACATTCATCGCCATATTGACCGCTGTCCCTGATAGTCCAAGACCAATTACCATAATGACAGGGCCTACCACAATCGGAGGTAAAATTTTCATAATCCACTTATAGCCGCTTTTCCAGATGATAAGGGATACGATGCCATATGTAATCCCTACTGCCATAGCACCAATCATTGCATGACCTGGATTTACACTAGAACCATCTTTATTTAAACCACCTGCCACTAGTAAAATCGGCGCAATAAAGGCAAATGATGATCCTAAATAAGCAGGTACTTGAAATTTCGTAATCAATAGGAAGAACAATGTAGCAATCCCACTTGTTAAAAGGGCAATCGCTGGACTAAGACCAACCAACTGAGGAACTAAGATCGTTGACCCAAACATGGCGAACATGTGCTGGAAACTTAATGTCACTAGTTGGACTGGGGTCGGTTTATCTTTAACATCTAATACTGCATTTGACATAATGTTTCCTCACTTTAAGTTAGTCTTCTTTATAAATAATGACGCAATCTTCTCCGTCTACTTCTTGTAAATTTACGACTATACGTTCAGCTCCAGATGTCGGAACATTTTTACCAACATAATCAGCTCTTATTGGTAGCTCTCTATGTCCTCTGTCGATCAGGACTGCAAGTTGAATTTGGCCTGGTCGCCCTAGATCCATCACTGCATCTAGCGCTGCGCGTACTGTTCGTCCCGTATAGAGTACATCATCGACTAAAATAATTTTTTGATTGACGATCACATAATCGATATCGACTTGCTCAACATGTGCCTGTTCATTATCATGCTTTGTCGTTAAATCATCTCGATAGAGAGTGATGTCAAGCTCCCCCGTACGAATTGGTTTGCCTTCAATTTTTTCAATTCGTTCTGCTAGGCGTCTTGCAAGAAAGGCACCTCGCGTTTTAATTCCGACTAAAATACATTCGTCGATCCCTTTATTGCGTTCAATAATTTCGTGTGCAATGCGTGTTAACGCTCTTGCCATAGATGGTCCATCTAATAACTCATTTTGTGCCATGTAAGTTTCCTCCTCTCTTCTATCTATTATTGGGTCATGTGTCCATAAAAAAACCTCTCGAGGCGAATAGCCTGAGAGGGTTATATACGTGTTTAAATAGCATGTTGAAAAAATTTGCAGCACAAATTTTTCGCAACACTTTCACATGTACCTTCTCAGCCTCTCTGGACTGCCATTAAAGGTGAATATTTAGTTAAGTTGTTTCATTCACTTTCGTTAGTATAGACCTTCTTTATCTATACGTCAATCCTTATTTCTTAAATCTAGCAATAATTGCTCATAATCAGCAGGAATTTGCGCTTCAAACTGCAAATATTCACCTGATGTAGGGTGTTCAAAGCCTAAAACTCCCGCGTGTAATACTTGTCCACCAAAGTCGATTGTCTTCTTTGGTCCATATTTTGGGTCACCAACAAGTGGGAATCCAATATAATTCATATGGACACGAATTTGGTGCGTGCGTCCTGTTTCTAAACGGCACTCTACTAGCGTATAGTCGCCAAAGCGGTCGATAACTTGGAAATGGGTTACTGCATGCTTACCTTTGTCAACAACAGCTTGTTTTTGACGATCTTTTTGGTCTCGACCAATAGGTGCATCAATTGTTCCTTTATCATGTGCAATATGCCCGTGAACGAGCGCAGTATATTTACGTGTCACTGTTTTATTGACTAACTGATTCACTAACGATTCATGAGCTGCATCATTTTTAGCCACCATCAATAATCCTGATGTATCTTTATCAATACGATGCACAATTCCCGGACGCATAATGCCATTGATACCCGATAAATCCTTACAATGATACATTAAACCATTAACGAGTGTACCCATCATATGTCCAGGCGCTGGATGAACAACCATGCCCTTTGGTTTATTTACAACAAGGACATCCGCATCCTCATAAACAATATCAAGATCTAAGTTTTCAGCAATGACATCTAACGGCTCTGCTTCAGGTACATCGATTTCTACAATATCCCCTACTTTTACCTTATACTTCGCCTTTACAGTCTCTCCATTTACTTTAATAATACCATCAGTAATCCAATTACCAATTTGTGTACGCGACCACTCTGATTGCACACTCGAAAGCGCCTTATCAATGCGCTCTCCCTTTTGTTGTTCTTCCATTGTATATGATACTTGCGTCATTATTTCACCTGTTTCTTTCCTTTTTTATCTTCCATAATTATGCCAATCATTAATATTACTACCGCCATTGTTAAAGCTGCATCCGCAATATTGAAGATCGGGAAATCATAATTAATTACTGGAATTAATACACTTACAAAATCGACCACTTCACCTCTAAATATACGGTCAATAAAATTCCCTATAGCTCCGCCTAATAAAAGCATTAAACCAACTTGAAAAATAGGTTTCCCTTTAGCCTCTTTATGATAAAAGTATAGAACGGCACAAATAACACCTATCGTGATAATGCTAAATAACCACATTTGGCCTTCTAACATTCCCCATGCTGCTCCTCTATTTCGATGAGACAATATCCCAAACCACGGATCCCATACTGAAATTCGTTCGCCAAACTCCATATTTTTCACAATTAGCCACTTTGTCCATTGATCTAAAAGAATCACGAATGCGGCCAATCCATAATATTTATACACAGACACTCCTCCGTTCGCTCAACATCTAACCTATTCTACCATAACAGCCCATCTCAGAATAACTAATATAGCATGAAAATATGGATCATCACCATATTGGAGGATTGATTTTTGCTTCGATTTGGGTGTGCTTTCCGTAGTTTCGACTGTTCTTTCCGTCGCTCTAGCTGTTTTATCCGTCGCTCTAGCTGTTTTATCCGTCGCTTCGGCTTTTCTTTCCGTCATTTCGGCTTTTCCTTCCATCACTCTGACTGCTCTATCCGCCGGCCGCTCTTTTTCCCGCCGTCAACTTCCCTTCAGTAAAAAAAGCTATTGCCATCACTTCATAAGTAATGGCAATAGCTTATCAATTTTTATTCAATATTATACCGTTTTAAGCTGTTTCAGACTCTTTTGAATGCACACGCTTCATGAAATCATTAACATCAGCCGGTACTTTTCGATCTAATAATGACACAATAATAACGGATAAGAATCCTACAGGCACTGTGATAATGCCTGGGATTTTAAATTGTAAGAAGCTTGGTAATGTTCCTGGAAGAAAAATCATCCACATCGATACACCAAGACCAATGAGTAAACCCGCAATTGCTCCTTTTTCTGTCATTCCTCTCCACCAAATACCTAAAATAAATATTGGTGTAAATGTACTCGCCGCAACAGTAAAAGCAAGTGCCACTAAATGGCCAATGGATGCATCCTTAACTAATAAACCCAATGCTCCATATAAAATACCTAATAAAACGATGGCTACTTTCCCCGCAACTACTCGTTGTTTTTCTGTAATATCCTTTTTCATAACGCTTGCATATAAATCGTGGGCTAATGCACCTGAGCTTGTAATAAATAACCCTGATAAATTTGAGAATATGGCCGCAAACGCACCTGCTATGACTAGTCCAAGCAGCCACTTACCTCCTAGCGCAAGTGCTGTTGTAGGAATCACCATATTGTTCCCACCAAGCACTAGATCACGCATGACTTCCTCACTTGCTGTACCCGAGATAAAAATAGAACGACCTACAACACCTAAATATACTGCTAATAAGAAAAACGTACTAGCAATCCCAATAGCCATCAATGCTGATTTACGAGCCGCCTTCGCACTTGGATTCGTATAAAATCTAAGTAGAATATGTGGCAGACCAATTGTACCTAGCGCTAAACCAATTGTCATACTGATAGTTTGCCAAAATGTTGGGAAGTAGAAACCTGTTCCCGTCCAAGCGGCACCATCAAAATTGACATTATTTCCATCTAAAGCATATGGTGATGTTCCTGTAATAGGACCGCTGAATGAATTAATAGCAGCTAAAATCTTATCGTAATGCAAACCACTGTAAATTGCTGCAATCAACATAACAACAAACGCTCCAAGGCGAATCCAAAGCTCTAAAGCTTGGTTGATTGTTGTTCCTTTCATACCGCCTATTCCTACATAGAAAACCATTACAATACATGTAAAGATAATGCCGAATTCATATGAAGTCCCGAAAAACATACTTAAAATTTGTGCCGCCCCTAATAATTGGGGCGCTGCATAAAAACCAGAAATCGCCAAAACCACAGCTACCGCTACTAGCCGAGCTCGTCTACTATGAAAACGATAAGCTAAAAAATCGGCAACGGTAAATGCTCCAAATCGTCTTAACGGGCCTGCCACAAAAATAGCTAGCAACGTCAATCCAATGGAGAAGCAAAATGCATAGTAAGCACCGTCATACCCTAATTGGAAAGTCAAACCGGCTATCCCGAGAAATGTAGCAGCGCTTAAATAGTCTCCCCCAATTGCCGAACCGTTTGTAAACCACCCAAAACTTCGTCCCCCAACAAAGAAATCGGATGCCGTTGCATTTCTTTTCGTTAAGTACGTAATGTATACAATTGTCCCCATTAAAGCAATAGTCATTAACATCTTCGGTTCTAATAGAGCTTTCATCATTCTACATATCCCCCTTAGCTAAAACTACTTATTGAGTATTTCGTATTTCTTAAGGCGCTTCTCGTACAACGTTGTATGCACATATGCAATAATAAAAGCCATTACCATCATCACGACGGTTGTCACAAACCACGTTACTGTCATACCGCCCAAAATTTTCTTGAAAGCGAGCTCTGGAGCGAACCAGTTCATTACCGGAATACTAAAAATTAAAATGAAATAAAATACCGTTAAGCTAAATCCTGTAGTAAACTCATCTTTCATAATTTTGTTAGTAGTTGCATCTAGTGGTGGAAGATCCTTTACATCGATAGTTCCAGCTTCCACGTATTCATAATCATGACTCCCTACTTCTGCCATATTTCAGCTCTCCCTTCCTGTTTCAGCGAATAATTGTCTGAAATTTCAAATTATTATTCACTACAATTATTCTATTCTATTTAATCTATAAAATAGTTACAAAATATTGCTGTATTAGTACAAAAAAATGCTATTTTAAGTTAAAATATTTTTATTATTCCCCATTTATAATAGAAGGGTGATGTTAGCATTTTAAATATTGTTTGGTACATTGAAAATTCACATGAACAACAACAAATGAGCTACTGGCTAGAGGAATTCCTACCTAATACTTTTATTAATTGCGAAGAACCTAAAACAGAGATTTCCGCTATCATTGTCTATGAAATTAACCGTTTATTTGACTGGGTAAAGATAAACCGGTTAAAAAGAAATTATCCTAATAGTATAATCGTCCCTATTGTTGCAGAACACCTTACCTACTCAACTGGTATAGCCATTGAGCTTAACTTGACTGCACTTCTCATTAAACCGTTACAGAAAGCAAAATTTCTACGAATTGTTAAAAAGCTTTATACGGCCTATCAAGCAAAACAAGCAAGTACTCTTACAATGCTTGAGTTATCACAGCAAATTTCGCAAGACCATACTTCGCCATTCCGAGAAGCTTTTTTAAAACGACTTATACGTGGAGAGGTTGAAAGTGAGCAGGAAATAATCCAGTCTTCCTCTTTTTTATCGAGGCATTGTATCCCAAATATCGTGTTTTTAATCCAGGGTTATATAGATGTGAATGAAGATCGACCTTACCCTCATGATGCAAGCAGTGTGATCACCAATGTGTTCCACCAAAACTTTGCTAATAAAGTACCTATATCTTTTTTACATTTTGAACGTTATTTACTATTGCTTATGCGCATTCCTAATGAATACACATCATTTAAACATTGGTCGGAGGGGGTAGCTTGTTTACTTGAGGTTATTGAAACGTTAAAAAAAGATTATTGCATCCATCTTTTTATGGGGATTGGTGGCGTTTTTCAGGACGCCATGCACGTCAAGGAATCCTATAGCCAAGCTCGAAAGGCTCGAAGGAAACCTCCTGTTCAAAGCGTTCATGTACGATTTTATGAGGATTTAACAAAGCAAGAACAGCTCCAAAAAGCTATCCAATATATCGAGGAGCACTATGATGAACAACTTGCAATCAGTGACGTTGCCAAATATAGCAATTTTAGCGCTACTCATTTTAGCAGATTGTTTAAAAAAGAGATTGGCCGTAATTTTGTTGATTATGTAGCTTTTACACGTATCATAAAGTCACTACCGTATTTGCGAAAATACGATTACACCATTGAAAAGATCTCCTTCCTCTGTGGCTTCAACACACCTAATTATTTCAGCCTTACGTTTAAGAAATATGTCGGTATATCCCCAACTGACTACCGCAATACACAAGAAATATTATTTAAATAGTGCTTCAAACTTCTAAGAAATCACTCCATGACAAAAAAGAATCTGCTAGACCTCAGGTGATAAAATAAAAAACGCAAGCCCCCCATCATCAAGGAGACTTGCGTTATTAATTACATAGAATGCAGATTCTTATTTTTAAATTAAGCGTAATACGTTTCTACAACTTCTGCACAACGCGCGCACACTGTTGAATGTGCTTCATTCGAACCGACTGTTTCAGAAATTGACCAGCAACGCTCACATTTTTCACCTGTTGCTTTTTCTACAACGATCGAAGCATGTTCTAAAGCTAATGCATCTGCTGGTGCAGCTTCTATTGATGCTACTTCAAAGGCAGAAACGATTGAAAGCTGTGCAAAATTAATGCTTGCATCATTTAATAATGCTGCCACATCTTCTTTCGCATAAACTGTCACTTTCGCTTCAAGTGATTTACCGATTGTTTTTGCATTACGAGCTTCCTCTAATGCTTTTAAAACATCATCACGAACATCAATAATTTTTACCCATTTTTCGCGTAGACTTCCGAAGTTTTCATGTTCTTCTACCTCTGGGAAGTCTGTTAATTGTACAGATACCGCTTCTACAACACCTTGAGCATGTAAGTAAGACCACATTTCGTCACTTGTGTGAGGGATAATAGGTGACATTACTTTTACTAATGTCATTAATGTGTCATAAATAACCGTTTGCATTGCACGGCGGTCTTTGTTGTCATGACCTTCGATGTACACAACATCTTTTGCAATATCTAAATAGAATGAAGATAATTCTACAGCAACAAAGTTATTCACTGCATGATACACAGCCGCGAAATCATAGCGATCATATGCAGCACGAACAGTTTTTAAAACATCTTGTAAACGCATATAAACGTATTGATCCATTTCACGAAGGTCTGCATATGCTACACGATCTTTCGTCGCATCAAAATCAGCTACATTTCCGTGTAAGAAACGGAATGTGTTACGAATTTTTCGATAAACCTCAGAAACTTGCTTCAACATATCCATTGAGATACGAACGTCTGCTGTATAATCTACAGATGCAACCCATAAACGAAGAATATCTGCCCCGTATTGGTCCATCACTTTTTTCGGGATAATAACATTCCCTAAAGACTTACTCATCTTACGACCTTCACCATCTAGTACGAAACCATGTGTTAATAGTCCCTTATATGGTGCATAGCCATTAATAGCTACAGAAGTAATTAATGATGAGTTAAACCATCCACGGTGTTGGTCAGAACCTTCTAAATATAGATCAGCTGGATACTTCATACCACGTTCTACTAGCACACCTTGGTGAGAAGAACCTGAGTCAAACCAAACGTCCATAATATCGTTTTCTTTTGTAAATTCACCGTTCGGGCTACCAGAGTGTGTGAAGCCTTCAGGTAATAATTCTTTAGCTGTTTTTTGGAACCAAATATTTGACCCATGTTCACGGAATAAAGCTGAGATATGAGCAATTGTTTCTGGTGTAATAATTGGTTCTCCATTTTCAGCATAGAAAATTGGAATTGGCACGCCCCATGCACGCTGACGTGAAATTACCCAATCTCCACGGTCACGAATCATATTATAAAGACGAGTTTCACCCCAAGCAGGTGTAAATGCTGTTGATTTTACAGCCCCTAGTAACTCATCACGGAATGCATCAATCGACGCAAACCATTGTGGTGTAGCACGATAAATAACTGGTTTTTTCGTACGCCAGTCATGTGGATATGAGTGTGTAAAGAAGTTAAGTTTTTCTAAAGCGCCTACTTCTTTTAATTTTTCAGTGACTAATTTGTTAGCATCATTATAGAATACACCTTCAAAACCAGGTGCTTCATCTGTATAGCAGCCGCTATTATCAACTGGGCTAAGAATTGGTAGACCATATTGTTTACTAATATGATAGTCATCTTCACCGTGCCCTGGTGCTGTATGAACACAGCCAGTACCCGCTTCAGCAGTTACGTGCTCTCCAACCATTACAAGAGATTCACGGTCATAGAATGGATGCTGTGCAACAACTCTGTCTAACGCTTCACCTTTAATTTCTTGAACAACTTCATATGCTTCCCATTCAAGTTCGTTAGCAACTTTTTCTAATAATTCTTTTGCAATGATGAATTTTTTATCTGCAACTGCCACAACAACATAAATAAATTCAGGGTTTACAGAAATCCCTAAGTTCGCAGGAATTGTCCAAGGCGTTGTTGTCCAAATAATCATTTTAGCATCTGCTGGAACTACACCTTTAGCATCTTTAAGCGCAAAGCTTACATAAATAGAAGGCGATTTAACATCTTGATATTCAATCTCTGCTTCTGCCAGTGCAGATTCAGATGATGGAGACCAGTAAACTGGTTTTAAACCTTTATAAATATAGCCCTTTTCAGCCATTTTACCGAATACTTCGATTTGACGTGCTTCAAATTCAGGCTTTAATGTAATATATGGATTTTCCCAATCACCACGAACACCTAAACGGCGGAATTGTGTACGTTGGTTGTCAATTTGCTCGTAAGCATACTCTTCACATAATTTACGGAATTCAGCAACAGACATTTCTTTACGTTTTACACCTTTGTTCGTAAGTGCTTGCTCAATTGGTAAACCATGAGTATCCCAACCTGGAATATAGTTTACATGGTAACCATTCATAGAGCGATGACGCGTAATCATATCTTTCAGCACTTTATTTAAAGCGTGACCGATATGGATATCACCATTTGCATACGGAGGTCCATCGTGTAACACATATTCAGGACGTCCTTCTGTACGCTCCATCTGCAATTTATTAATGTCCATTTCGTCCCATTTTTCTTGCATCTTCGGTTCATTTGCCGGTAAGTTTCCACGCATTGGGAAATCTGTTTTTGGCATTAATAAAGTATCTTTGTATTCAACCATTGTTCAATTCCTCCTTTATGTTTACAAACAAAAACAAATGCACATAGGCGCTCAATCACATACGACAGTTATTAGGCTTATTATTATAACGTGTGGTTGATTTCCGTTCCGACTGGGCAGCTACATAGATACATTTCGGGAAATGCCCTCAAGTTCTAGTTATCGGCAAAATCAACACGTTTTAACAATGGATGTATAAGTTCAAACATAGGATTTAGCCATTTCATACTAATAGAAATGAAGCCAACCGTCATTTGAACATAAAAAAGCCTCTCAATCCCTGAAAGGGACGAGAAGCTTATACTCGCGGTACCACCCTAATTGTAGCAAAAAATTTCACTACCACTTAAAGCACATTAACGTCGTGCACTACGAAATAACTTACTACATTCAGTTATTTAGCTCCGAAGTGATGTTCATTGTTATTTGCTTGTTTGGGCTCACACTATCCCCAAATCGCTTAACTACGCCTAACAAATACTGTCTTCGTCTTTGCCTGTTTGCATATGTGTTCAAAATAATTACTATTACCATAGTATATGAAAATCATACATTCACGTCAAGTTTCACTTATTGCTTCCCAATGTCTACAATTAAATAGATTAAACTTGATCGGCTTCTTGTGCTTCTTCGACAGATGTTTGAATTTCAGTAAGGTCAATATCATATTGTAGCAAATGATCCCAGTCATCTGCATTTAGTAAATCAAGCTGTGCCTCTACAAGCATTTTAAAACGATTACGGAATACTTTTGATTGCTTTTTCAGCTCATCAATTTCAATTGTTACTTTACGAGCCTTCGTTAAAGCCTCATTGATAATACGATCGGCATTTTTTTCTGCTTCTTTTACAATGAGTTTAGCTTCTTTTTGAGAATTTCTTCGTACTTCGTCAGCTGCCTCTTGCGCAACAACAATTGACTTTTGTAACGTTTCCTCTAAAGAATTAAAATGTCTCGCTTGTTCTAAGGAAATTTCCAGTTGTCTGTCTACTTCCTTCTTTTCCCGTAACAAAATCTCATAGTCTTTAATAATTTGATCTAAAAATTCATTTACTTCATCTTCAGCATAACCTCTGAAGGATTTAGTAAACTCCTTATTATGTATATCAATAGGTGATAACGGCATACGATCCTTCTCTCCTTTACATGTACATTCATACTTTCTATTATACAATTGTTCCAACAACTTAGCAGTAAAAATTAATGAAATTTACTTGATTTTCAGCTTTTTTGGGTCAATCGACCGATTTGTAATCGAATTTTATCTTTTTTTGTACGGCCTTCCGTCATCATAATTTTTATTCGACCGCTTCCACGTACAGATAAAATATCTCCTTCTTGTAATTCAAAGGCAACTGTATCCCGTTCAGCCCAATTGACACGAACCTTTTTACCTGTAATTAATGCTTGTGCCTTCTGGCGAGAAGTTTTTAAAATCGTTGAAATAATAACATCTAAACGCATTGAGGAAACAGTATGAGATTCTTCTAACCACTCTTCCTCGTTTTGTAGCAGCGTCTCTGTCTCTTTAATCGATTCTACATGTACCTTTACTTTGCCGATGCCTGTTAAATGTAAGCGTACATATTCCGCTACCTCATTCGCTACTACAAATTGTACTAGCTGTTCATTCACTCGAATATCACCGAATTTGCCACGATTCAGTCCTAAAGATAATAAAGCTCCAAGAACATCAGGATGTCGTAGTTGGACAAATTTCACAGGATATTGAATCGTAAATACGGTAAGCTGAAAATCTTCTTCCACAGGCTCATAATAAGTAGGATAAATCAACATGCGTTGTCTTTCTGCATTATCAAAGAGCCCAGCATTAGCTGTTTTCAATGTGTCATATTGTCCAATAATCGATGTAACAATAAAACGTTGACGAGGATCTAGAAAATCAGTAAGCTTTGGAGCGTATCGATCCTCTACCTCATGTTGCCAGCTCACAACCTGTTCAATAAATGGCTGTTCATCTTTTCTAAAATGCTGTATTAAATGCTCCATATAACCTCACCTCTATTATCACTCTTATACTTGTACAATTTCATTGGTATTTTAAGGATTTTATAAAATGCTCATAATCATAACGTGAGGTTGATTTTCGTTCCAGCTGGGCGCTTTGTTGTTGCTGTCGCTACGCTTTCGCACAGATAAAACATTTGCTGCCGCTTCGCTTTCGCACAGAGCAAAGCTTCCTGGGGGCGTTCGATGATCCCCAAGGAGTCGCCCAGTCGAAACGAAGATCAACTTATATACATAGATACGTTTCAACAAACGTTATCCAGGCTTTTGATATTTCATAAAAATATGTACTTGATTGCACATTATACGCTAGTAGGACGCTTTCTGCAGGGATAGTTCATACCTCGATCCCTACTTATTCTTATGCATTCTAGGAATCACCACTAAATATGCAACTATTTTTGTTAAATGTAGTATTCCCCATAAATAAAAAATCCCCACCGTTCGTGAGGATTTTTTTTAAATAAACATTTCGTAAATTTTTAAAATAACAATAAACAGCCCTTTTTGAATATAGTTAAGGAGAAATATTGCTACGATAGGTGAAATATCAATCATGCCGATTGGCGGAATAAACTTTCTGAAAATTCCAAGATAAGGTTCACATAATTTTGTTAAAATACGTCCAACAGATGTGTTTTGAACAGCAGGCACCCAGGACATTAACACATATGCGACTAGCATTAGTGAATATACATAAAATGCTATAGACACATACTTCAAGATTAAATAAAATGTCATATAAACTACAATCCTCGCTATTAATTATCGTCTAAAATAAAATTCGAAATTTCGCCAGATACTTCTACATTTTCAGGTGTGCATAGGAAAATGTCTTTGCCGATTCTTTGAATATCACCGCCGAGTGCATACACTGTGCCACTTAAAAAATCAATAATCCGTACACCTTGTTCTCGCTCAATTCGTTGTAAATTGACGATCGTTGCACGCCTATTTTTTAAATGTTCTGCAATGTCCTGCGCTTCTGCATAAACTCTAGGTTCAACTAATACAACTTTTGAACCTTTAGAATTCATTGCTGACTGCAAACTGACAATATTGTTTGTAGATGTGGTACTTTGCGGAAAAATTTCCTGAACCGGTGCCTTACGCTCCTTCATAACTTTTTTAGGCTTCACCGATTGGATCTGTTGCTGTTGTTGTTGTACGGGTTGTTGCTGTTGAATAGGAGCTTGAGTGATTTCTTCTTCTATTTCTTCCTCAAGATAAAAGAAATTTTTAATTTTATTTTTCATGCTCATCCTGTTCCCCTCTTTCATTTCCAACAAGAGCCGTTCCAACTCGTACAAAAGTAGCCCCTTCTTCTACCGCAATTTCAAAGTCATTAGACATGCCCATTGATAACTCGGTACAAGGTGCATGTGCGAATCCTTGCTCGGCTATTTGCTGTTGACATTGTTTTAATTGCTTAAAAACAGAGCGAATAATTGTATCCTCAGCTGTATTCGGTGCCATTGTCATTAAACCAACGACTTGAACTTTCGTAAAACTTTTTAATGATTCAATAAAAGGTAGGACTTCTTCAATCGATAAACCATGTTTTGACTCTTCGCCCGATACATTAACTTGTACAAAGCATTTAACAGGTTTGTCTGCTCTTTTTTCAATTTCTTGCGCTAAACTCAAACGATCTAGTGAATGTAAATAATCAAAACTGTTAATGACCTGTTTGACCTTACGTGTTTGTAAAGAACCAATATAATGCCAATGTACATCGGCTTGAATAGCTTCAGTTTTACGATTTAAGCCTTCAGGACGGTTCTCTCCTAAATGAATAAGGCCTGCATCAATTGCTTCTTGTGTTCTTTCTACAGAAACTTCTTTTGTCACTGCAATAATTTGAACTTTCTCTGCTTCACGATTTGCACGTTTTTTTGCTGCTTGTATAAGATCATTAATTTTCTTCAAATTTGTTAAGATTTTTGTCAATGTTTTTCCCAACTTTACAACAATAGTTTCTTATATTGTAACAAGCAATGCTTGAATTATCAATGAATAGCCTGACCTATGTGAAAGTACATTTTACCCTGGCAATGCTTTAAAATGCTTAGATTTTTAATATGCATAATAATTTTGTCTTTTAGGATATCGCTTTTACTAAAATGACATCCTTTCCAACTACAAGTACATCTTTCATATACACTTTCCTAACCGATTCTTCCCCGCGAAAAAGGCCTAAATATTTTCGGGGCTCTGCAATCATAAAAGCCGTTACATAGCCTGTTTCTTTGGATACCTCTGCATCTACCACAAATCCTAAAAAGCGTCCGTTCCCTGCTTCAATTACTTCTTTTTGCTGTAACATCGAGAAACGCATTTTATCCCTCCTAAATCAATTACTCTCAACATCGTTTTTATCTCAACAAACTATGTTTTCTCTTTATATTTATGTGTTTATTGTTGTTTAAATGAAAATGAAATGATTAAGTGAATGTTGTAAAACTGTCATAGTTAAATTAATTTGGCTCTTTGACAAAACGATATCTCAACTTTTTAATTTTATCGAAACACTTTCAAAGATTATCGCCCAACTTTTACTTTTTATCGATTAACTTTCACGTTTTATCACCCTACTTTTACTTTTTATCGACATCCACCTAATATGACATTTTAATTTCATTGTGACATAAATTAAAATGCGCACCGAGATTCGGGTGCGCATTGTGTTTTTACTTATAATCTTTCTGCATTGTTTCAATAGCATTTTTTTCTAGACGTGAAATTTGCGCTTGAGAAATCCCCAATTCTTTTGCAATTTCAGTTTGTGTCTCACCGTAATAAAAACGCTTTGCAACAATCATTTGTTGACGATCATCTAACTTTTGTAAACTTTCCTTTACCGACACGTAGGCAACCCATTGATCTTCTGATACATCATCATCACGTAATTGATCCATCATATAAACAGCGTCTCCGCCGTCTGAATAAATAGGCTCCTGTAAGGAAACTGGGTCTTGAATGGCATCTAAAGCAAATAAAACATCTTCCTTTTTCATGTCAATCATTTCAGCAATTTCTTCAATCGTTGGTTCTCGTAAATTATCGGTTATCCATTGCTCTTTTGCCTGCATCGCCTTATATGCAATATCTCTTAGAGATCGAGAAACGCGCAATGCATGATGATCACGCAGATGGCGACGAATTTCACCTATGATCATTGGCACAGCATATGTTGAAAATCGTACATTATGCTTCAAATCAAAATGATCAATGGCTTTCATGAGGCCAATACAGCCTACCTGAAATAAATCATCTGCCTGTTCACCCCTATAGGCAAATCTACCGACAATACTGAGCACTAACCTTAAATTGCACATTACAAGCTCTTCCCTAATCTCAGTTTCTCCAGCTTGTAAACGAATAAATAGTTCCTTCATTTCCTCGTGCTTTAAAATTGGCAAAGTCGATGTATCTAAGCCGCAAAGATCTACTTTAGTTCGCATATATTCGATTCCTCCGGATGTTATTCTCTGACTAAACCGTTACATCAGTTTGTCCGAGAGAAACGAGAATATGCACAAAAGCTATGACCAATTTTAGGTAGGGTAAATTTCCCTCTCTAAGATATTGGCTGATTCAGATTTTCACGTAAATCTTGAATAATTTTCTTCTCTAATCGGGAAATATATGATTGCGAAATACCTAAATGATCAGCAACTTCTTTTTGAGTCATTTCAATTTTTCCATTGAGGCCGAAACGACATTCCATAATATATCTTTCACGCGCGCCTAGTAAATTGATCGCATGAAACATATGTTGACGCTCAATTTTCTTCTCTACATTGTCTAAAATAATATGCTCTTCCGTTCCTAAAATATCAGACAATAACAATTCATTTCCATCAGCATCTGAGTTTAATGGTTCATCTAATGAAACTTCACCCTTCATGCGACTTGTTTTACGTAAATGCATCAAAATTTCATTTTCAATACAACGTGATGCGTATGTGGCAAGCTTAATATTTTTATCAGTATTGAACGTTTCAATCGCCTTAATTAAACCGATCGAGCCAATACTTATTAAATCCTCAATCGGTGTTCCCGTATTATCAAAACGTCTAGCAATATAAACAACAAGACGCAAATTACGTTCAATTAGTGTATCTCTAGCTCTTAAATCACCATTCATAAAGGATGCAATGACTGTAACTTCTTCTTCTCGACTTAATGGCACTGGCAATGAATCATTTCCCCCTATATAGTACGTTTCACGACTCCGAAACTTACTCCAAAATTTTTTCAAGCTAGCAAGTAGCCTAAGAAGCAATAGTTCTCCCCCTCTATGAGTTATTTGAAAGCGCTGAAAAATGTAAAATTGCTGCTGTGCTGTGCGGAAAATTTTTAGCCTTTCTTGTTAATACGATATATTCATTCGTTTTCACTTGTGAGTGCTCCCCTTTTATATGCCACTCATCAAAGCGGAAACCTAGTACAACTGACTGCTGTTGCACTGTATTAACATGAATAAATCGAATATAACGCTGATAATCTTCTGAAAACATGGATACATTATACGGATCAGTTTCTTGCCATTCTATTAATGATTTGCAAAATGCTGCAGGTAAATGTGAGCGTAATGCTGCATAAGAGACAAAGTGAACAGGTTTTCCTGATAGTGGCTCAATTGCTTGATTCCCTGTATCTACAAATGCAGAAAGCGGTATCGTGATATCAAAAATTTTTAAATTCGTATCAAACACAAACTGACCACTTAACCGCTCAAGCTTTACAAATCCCCATTGCTTATAAAAAGCAACAAGGTTACCAACTGCTAATAGTAGGCAAATAATTATAAAATGGACAGCAGAAAGATTTTTTAAATACGGTTGTAACGCTGTTAATAATCCACCAATAATGATTGTTGCTGTTAAAACAATCGGTCCTTGCTTTTGAAAACTTCGAATCTTAAAGCGAAAAGCTATGCCGATTAGTAAGATAAAGCTCAGTATCGTCATTAACAGCATTTGACCACCTATTACAGCTACAAAACTACTACAAATAGAACTCATTAATAATCTCGTGTTCTTTACAAAAACCCCTGTTACTCTCGCTGTAAACGTAAGTATCGCTAGATTAAAAAGTGTATTAATGAGCACCAGCCATTCTCCATACATAACAGCCGCCTCCTACTTACAAAGTTAGCATGTTACACCCACAAATATTGTCAAACAATCGCATCATTTCATAAAAATGTTTTGACAAAATACATCCTTTCCCTACACATTTGAACATAATTAATTTTTATGTCACTGAAAATATCAAGGGAATTTTTATAATGTAGTAACACTTTAAATGAGGATGATTTCTGTTCCAGGCTACTCGTTTTCCTAGAGGGTGAGCATCAATCCGCTTCGTTAACACTTCGCTTTTGCACTAGAAACATTTGTTACTTTAGTTTTTTTATCACTTATCACACTTTAAATTAGAGTGATATACAAATAGACACATTCTATGTAAAATGGTTGATTGGAGTGGAGATTGGGCGACTCCTCGGGGATCAGCATTAGAGGAACGAAGGCTAAAATCATCACATCCTGTGATAACGCCTTCGTGACCAACATCGTGCTGCTGTCGCTACGTTGCACTCACGCTTTCGCGCAAAAGACATCTGTTGGCCCGAGACCCTGCAGCGAAGCGGATGTTTTCTGTGCGAAAGCGTAGTGCTAACGTAGCGGCAGCAAATGTTTTATCTGTGCGAAAGCGAAGCGTCAGCTACAAATGTTTTATCTGCGCGAAAGCGAAGCGTCAGCGGCAAAGCGTCCAGTCGGAATGGAAATCACCCCTTCGTTTTGCAGTTTCAACAACACAAAAAAGCTCGTATTTCACATAATGTAAAATACGAGCTTTTTAAAGTGGATGCTGACTTATCCGCGATTTTTACGATTGCGTAAAAATGCCGGTACTTCAAGCGTGTCATCCTGTACATAATTTTGTTGATTTTGACGTGGTTGTTCTTGATGCACATGCACTTCTTGACGTTGCTCACGAATCGGAGCTTGCTGTTGTTGTGTAGCTTGTCTGTTTGCATTTAACGTCGGTCGTGGAGTATTACGCTGTTGCTGTAAAGCTTCCTCTGAGAAACCAGTTGCAATTACTGTCACAATAATTTCATCTTTTAGATTTTCGTTAATTACCGAACCGAAAATCATATTTACTTCTTCATCTGATGCTGATGCTACAATATCAGCAGCCTCTTGTACTTCAAATAGGCTAAGATTTGAGCCACCAGTAATGTTCATAAGGACACCTTTAGCGCCATCAATTGATGATTCAAGTAATGGACTTGAAATAGCTTTCTTAGCCGCTTCTGCAGCACGATTTTCACCTGTAGCAATACCAATACCCATTAACGCTGAACCTTTGTTAGACATAATAGTTTTTACGTCTGCAAAGTCTAAGTTAATAAGACCTGGCGTTGCAATTAAATCTGAAATACCTTGTACACCTTGTCGTAAAACATTATCTGCTTCACGGAATGCTTCTAGCATTGGTGTAGATTTATCAACAATTTGTAATAACTTGTCGTTCGGAATAACGATTAAAGTATCAACAGACTCTTTCATGCCACCGATACCACCGATAGCTTGTGTTTGTCGTTTGCGACCTTCAAACGTAAATGGACGCGTTACAACACCGACTGTAAGAGCTCCTAAATCGCGAGCAATTTGTGCGATTACTGGCGCGGCACCAGTACCAGTTCCTCCGCCCATTCCAGCTGTAACGAATACCATATCTGCACCACGAAGAACTTCCTCTAATTGTTCACGGCTCTCTTCTGCTGCTTTTTTCCCTACTTCAGGATTAGCACCTGCACCTAATCCACGTGTGAGTTTTGTACCAATTTGTAGCTTTATTTCTGCCTTCGATAAATTTAAGGCCTGTGCATCTGTGTTTACTGCGATAAAGTCAACACCTTGTACACCATGTTCTATCATTCGATTGACAGCGTTGTTACCGCCGCCACCAACACCAATGACTTTTATTACTGCAAGTTGATCAACACTTGTATCAAATTCTAACATTTCTTTTTCCTCCCACGGTAACTCGACTCTGTATCATTCATTACGCATTCAAGATCAATTATGCCTCGGTATAATTGCGTCCGGAATCGGCTTTGTGCTTAGGCCTGCTGAGGGCCGACACGATGTCGGTCATTTCGGTAATGCCACAGGACGTGGCGTTTTTACCGATGCAGGTCAGTTAGCCGTTATCGCATGGATGCGATGTTTTAGGCTAACATCCGATGTAGAACTCCTTTCCGATTCCGTGACATCCGCCGTAGGCTTTAACTTCTTTCAGCGGGTGTTTGGACACCTGCTGAAAGAAGTTAATCAAAAAACTTATCAAATAATTTTTTTGCTCTTCCGATTACGCTTCCTTTTGGCTCTGAAGGTGTAGCATATTCTTGCTTCTTAGATGTGGCTGCAGGAGATCCTACAACTGCATATTCAATAGGTTGCGTATTAGCACTTTTTCCATAAAAATCATCTTCTAAATAGGCGTAACGAATAAGTCCAACTGCCGTCGAAAATGAAGGCTCTCTAACGCCAATATAATCAGGTGTATATATTCTAACACGAGTTTGCAGAATTTGACGTGCCAGTTGAGCAATACCGTCAAGCTTTGCAACGCCTCCAGTCAAAACAACACCACCTGGTAAATCTCTAACACCTAGACGGGCTAACTCGTCAATGACTAATTCAAATAATTCTTCCAAACGAGCGCCAATTATTTCCGAAATATAGCGCTGGCTGTACTGATCTGTTGAATCTGTCCCTACAACCGGTACTTCGAATAGTTCTTCATCAGATGCATCATCATAATAGGCATGTCCAAATTGATGTTTAATTTGCTCTGCCTGTTCCGTTGGTGTTTTTAAGACGATTGAAATATCTTTTGTAATATGATCGCCACCAATTGGAATGACACCTGTATGTGTTAATAACCCCTCTTCAAATACTGAGATAGTAGTTGAACCGCCTCCTAGATCAACAAACGCGGTTCCTTGGTTTTTTTCATCCTCCGATAATGCAAAAAAACCTGCTGCTAATGGTTGCAAATATATTTCTCGAATGCTTAGACCTGCACGTTCTACACAACGTAGAACATTGTGTAAAAGTGTTTTTGAAGTAGTAATCATTGTGGCATCCATTTCTAAACGGATGCCAATCATGCCTCGTGGATCTTTAATCTCATCTAAATTATCCACAATAAACTGTCTTGGAATAATATTCACTAATTCACGTTCAGGAGGTATTGACATGACTTGTGCAGATTCTACTACTCTATCTAAGTCATCATCTGTAATTTCTCTATTTTCACTATTTACAGCGACTACACCTTTAACCAGCTGTAACATCGTCTGGTTAGCTGGAACACCTAAAACGACTTCATTAATTTGATATCCTGTCATTCGTTCAGCTTGATCTATTGCTTTTCGAATTGATTGAACTGTTGCATCAATATCAACAATCGCACCTTTTCGAACTCCATTCGATTTTACATTTCCGACCCCAATTACATGTAACTGACCATCGCTCATTTCACCTATTAATACCTTGATAGAGGATGATCCTATATCAAGAGAAATATATAAATCTTGCTGATTCAATTCGCTGCACCTCCTCGAAAAAATGCTCTTATTCTCATTCTATTGTAAATTCGGCATAATGTCTAAGCAAATCGAGCATTTAGCTCAACTTTTCTCTCATTCTATGGAATTTTTGTTCCTTTTGTGACGTTTCTCATCTATCTTAGTTAGTAAAATACGCCTAATAA
Source organism: Lysinibacillus sp. EB271-A1-10B (assembly GCF_058791335.1). Taxonomy (NCBI): domain Bacteria; kingdom Bacillati; phylum Bacillota; class Bacilli; order Caryophanales; family Bacillaceae; genus Lysinibacillus; species Lysinibacillus sp. EB271-A1-10B. The sequence continues at coordinate 320,198 of NZ_JBYTDL010000001.1, forward strand.
TTGCTATATTTTGGAACAAACGTACTCCGAAAGCGAAAATGGCCGCTAAATATAAATCTATCCCTAAATACACACCTAAAAAGGCTAATCCCGCTGCCAGAATTATATTAAAAAAGAATCCAGATACAAATACTTTATCGTCATATACTTGCTGTAATTGAGCACGAATACCGCCAAATAATGTATCTAAGGCTGCTAAAACAGCTATTGACAGATAATTTTCATAAATAGAGGGTATTTGCATATTTGTTAACAAGCCAAGGGCAAGTCCAAATATCAAACCTAAAAATGGTAGCCACATATATTATTCTCCTTTTTTCACCTCTGTTAAATAATCATTTGTCAATGGCTGATCAAATGCTGGGATTATTAAATGCTCTGTTGGTTCCTCTATTATTAAGTTAAAGTTGTCCAAATAAAAGGAATCAATAAATGTGGAAGCCTGTAATGAATTGTACATTTTTTGTGCTTCCTTAAATGAGCTTGTCCCAACATAAATTTCAAAGGGTGGAGCGGACAGTGGTACACTGTTCACTGTCGTCTTTCCATTTATGTCTCGAATGGCTGTAGTCTGGACAACTCGATTTCCATCTATCGAGACACTCGCTGCATTGTTTTTAAACAGAGCATTTAGTAATTGGGTTAGTAAATCAGGCGAAATTTCTTTGATTTCATACCCCATTTCTACTAATTCGGGCGCTGGTTCAACACGAAGTACAACTCCGGGCCCTGTCACTTCCGTTAACCCGGCCTGTTGCTTTAAACGATTCAGCGTTTGATATAATGCCGACTGTAAATTTGCTTTCTCAGATTGCTCATAGCGACCCACTACTTCATTAAGTGAACGAATTTCTGCTAATAATGTGGAATGCCTTTGCTTTTCTTCTGCTAATTCCTCTCTTATGGCCCAAATATCTCGTGTATCTCGCTCAGCTGGTTGCTTTATGGTATTGTATTGTACCGCTATCATCAAACCGATAATAAATAGCACGATCGTTATTCGGGTATACATATTTTTTTTCAAAATAGCCCCTCCTAGACGTATCGTAACCCCTCACAGATTTACGCCTTAGATCTTAAATTAGAAAAATCGTTTAACTTTCTACTTTTGCTTTTGGCATCGTTAGCTTTTGCTCTTCTTCAAATGATACAACAATATTGTCATTTAATAATTGATCCACAACGCCACCTTTTAAGTTTAAGGAAGCTTTAAATGTTGCTGAATCTCCTACAGCCTCGATGACAAATGGAGCTGGATGTTGCTTGCCATCAATCGTAATGACTGGTCCATTACAGCGTATATAAGAATTCGCCAAAACACGTTGACCATTAATAGCAATTGCTTGAGCGCCAGAAATTTTAAGCTCATTGAGTAATTTAAAAATATGGCTTTCATGCACGATATAATCATTAGGATTAGCAGATTTTGGATCGTAATCACCATCTTGAAGAGTTATACGTATCCCTTTTCCTTCTGAATTTAAATCGCCTAACAACAAACGTAAATCCTCTGCTTCTTCAACAAGCTTTGTATAATCCTTTTTGCTAGCGACGAATGATTTTTCATACTTACGAATTTTTTCCTGCAAAGCATTCGCTTCTTCTGATAATTCTTTATTGCGCTCTTGCTGTGCAATTAACTCCTCACGATATGAATCCTCTTGCTCCAAAAGCTTTGGATTGGTCGAACCTGCATCTCGATTATCTTTTGCCTGGTTGTAGGAATAGCCAATGATAAACCCCATAGTCACACAAACAATAAGCAACTGAAATTGTTTTCTTGAAAAGAAATTTTCTTTGCTATTCTTTTTCTTGTTCATCTTTTTCCACTTCCTGGTCGGCCGCATCGGTATCTATATCAATAGCTGTTTGGTTGTACTCATTATTGAAAGGACGATAATACGAGCCTACCTCTAAATCGATAACTCCCTTCTCCAAATTTGAAATTTGTGCCACAAGTGAAGGGTAATGATTTAGCTTTTCTGCTAATGTTTGAATAACAGCTCGAACTTCATAGCCATCGTTCATATAGAGCTTGACTGCATTAGGGTTTGAGTTATTGCTGTCAGTATTGACTTGAGAAATGAGAGTTAATACTTCTGGATTTAATTGCGCTAACTGCTTTACAAGTTTCTTAATTGTCTTTTCGCCAGATATGCCGATAAATACAGGTGCATCAATCGGGATTTCATCTCCAGCTTGATCAAAGCGCTTGCCATTTTCAAGTAATGGATAATAAGTACCGTCACCAGCTAAGTACGCAACCTTTTTCCATTCTTTAATTTCTATTGCCACGCCTTGAGGCCAATTACGTTTAACATGTGCTTCTTTCACCCATTTATCCTTTAGTAATAATTTCTCTACCTCTTCTTCTTTAAATCCCCACATTGACTTCCCAGTTGCAAGAGTACTTGACTTCAAATAATATTGTTCTTCTACTAATCGAGCGCCATTGACTGTAATTTTGTTGATTTTACTGTAAGGAGATTGAAAATAAAGGAGTACTGCTAACACGATAAAGAAAAGTAATATTAGCACTATAAATTTCCGATTTGTACGCTTTTTTCGTCGCTTTTTTAGCGTAGGTATGCGATCTTCTATGTCAATTACTTTCTCCAAAAAGTACTCCTCCTTTATATTTATTTCGCTAATTGATAAATAATACCTATTATTAGCCACATTGTTACTAAAGATGTTCCTCCATAGCTGATAAAAGGTAATGTGACACCTGTTACAGGCACTAAACCAATCACTACTGCTATATTTAGAAATGCTTGTACGGCTAACATTGTTACAAGTCCAATGATCGCGTAATAAGATGTTCTTGTTTTAGCCTGCACTGCAAATTTATAGCCTGCATAAATCGTCAGTACGAAAAGTGCTAAAATAACAAGCCCACCAAATAATCCGACCTCTTCAAGGATTATTGCGTAAATAAAGTCATTTTGTGGTTCGGGTAAATATAAAAACTTTTGCCTACTTTGTCCAAAGCCATGCCCGAAAATCCCAGCCGGACCTATAGCCATTAACGACTGCACAGCCTGAAACCCACTTCCTAAAGGATCGACCCACGGATCAATAAATGCTTCAATTCGCTTTAGTCGGTATGGCGCTGTGACAATCAAGACTACTAATCCAGCAATCCCAGCAATCATAAACATTGCATAAAGCTTTAAAGGATACCCTGCCACAAAAAACAATAAAAACACAGAAACAACGAGAATAAAAACTGAACCAAAATCGGGCTGTAGCATAATAAGTACAACGGGCAATAATAAGATCAATCCATGCCGCCAATTAATAATCGACGTACCCGTTTTATGCTGCGCTAAAATATGGCTCATGTATACAATGACGGTAATTTTCGCTAGTTCAGCTGGCTGAATTGTTAGAGGACCTACGCCAATCCAGCTTTGAGAGCCATTTCGTACAAGTCCAATTCCCGGTATAAGTACAAGGACTAGTAAAACTAACGAAAATATATAGGCCATTTTCCAAAAGGACTGCTCTTTCAAAATATTTAATCGAACAGTGATTAAAAACACTACAATAGCTACGGCAAAGTATAGACTTTGCTTCATATAAAACGGCATTTTTCCACTATAATGAACGGCACTCCAATAGGTACCTGCAGAATAGACGAAAATAATGCCGATTATTGAAAGCATCAATGTTGTGACGAGCAATAAATAGCTTTCTTTCCCTCTCAGTAATGCCATCCTTCCAAGTCAAGTATATTCTAAAATAATTACAGGCTCATTACAGCTTCATTACAGCATCAATAAAAACATCGCCTCTTATTTCAAAGCTGTCATATTGATCCCAGCTTGCGCAAGCCGGAGATAGCAGAATAACATCGCCTTCTGCTGACATCGGCGCAGCATAGTGTACTGCATCCTCAACATTTTGGGCAATGACAGTTTGCTGTACACCACATGATTTTGCAAATTCTACAAAACGTAGTCCTGTTTCTCCAAAGGCAACAACACCTTTTACATGGCTCATACATGGACGCAATTCTTCAAACGAATGTCCTCGATCTAATCCACCTGCAAGTAAAATAACAGGTGCTTGGAATGCATCTAAAGCACTTTTTGTAGCTAAGCAATTTGTTGCTTTGGAGTCGTTGTAAATTTTGCGTCCGCTCCATTCACGCACAAATTGAGTACGGTGACGAACGCCTCCAAATTTCGCTAGCACTTCTTCCATTTTAGCTTTGTCACAGCCAACTAAAATACAAGCTGCGACAGCTGCTAAAATGTTTTCTAAGTTATGCTTACCAGGCAAAGCGATATTCGCTCGATCTAAATAAGGCTCTCCTTGCCAATAAATTGTTGTATCATCCGCACTAATTCCTTCATCCGTGCGTCGCTTAGAACTAAATGGTACCTTTTGAGCCTTTGATTTTGTTGCATAGCCAACAACAACCGGCTGATCTGCATTATAAATAAAATAATCGCTTTCATCTTGATTACGTGTAACACCAAATTTTGCCTCAGCATAGTCATCAAATGTCCCATGATAATCAAGATGTGCATCATAAAGATTAGTTAATATAGCAATCTTCGGCTTAAACGTTTTAGTCCCCATTAATTGGAAAGATGATAACTCTGTCACAATTACATTATCCTTTTGTGCTTCTCTTGCAACACCACACGCAACTGTTCCTATATTCCCTGCAATTAACGGTTTTAAACTACCGTTATTCAACATGTCGAAAATTAACGTTGTCGTAGTTGTTTTACCGTTTGACCCTGTAATACCGACAAATGGCGCTTCACTAATTAAATAAGCAAGCTCAATTTCTGTCCAAACAGGGATTTCACGGCTTATTGCATCTGCTACTATTTTATTGCTATAAGGAATTCCTGGATTTTTCACAACTATTTCAAAGCCCTCATCTAGTAAGTCTTCTGGATGACGCCCACAAATAACTGTAATCCCCTTTTGCAATAGACCTTGCGCATCTGGGCTTTCGTCAAATGGTTTTGAATCATTCACCGTCACAAAGGCGCCAAGCTCATGTAAAATCTCAGCTGCAGCCACACCACTTTTAGCTAGACCTAAAACAAGGACTTTTTTATGTTGTAAATCTGTAAATTTTTTCATAAGAACGCCTCCGATAAAACTCCAATCAATGCTACTGCTAAAGCCGTTGACCAAAAGACAAGTACTACCTTCCATTCTGACCAACCTGATAATTCAAAATGATGATGAATAGGACTCATTTTAAAAATACGTTTTTTACGAAGTTTGAAGCTACCTACCTGTAAAATAACGGATAATGTTTCAATAACAAACACTAATCCAATTAATAACAGTAAGAATTCTGCTTTTTCTAAAACAGAGACCATAGCTAATGCTCCACCTAATGCTAGAGAACCTGTATCTCCCATAAATACTTTTGCAGGATTCGCATTAAAAAGTAAAAACCCTAATAATGCACCTGTTACTGCGAATGAAAATAAGGCGATATCAGCTTGCTCTTGGAACAGAGCAATAACACCAAATGCTGCAAAGGCAATGGATGCAGTACCTGCTACAAGGCCATCTATGCCATCTGTTAGATTCACTGCATTTGAGAAGCCAACTAACCAGAAAATTAAAAAGGCTACATAGAAAATACCAAGATCGATCGTCCAATCTGTAAATGGTATTGCAATTGATGTATCAAACGATCCATGTAGTAAGAAATAAGCCAAGACTGCAATGACAATTTGACCAATAAGCTTTTGAAGTGATGTTAGTCCTAAATTACGTTTAAAAACAACTTTTAAGCTATCATCTAACAAGCCGATCAACCCAAACCCTACTAATACTAGTAGCAGTACGATGGTTTGTGTTGTAAATAAATCTAAATAGCTACCTACTCCAACAGTAGTGAGGATAATGGCAATTAAGAAAATAATGCCTCCCATTGTTGGAGTACCAGCTTTCTTCATATGGGATTTTGGCCCCTCTTCACGAATACTTTGACCGAACTTTAATCGGCGAAGAAGTGGAATAATAATTGGTGCCAGGATAACTGTTACTATAAAAGCAAGAGCTAAAATGGTAAGCGTTGTTGCGAGTTTCATTGAAAAATCTCCTTTAAATCTTGTTTCACTTTCTTCTTGAAGAAAAAAGCACAAACTTTCATGTATTTATTACTACCCTTCATAATAATAGTGGTTCTTTCCCATTTTTTAAAGGTAAAGTTAATTAGTTTTCTAAATAAAGATGAATGGTGCCATCTTGTTTGATAACACTATCCACTTCAGGCAGCTGATTGCCAATTTTAGTCCCTTCCCCATGCCATACAATGCGGAATGGATAATGTTGCTTGGCAATATCGTCCTTCGTTTGACCAATAAAACTTGGTACCTTCATAGTGATTGGGTCACCCCATCGATAATCTTTTTCAAGCTGTTCCTTCGATTTTTCAATGCCAACAAAAGGTGCAATATCTTCAATAATTTGACCAACGATTGGAGCTGCTATCACACCGCCAAACTGTGTTCCCTTTTTCGGGTTATCTACTGCTACATAAACGACAATTTCCGGATTATCCGCAGGTGCGAAGCCAATAAACGATACGATATATTCGCCGTCTTTATAACGGCCATTCTCTACTTTTTGTGCCGTACCTGTTTTACCACCGATTCGTAATCCATCTCGGTAAGCTTGACGTCCTGAGCCCTTTGCGACAACAGATTCTAATGCACCTCGAACCTTTGCAGACGTCTCCTCACGAATAACTTGTTTTTTAACTTCTGGTTTAGTCTCTTTTATAACGTCCCCAGTATTAGGGTTAAAAACCTTTTTCACAACATATGGCGTATACAGCTTGCCCCCATTTATTGCTGCGGCTACTGCTTGCACTTGTTGAATTGGTGTAACGGCGACCCCTTGGCCAAATGAAGTTGTAGCCTGCTCAACAGGTCCAAAAGCGTCCTTGGAAAATAAAATCCCTGAAGACTCACCAGCAATGTTAGAACCTGTTTTTGTACCAAAACCAAAATCTTTAACATATTGTAGTAGTTTTTCATTACCTATTCGCTGACCTAATTCAATAAAGCCTGGGTTACAAGAATTTTCTACCACTTCAAGGAAGGTTTCAGATCCATGACCTTCTCGCTTCCAACAACGCAATCTTGCTCCTGCAACCATTGAATAGCCTGGATCATAAAAAGTATCCTTCTCTAAATCCACTACATTTTCTTCTAAAGCAGCACTAAGGGTTATAATTTTGAACGTTGACCCCGGCTCATATGTCATCCAAACAGGTAAATTTCGATTGTAGATTGCTGGCTCTACCGTTTGATATTCTGCTGGATTGAAAGTAGGGTATGAGGCTAATGCTAAAATTTCGCCATTGTTTGGATTCATGGCAATAGCCATTGCTTGGTCAGCATCATAACGCTTCATCGCCTGTGATAATTCACGTTCAACGACCTGTTGTACATCTACATCTATCGTTAGCTCGACCGTTGCGCCATCTTCACCAGCCTTCCAGGCACTCTTTACATTCGGTAAATTATTCCCTTTCGCGTCTGTAAAGATTCGTATAGCCGAAGAATTAGCCTGTAACAGCTTATCGTATTCATATTCAATTCCCGCTAAACCTTGTGCATCATAGCCTGTGAAACCTAAAAAACGAGATAATAGGGTACCGTATGGATAATCCCTTGAATAATCGACACCACTATATAATCCTTCAATCTGCATAGCTTGTAACTCCACTGCTTTTTCATAAGGAATATTTTTTCCTTCAGGTGCCAGCTTTACTAAGTACACTTTCTTCTTCATTTTTTCCAAAAGCTTTTGTTCATCTACACCTAAAACTTGTGCAATTTTTGCCGCTGCACCTTCAATATCCTTACTTTGAGAAGGCATGAAATATAAAGTTGGTGCAAGCTTATTTGTGACAATATTTTTCCCCTTACGGTCCGTAATATGCCCTCGCTCATTGGCAAAAGGAATTTCACGGTCCCAATTCTCTTCGGCTTTCTTTGTCAGTTCTTTTTGATCTAATACTTGCAAGAAGAAAAGCCTAATAACAATCGCAACGGCTACAAACATTAACAATACATATAAAACACGCAAACGCTTTTTGGAATGGATAGAAATCCACTTCATTCGACATCACACCTTGTTTTTTACAACGTATGAAATAAAGTGGGCTTCTATTCAGTCTTTATTCAGTTTCACCCTCAGTTGGGGCTTCTACATCTTTGATAAAGCTTTCAGCTGGCGTTTTCAGCTTCACGACAATCGGTGAACGATCTGATACTACAGTACCTGCCGTTTTGCTCTGACTATCTACAAAGCCCTCCCCAACGACTTCAAGTTGTTCTAACTCTGCCAATGCCTTAAAAGCAAGTACATTACGCAACGACCAGTTAGTGAAGTCTGGAAGTACTACATCGCCTGCTGTCTTTAAAAACACAAAATTACCTTTCACAAGTTTCTGTGGACCTTTAGGATTTTGGTCAATAATTTTACCGCCACCACCAACAATAATTGGCTGCAGACCATCATTTTGAAGCTCTACTTGTATAGCTTCAGCACTTTGACCTGTGTAATCTTGTATTTTTGTATCATCAACTTGCTTTACATCTTCCGGGTTAACATTTAAATACTTTAAACTATTTAACATAACAGGGTTAAATACTTTCGAAACTGGTATAGAACCAGCTTCACCCTTTAACTTTGGCCTTTTTATGGAGACATACATAATGAGCTGAGGGTCATCTACAGGAGCCATCCCTAAGAAAGAATATAGAAATTCATTTGATCCCCATGAATACCTACCATTTCCTAAAGGAATTTGAGCAGTACCGGTTTTCCCTGCAACTTCATATTCATCAAGAATAAAGTCGCTCGCCGAACCATCCTTAGCTGTTAACGTAGAGGCAAGGATTTCTTTTACTTGCTTGGCTGTGTCGGCTGAAACTGGTTTTCCCTTGACAATCGGCTCATGCTTTTTAATCGTTTTTCCTGTCGAAGGGTCAACAATACGATCAATCACATACGGTTGCATCATTTTCCCGTCATTCGCAATCGCTGTCAATGCTTGAATTAATTGAATCGGCGTTACCGTAGAACCTTGACCGAACGTTGTTGTCACTCGTTCCACTGGATAATTCGATAAAAGTTTCCCTGATGCTTCATTCGGTAAATCAATACCTGTTTTTTTACCAAAACCAAATCGATCTAAATAGGTAAAAAATTTATCCTCACCAATTAGCTTTAATAAGTGTGCCATTGCAGTATTGGATGAACGTTGGAAGCCTTGTAAATAACTAATATACCCCCAACCAACTCTATTATAATCTTTAATTACACGATCATGGACTCTGTATTGACCTGACGGATAGTATGCATTTGGATCCCAAACCCCTGTATCAATAGCAGAAGCGAGCGTGAATGTTTTCATCGTCGAACCTGGTTCTATAGTCTCTTCAATAGCCTCGTTCAGCCACTTCATATTATCGCCTTCACGTGTATCAGGATTAAACGTAGGTCGCTGTGACATCGCTAAGATTTCCCCGGTTTTTGGACGCGCAATAATAGCTGTCATCGCTTCAGGGTTATATTCCTTTTCAACCTCTGTCATCTTTTCCTCTAAAAAGCTTTGAATTGTTTTATCAAGTGTTAAATAAATGTCATCACCATTTTCGGCAGGCGTCACCATTTTTTCGCTATTCGGTAATAAATAACTGAAAGCATCTGTCTCATATTCTACCTTACCGTCTTTTCCAGTTAGTTCTTTGTTGTAGGTAAGCTCCAAACCCATTTTCCCTTTTGTTGTAAGCGTACCATCCTTATTTTCCTCTTTTAGTGCGAAACCAATTAAGTGTGAGGCAAAGATACCATTTGGATAATAACGTTTTAAATCATTTACAAATAAAATCCCTGGTAAATTTTCTTCTTTAATTTTACTCATCGTCTCATGACTTAATCCACGTCCCGCACCGCCAAATTCAACTTGATAAGGCTTTTCGCCATCATCTTTTACTCTAGTAAGCTGTTGATAGATTTTTTTTTCGTCCATAGGGATATATTCTGCTAATATTTTTGCAGTTTTATCTGGATCTACTACATGTCGAGGGTTTTTTGAATTCGTCGTGGCCTCTTTATTGACAATTGCGATTAGTCGATAACTAAGTGTATCCTCCGCAATAATTTGTCCTTTTGCATCAAAAATTTTTCCCCGATTTGCTGTTATTACACTTTCTTTGCTATATTTTGCAGCTGCCTTTGCCGCAAGCTCTTGACCTTTCACTTCACCTGTCGCTTGTAACGTCACCATTCTCGTGAACAATAGAAAAAAGAGCCCTCCATAAAAAATAAATAATAGAAAGGCTCCCCATTGGAATCGAAATCTCTTTTTTTTCATTCTCCCGGCACTACCTTTACATTTTTCTCATTTTGAGTTAAACCGAGTTCTTTAGCTTTGTTCCATATGTTGTCGAATGTAGACAGCTCACTTACATGAACTGTCAAGTCAACATTCTGTTTAGTAATCTCTTCTGCTTCAGTTTCGATTTTTTGAATGTCCATGCTGGTTGTCTGAATGGCTGCTTGCTTATTTAACACTAGTACTGACATTACAGCGATAATGCTAACTAAAGCAATTAGCATTGTTTTTTCAAACTTCTGGTTCGATTTTTTACGACGTTTGATAGTGGGTTGTGGGCTAGGGGGTGTTATTGGTTGTTGCACTTGCTGTTGCTGGTGCTGCCTTACACGAACTGCTGCCATTTACTCACTCCCTTTGTCGTTAATTTTCTCTACCACTCTAAGCTTTGCTGAGCGGGCGCGATTGTTTACAGCTAGTTCTTCATCAGAAGGAACGATCGGCTTTCTCGAGATAAGCTTTAAAGTTGGCTTCATGTTATCAGGAATTACTGGTAAATTCGGTGGTAATTCCGGTAATGATGACGCTTCCTTAAAAATAGTCTTGCATAGGCGGTCCTCCAATGAATGGAACGTAATGACACTAATGCGTCCACCTACGTTTATCATATCAATCGCATCGACTAATGAATCCTCTGCTGCGCCTAGCTCATCGTTAACAGCAATTCGTATTGCCTGGAATATGCGCTTCGCTGGATGTCCACCTTTACGGCGTGCCGCTGCTGGAATACCCTCTTTAATAAGTTCTACAAGTTGGCCAGTTGATTCAATCGGTGCTGCCTTACGTGCCTCTTCGATTTTACGAGCAACTTGTTTTGAAAATTTCTCTTCCCCATAACGGAAAAATATACGTACTAAATCTTCATATGCCCATTCATTTACGACGTGAAATGCTGTAAGGGATGCCGTTTGATCCATGCGCATATCTAAAGGTGCATCGTGGTGATAACTAAAGCCTCGTTCTGGTGTATCAAGCTGTGGCGAAGATACGCCTAAATCATATAAAACACCATCAACTTGCTCAATACCAATCGCCAATAGCTCTTCTTTTAAATAGCGGAAATTCGAATGAACAAATGTCACACGTTCAATATATGGCGCCAATCGAATTTTTGCATTGTTAATAGCTGTCATATCTTGATCAAAGCAAATTAAACGACCTTTTTCAGATAATTGTTGTACTAAATATTCACTGTGTCCTGCTCCACCTAACGTACAGTCCACATACACACCATCAGGATCGATGTTCAACCCATCAACTGTTTCTCTTAATAACACGGTTGTATGATCGAACATACCACTCGCTCCCTTCAGGCCTTAACTTCATCTAGCTGACACTTAAGTGTCTAAAAAAGTTAAAAATCAAAGCCAATCATATTTTCTGCAATTTCATTAAAGGATTGCTCCGACTCACTAAAGTAAGTCTCCCAAGCATCTTTCGCCCATACTTCAATCCGATTCGAAACTCCTAACACGACACATTCTTTCACAAGATGTGCATGCTGCATTAGAGTTGAAGGAATGTTAATGCGCCCCTGCTTGTCTATCTCTACTTCCGTTGCTCCAGAAAAGAAAAACCTTGCAAATGCACGTGTATCTTTTTTGGTCATCGGTAAGCCCTTTAATTTTTCTTCGAGTTTTCGCCATTCATCCATAGGATAGCCAAATAAACAATTATCAAGTCCGCGTGTTACAACAAACGTTTCACCTAAGGCTTCACGAAATTTTGCGGGCACGATTAATCGTCCTTTTGCATCAACAGAGTGTTGATATTCTCCCATGAACATGCTATTCACCCCACTTTATTAAATAATGTACCACATCCCCCCACTTTCCTCCACTTTTTTTAAAAAAAACTTGACATTTTAACAATTAATGTGTGATTAGGCCTTTAACAAATTATTGAAACTATGCTAAATGACTCAAAAAAAGAGCTATCCTTAGTAGGATAGCTCTCTATTTACTATTTATATCGACATTATCCATCAAATTCACATTGTATCAAATTGTTAATTAGGTATATAGATACAAATATTGGATTATAAATAAATTATATAGTGGTGATTGCCAACGCTATAATTTTGTTTCAACATTTCAGTAATTAACATAGGTCCAAACTCATTAAAATATTGATACGGACTATAAGTTCTTTCCTGGAATCCCTCATTTGGATACAGCTCATTTTGTAACGTCATAAATTTTCGGATCGTCGTTTCATGCTTGTTAAGAACAGTTTGTTCAACCTTTTGCTGTAAATACTCAAATTGCTTTAGGTGATTCTCTTTATTTTTCTCAAGTATTTTATCTAATAATAGCTGTTGTTCTTCTAAATAAAGTTGAAGTGCATCATATTTTTCTAAAAGGTCTCGTTGCATCGTTTGAATTTGACGCTTCGCTTCAGTGTCCTGTACGTCAGCAATATACTGCTCTTTAAGTTGCAATACTTTACCATCCCAAACTTCAGCAACAGTTAAACGATATTCACGTAAAAGTTGTTCTACGTGACGTGTAACAAGTGTAATATGAAGGCGTGGAGCAAAAATCGGCATTTGTAAGCCTAATACCGAAAATGCATCCTTCAATGTCGCCCAGTAGGCAAGCTCCCCTGGTCCACCAACAAATGCTAGCACAGGCAATGTCATTTCCTGCATTAACGGACGCGTCACAACGTTATTACTTAACTGCTCAGGATGTTCTTCAGCAATTTTTAAAACTTCTTCACGAGATAGTTTGATATTTGCAGCTAGATTGACAAAATGCTGATTTTTTCTTTCTAAAAGAAGACGCTCTTCATCTTCTACATAAAATAAATTGGCCGCTTCGTTTGTTGCCAAAATAGGCTGGCCATAACCTGCACGTTCAAGCTCCGCTTCCCTCTCCGTTACCACTCTAGCAATTTCTTCATTTTTATGAATGATACGGGTAAAATTCCCACTCTCATATTGACGGAATTTAAAGTCCGCTGCATCTATCATCAATAAACCTTCATCTTTAAACAAGTGGTTCATAAGTTGCGCAAAGAAGTCCGTAAACGTTTCACTCTTATTTAGAGTATCTACTAATTGTTTAATAAGCATTTCAGTGAATTCTGTTTCACCCATATCCTTCACAATAGTATTTATTAATTGTGTCATGGATTCTTTGTTTATTCTTGTTTCAGAAGCCATTGTTTTACGTCTTGAGCGTTCACTGTATGCACGTTTTTTAATATCTACACCATGCACTGTATACGTATGGTTAATTTCCTCTAAATCATGATCTTCTCCAGCTATCCAAAAAACAGGAACAACTGGTCGCTGTAGCTTTACACTTTGCTCTTTCGCTAATGCTATAACCGAAATCGCCTTATGCACCGAGTAAAGAGGGCCTGTTAAGATACCCGCTTGTTGCCCACCAACAACCGTAACAGCTCCTTGCTCTAGTTGTTGCAAATGTTCATTCGCTTTCTTCGAAATACCAAGAGGCTCCATAAATTGACGTATGATGGCCGTTAATTCTTTTTGATCATACGCCTGCTGATCTAGATATTGCGCACGTTTCTCAAAAGATTTATCGTTATATTCGTATTCAAAAAACTCATGGATGGCAGTATTCGGTGACCAATAATCTGCTAGCAAACGATTTTTTATGGGTACTTGGATTGACTCCAGTTTCATTTAACACAAACTCCTCTACCTAAATCATCTTCTTACTCTTTAATAAGCAAAATAAAATAAACTCCCAGAAAAAAGTTAAGGTACAATTTTCAACAAACCTCAAACGCTTAAGTACTTTGGAATTTCACTTCATATTTTTGCACATCTAGAGTTATTACTAAAAAAAACAATTTATAATGCTATTATTTTAACGCTTATGGCTTCAACATGAAAAGAAAATGCTTAGACTGCCTGTAAATATTCTATAACAGATCGTATAACACCTACTAAACAAATAACAATATACGCCGTACTTAGTACTAAAAATTGAAAGCGCCAAATTTTCCTAAGTAGCGGTTTTACTTCAATTTCCTTTTTTGTTCGCCAATCAATATATGTAAAAATTATTGCCATCACTACCGTCAATGTAACTAATAGTGCGCTAACATCGACATTCCACAGCACACTAATTGCTAGCGGTACTGAAAAATACAAACACAATGTTGTCACGTCCGATGCTACTCCAAAAGCATGAGTGCCTCGAATTTTAACCTTTCGACCAAATAAATAGACAATCATAAAAAGGAGGAATGGACAAAAAATAATGACACTTATCATAATATGTAAAAAATCTTTCAACGTCTTTCACCGCTCTCCTCTATCGCAAGTACTTGGTGATATAAAGTACGTAAAGTTGGCAAATCGTGACCATTCGCTAGAGCTTTTTCTAGTATTACTCCTGCAATCGTGTCAATTTCGCTTTTCCTTCCTTGCACCCGATCCGCTAGCATAGAGGATGTATTACTTGCTGTTTGTTCACATAAGTCTATCACCTTGAAAAAAGGTATAGTTTGTTCTATGCCTTCAAAAGCTCCCGTAAATTCTCGATAAAGAGTTTGCATTAATAGAAACGCTTGCTTATTCGTAACTAACTCTCCATTCTTCAGTTGCAGTATAGCCGTTAATGGATTAATTAAGCAATTGAATACAGCTTTCTCAAATAACATTTGTTCCGCATTAGCAACTAGTTCAACTGGATATAAGGAATTTCTTAGCTGTAACAAATCGGCAAACGCATTACTATCCCCTCGCTCTATTGCAATTTTACAAGCACCTACACCTCTATGTTGCACAGTTGTCTGATTGATCAATTGAGCACCAAATGTTACAGAACAAAAAGCAATATTCTTTTGCGGCAAACGTAGTGCCTCGTTAAAGTGCGCCAATCCATTTTGCATAAACAACAACGGTACCGTACTCGGTAATGCAGATAATTGTTTGTATAGCTCTTGTAATTGACCGTATTTAACAGCAATTACAATTAAATCTTGTCGCGGTAGTTCCTCTAATTTCGTAGTTGAAGCAACTTTTTGTACAGTTTTCGTTCCATCAACATTCACTCGTGTTAAATACTTTGCATGAAGTTCATCTAACTGTTCCTGCCTTCTCGCAACCAACGTTACAGATATACCAGACTCAGCTATAAAACTTGCCGTTAATTGCCCTACTGCCCCGGCACCAATAATCGTTACACCCAAAATACATCACACCTCCTACATTTACAACGAACGATCAAACATAAGAGAACGCCCTCTCTCAGCATAATTGCGTCCGAAATCGACTTTGCGCTCAGACCTACTTGAGAGCCAACACGATATCGGTCATTTCGGTAATGCCACAGGATGTGGCGTTTTTACCGATGCAGGTCAGTCAGCCGTTATCGCATGGATGCGATACTAACATCCCCTAATAACTCCATTTCGATTCCGTGACATCCACCGATGCTTCACCTTATTTCAGCGAATGTTTGGCAGCCACTACCATCCATCATTATACAATCTATTTTACCCCACTCTACAGAAGGAGGTGCCTTAGAATGATTCCTAAGGCACCTCCCATGCAGGTTCTTTTATTATACAAGATTGGCTAAGTGTTTACGACAATATATAAAGTGAAACTTTAATCAGCGGGTTTTTTCCACTAACCATAAGCCTTCACCAATCGGACTTTTACAGGCAGTTACTCTCACACCTAACTTCTTAACTTTCGTTACATTTCAAGGTGTGTGATTTGTACCTGGCGCTTCGCATTCGGTACAGATAAATTATTACCTATAAATTCACTTAACGCAGCATTATGTTTTAATCTAACTTATATTCTTTCTAAGTAACTTACTCTACCGCACTTGTAACCCTCATCTGCTTCCTTACTTTAATCTTTCATTAAAGAATATCCTTGCTGTAACCATTTCACTAATTTTTCATGATCATTTTGTAATTCACGGTGTCTTATTTCGAGACTTTGATAGGCCTCTGTTAATTCATCGAAACTTGTTAATGCCAATTTCAAATGACTTCGCATAGATTGTTGCGGCTGATTTCGCACAGCTAGTAGCGACTGACTATATTGACTACGTAATGTTTTATTCCAACGGAAACCACATGCCTGTTTTGTACGACCTAGTTCATTAGCAGCCATTTCAAAAGCCTCTAGCTGTGTTTTGCCATTTTGCACATTATGCAACACGATTTCTGCTAATCTTTCATCGTCTTCCTTTGTCCATTGATCTTTTCTTTTTTTCAATTCCATAATCTATCACCCTCGCATTTTTTACTACTATATGCATGGGCGAGCAAAATAGAATCATCGAAATAAAAAAGACAATGATTATGTTTTATTATAATCACTGCCGTTATACATTATTTATTGTTTTTCTTTGCTAGGAAATTAGCAACTGCCTCGTGGTGAGCTTCGCTTTCCCACAATTTCGCACATGTACGAACTTCCTCCATAACACGTTCATACATATTACGCTCACGCCACTTTCGAAGCTCAATTTCTTTATAAGCCTTATGAACAGAAGGGTGAATTTTACGCATATGTTCGATAAAATCATTCAACGCCTCTTCTTTCGAACCTTCGAAAACGCGCATTGCCCAACCAATTTCATATAGTAATTCTGCTGGATAAGGCTTCGCATCGACTAGCATCTTCATTGCACGGTCATGGCGTAATCCACGTTCGAATAAGTATGTACCGCCTCCCCAGCCGCTCGTAATTGCTAATGTCCCCTGTATAAAACCACATTTCGCATGACTTGCCACTAGACGAAAATCGCAAGCTGTTGCAATCTCACAACCTCCACCAACCGCTGTTCCATTAATTAACGCAATCGTCGGCACAGGCAAAGTCGCAAGGTCGTATAATATTTTGCCCATCTTACTCAACATCCCGAACGCCTCATCCTCCGTTTCAAGCGAATGAAATTCAGATAAATCGCCCCCTGAGCAAAATGATTTATCTCCCGCACCCGTCACGACTAAAAAACGGACATCATCATGATGTCGAATATATGTAATAACTTCTTGAAGCCCATCCATAACCTCATCATTAACCGCATTCCTTTTTTCTTCCCGATTAATCGTAAACGTCATAATACCATCTTTGTTATCAATTATATATGCCATACCATTTCCCCCTTTGTCCCGATGGATAAATTGTATCATACAATTATTATAGTACTATATATCTTTTCATTATTGCCGAAAGATTCCGTCTTTTCTAGTCAACAAAAAGGCTAGTAAAGAGCCATGGTCTCTTTACTAGCCTTTGACGTGAGCAAACACTGAATTATTTGCTTACTACTTCTTTACCTTTGTATTGTCCGCAAGCTTTGCAAACACGGTGTGATAATTTTGCTTCACCACAGTTTGGGCAAGCTACCATACCAGGTACAGATAGTTTGAAATGCGTACGACGCTTTCTTTTTGCAGTTTTAGAAGTTCTTCTAAATGGTACAGCCATTGATGGCACCTCCTTACAGATCGTCTATTCGTCTGTTTGATCAAAATACTTAGCTAAATCAGCCAGTCTTGGATCCACTTTTTTTTCGTCAGCTTTTTTGTGTAGCTGAACGTCTTCATCTGTTGCGTAAGACCAGTTTTTACCACTATGCACTTGCCCTTCGGTATTCTCCTTGAACACTTGCATAGGTACTTCAAGAAGCACTAACTCCTCAAGAACCGGCTTCATGTCGATTACTTCACCAACTATGTAGTGAATATCTCCGCCATCTTCCCCACGATTTTCTTCGTCAACCCAGCTGAAAATTTCAACTGTATCAACTTCGATAGGAAACTCAACATCTTCCCACGTGCGTGCACATGGAAGTGTTAACGTCGCTGTCACTGTTAGCTGACATGTCATTTGCGATGCACCGAAAGTACATAGCCCTTTTACATGAACGGGCGAAATTGCTCGAATATCCTGGTTTCGCTCCATCACCTCGTCCAACTGGACATAGGCATCGATTGGCATCCCGTTTTGGCGGTATTTAGATAATTGATGAATTGACCATTTCATTCGTTTAATCACCTCGAGACAACACTGTTGATTATATAATGTGTAAAAATAGATGTCAAGATAATTTCTTGTCACCACAATAAAACCCACCTATAATTATATATTATTAAATGTGTATTTGCTCCAAACCGTTCTTTATAAGCAAAAATGCTCCTTAGAACGAGAAGCAAATGATATAGATAAAGGGGGCTTACATTTGCAAGCAGTTGGAATAGTTGTTGAATACAATCCTTTTCACAATGGACATGCCTATCATTTGGAACAGGCGAAGAAAGTAGCACAAGCGGATATTGTCATCGCTGTCATGAGCGGGGATTTTTTGCAACGTGGTGAACCAGCCATGGTCGATAAATGGACACGCACAAAAATGGCTCTCGCAGGTGGTGTCGATATTGTCATTGAACTACCTTACGTATATAGTACCGCACCTGCAACTGATTTCGCAAAAGGAGCCATTTCCTTACTTTCTGGAATTGGTTGCGATTCTTTTGCTTTCGGAAGCGAAGATGGCTCCATACAACCCTTTATGAATACGTTTCAGCTCATTAATAATCACCGCACTGAATATAACGCTCTTATTAAAGAAAGCCTTAAAACGGGTGCAAGCTATCCTAAAAGTCTACATTACGCCTATGAACAGCTTTCTCAAAAGTTCCCTGCTGCATACATTGATTTAGGTCAACCGAACAATATACTCGGTTTTCACTACATTGAGGCTGCCAAAACTTTAGGTAGTAACATTAAACCTTTAACGATCCCTCGCATCGTTGCAGGTTATCATGACGCTATACAAGAAGGTGCATCCATTGCTAGCGCCACAGGAATACGCAAGGCACTAGCAACAACAAGCGCTCTACAAAATGTGCAAGAGTTTCTACCTAAAGCATCATTCGTTCATTTAGCGGATTGGCAAGAAAAATATGGTGAATTTGCAAGTTGGGAAACTTTTTGGCCATTATTACAGTTTACACTTATTCGGCACACACCTAGTGAACTGACGCGCTATGCCGAGGTAACAGAAGGCATTGAGAATGCACTTATTAAAGCAGCGAAAACGAGTCATTCTTTCGGTAGCTTTATGGAGAAAATTAAATCTAAACGCTATACTTGGACACGACTTCAACGTATGCTCACGCATATTTATACTGGATTTACAAAGGAACAATTGCAAAGCTTTGATGCGCCTTCTAGTATACGTTTACTTGGTATGAGTAAGCAGGGACAAGCGTATTTGGGCATGCATAAAAAAGACATACCTTTACCTTTAATCAGTCGTGTTGCAGCTATAGATGATGCTATGCTCGCTGTAGATATCCATGCAGCAGAGGTATACAATTTAAGTATAGAGCAAAGATCAAAAGGGGAAAGTTTACCTAAAGATTATCAAACACCACCCATTCGTTTTTAAGTAATACGAGATCACAATAAAAAGATGCCAGAAATTCCTCTAGCATCTTTTTATGTTGTTAAAAAAATTGTTCAGGAATGTCGCACCGCTTTAAATGAGGGTGATTTCCATTCCTGGCTACTCGCTTTGGTGAAGAGCCATAAATAAATATTTTCTGTACGAAAGTAAAATATTTTATCTACGTGCAGCGGTTTACTTTTTTTTACAAAGATTTTCAACACAATAAAAAGATGCCAGAGATTCTTCTAGCACCTTTTTTGTTTCTTATTTCGGCTGTAACTGTTTTAAATATTCGATTGCATCATCCACAGTTTTAACCGGAACTATTTTCATTTTTGTTTTTATTTCTTTTGCTACCTTTACTGCTGTTGCATAATTAGATTCTAGTTCAGGATATTTGGCTTTCATTTCTGGAGTAATTTCATCATCTGGCGCGAAAAAGATTTCCATACCATCACGATCAGCAGCAATGACTTTATAGTCTATCCCACCAATTCTTCCAACAGTGCCGTCAACCAGCATCTCCCCTGTCCCAGCTATAGCATAGCCCTTCGTTAAATCTTCTTCGAGAAGTTGGTCTAAAATTTCTAAAGTAAACATTAGTCCAGCAGAAGGACCTCCAATATCCTCAGTTTTCATAGACACATTTGGATTTGTTTCAATAGATTTACTTTCAGCATAAGTAATACCTAAACCAGCCCTTGTTTCTTCTGATCTAGGGATTTCCTTTAATGTTATCGTTACCTCTTGTTCTTTTTTATTACGTATAAATTGAATTGTCACTTTCTCTCCAAGCTGCTTCGGCTTTAAAAGATCTACAAGCATTTGTTGATTTCTAATTTTTTGTCCATCAACTTCAATAATCTCATCACCAGCTTTTAATAAATTTTCTGAAGCACCGCCCTCAAGGACATTTAATACAAAAACACCGTTAAAAAGAATTTTTGTTTGAAGGCCAGCTCTTTGAAAAGCTACATATTTTGCATTAAATTGAGAATCAGTCATTAATTTAAGCTGTCGAACATTATATTCTTCTTCATCCTCTAACGGATTTCGAACTTGGGTAATATCCATTAATTTTTGGTATTTTTGAGTTTTTGCCCAAAGATACGAAAAAGGCGTAGCTTGCTGCATAGCCACCGTCATTAAACTCATGGAACCTTTATCATTCGTGTGGCTATTTTCAACGTTAACAAATTCACTGACATCATAAGCACTTCCAGGCTTCATAATATAAGCGTCTAATCGGTATAACATTAAAAAACAAATCACGACTAATAACATTGCATAAATACTAATTTTTTTCTTCATAAGAAAAAACCTCCTAGGACGCTTGCAAAACCTTACGTTCATTTTTTTGCCTTTTTTACATATATTGATTTTAGCATTTGCCTATGTGAATGACAAAAAGTTGAAACGAGATGATAACATGTACGCGACAATTCAAATAGCGATTTGCATAGTTCTTATTCTATTACTCTTGTTATTCCCACAAACAGCTCATACAGGTACTGATTTAGGTTTAAACCTTTTTATGGATGCTCTATTCCCGTATTTATTACCTTATCTTATTTTAACGCAATGGCTTCTCCGTTTAACGGCTCCTATGCGCACAAAAACAAAAAGAGCTTCTTTATACGTACAAGCCTACATTATTAGTGCACTTGGAGGATATCCGTCTGGAGCAACAACCATTGTTTACTTAAAAAACAGTGGGCAATTACACGCTAAAGAAGCAAATTTTTTATTAGCCGTATGTCATGCACCAAGCCCTCTTTTTGTGCTAGGCTTTGTAAGCCTTGATTTACTACACAGTAATACGTTCGGATGGTTGTTTTTATGTTTACTACATAGTTTTAATATTTGCTGCTTACTAACTGGTTACTTTTTATTTCGTAAAACAGATCCTCCTAGCATCTCAATACACAATACAGCTTTGAATACAGCACCATTCTCTGAAAGCATAAAAGAAACAGCCCCGACAATACTATTAGTTGGAACGACGATAATTTTTTTCACTACCATCCAGACGATTGTCCAACAAGGCTTAGATTCACTGCTACCTAAACTTCCCTATGCAGCGGAGCTTTCCATAGCCGCAATTCTTGAAGTTACAAACGGTCTTAAAATGACCGTCTCAGCTTTTCCAAATCTTTCGTATTTGCCATTACTTGTTGTTATGTTGTTGACCATGCAAAGTATAAGCATTCACTTACAAATTTTCGTCATTGCAAAATCAGCCAAGCTGTCTGTTCGACCCTATATAAAATTCCGCCTACTTAGCATAATCATTGTACCTACTATTTATGCTCTTTTTTTCTTAAAATAAATAATCATCTGCATGGTTCAACATTATACGTAGGAAACAAATTGCTCCTCAAACTAAAATAAGGATGTCTTAAAAATAAGACATCCTCTTTGTTTCTTTTATTTATTAAAACCATACTTTTCTTTCAAAGCTTCTACAACACAAGCAGGAACAAGCTCGGTTACATCACTACCGTATTTCGCAACCTCTTTGACAATGCTTGAGCTCAAGAATGAATATTGATTTTTTGTCATGATGAAAAACGTTTCAATGTTTTTATCAAGAAAACGGTTCATCGAAGTAATTTGCATTTCGTATTCAAAATCCGAAACAGCACGTAAACCACGGACAATCGCTTTTGCTTTTTTTTCCTTGGCATAGTCTATTAATAGTCCAGATGAACTTTCAATACGTACATTAGGCAATGTTTTAGTCACTTCAGCCATTAATGCCATACGCTCTTCTACTGAAAATAATGGCTGCTTGGATGAATTATTTAATACAGCAACATAAACTGTGTCAAATACATCTGCCGCTCGTTTAATAATATCTAAGTGACCATATGTCACCGGATCAAAACTCCCAGGAACTACAGCAATTTTCTCTGACAATCTATTCCCCTCTTTCTTTTGCATAACGATCCATTTCACCTTGGCTGCATGACGTGGCCACTCTTGCGTTTTCACAGGATGAAGTTCTTAGCCCGAGTTCCTCTATTCAGCAGGTATTGGGATACCCTACGAATGAAGATAAACGGATATAATCGTTCCGCCATATGTTTCTTGTCTTTTTAATACAAAATCACCAAACCTCTGTGGTAATTCTACTTCTTTTGCATGCTCACATAAAATTACGCCATCAGGTTGGATTTTATCATTGTCGACAAGAATCTGCACTAAGTCATAATATTCTTTGTGGTGATATGGAGGGTCTAAAAATGCTAATTTAAACGAAATATCACGTTTTAATAGCGCTTTCACAGCACGCTTCGCATCTATACGAAATAGCTCAGAACAATCCTCGTAACGACATTTCTTTATATTTTCCTGTAGCACTTGGAACGCCTTTGCATCCTTTTCAATAAAAACGGCGTGCTCAACTCCTCTACTTAAAGATTCGATCCCTAAGCCACCGCTCCCAGCAAATAAATCAAGCGCTATACCTCCATCAAAGAATGGACCAATAATATTAAAGATGGATTCCTTAACTTTATCAGTTGTAGGTCTCGTCGTGTTCCCTACAATCGCCTTTAACGGCATTCCTTTACGTTCTCCTGCTACAACTCTCATAGGCAAATCACCGTACTTTCTTATTCCATATAACAATTTCACCTTGGCGTAATTGTTATTACTTATTGTTGCTGTCGCTTTGCTTTCGCACAGTCAAAACATTGTTGCTGTCGCTTCGCTTTCGATTCAGCGAGTGTTTGGCACCCACTTTAAAGAAGTTAAAAGTATTTTTGCAGCGAAAGACGAACCTCCGCTGCAAAAAATTTATTCTTCCTCTTGTGTTAACATCTTAATATTAATACGACCATCACTTTTTTGTAATTCTACTAAAAATAATCGCTGTAGCCAAGCTTCTTCAACATAATAATGATTGGCAATTTTTATAATTGGTTCTGAAATTGTAGAATATCTACGTTGATTAAATACATAAAATCCAGGCTCTTTCGGGAATCGGAAGGTGCGATTATCACTATTGATATAATATCCATTTTTCCCTTCACCAACCGTATATCCTAGATACGGTAACAATGTATCAGCAGTATACAATACTTGTCCTTCAGAAAGAATCACATGAACATCTTTTCTCAAAACATCATTCACGTAAACATTTCGATCATCCTCAAATAAAAGAGGATATGTCCCGTTTACTTGGGCTGCATTCAACTTAAAATAAGACGTTTTTGCATTTAATACCTTTGATAAAAGATCGTCCATTAATGCAGGAGAAATCGGTTCTTCCCCAAGCTTATCCAAAGATTCTTGCCATGCTGACTCTTGATCTGCTGTCATATATTCTTTTAACGTCTTCACAATTTTCTTTGCTTTATCGGAACCAATCGTATCCTTCACTAAATAGGATGCCACAACTTCTGGCAACCATGTTGGTGAATCTTTAAACTTATATTGTGACTTTATTTGTGACAGTATAACTTCCTGTGCAACTGCTTGTTCAGTTAGCTCAGGCATAAATAAAAGTCGGTCATCATGAACTTTCACCGGATTTTTTTCTTGAATAATAGCAATGTGTTGATCATTCAAAAACTTAATGTTTTCCAGTGACTTCAAGAGATCCTTCGAAATAGTTCCTCGTGCATAAATAGATAACACAGAATTTTGCTCTTGTGCTTTTAAATTACCTGTTTGCCAATAAATATCACGAACTGTACCATCTCCACTAAACATTGTATAGTTAACAAGTGATAGCTTTTGCTGACCTACTAAAGGCAATCCCGTGATCCACTGACCAACAATTTTACTATCGGTTGAAATATGTACTACAGAATAAGATGCTTCACCATTCGTTAATGTGGCAAAAGCATTTTGGATGAGCATTTTATCTTTTAAGCCACCCTCAATCGGAATTATGTATGAAACAGATTGTGATTTAGTCTCTCCTTTTTTAAAATAAGAGACTTCTTCTGATAAACGCTCACAGCTTTTTTCGTTATCGATAAAGCAACTAGGGTTCACTGCATTTTCCGGCCACTTTATTTTCACATTTTGGTTTGGTAAGTTTTTAAAATGTTGACGAATATCCAAGCTATTTTCTCGATAGACAATTTCTATCTCCTGTGAATAACGGAATTCGCCATTGCCTGCTTCTAAATCAGATGAATAGGCATGGTACTGAAAAAATAATGTTCCGGTAATGATTAGTGCTAGAATGGAAAAAAAACTCATTGCAAATTTCATGTGCTTGACCTCCCGCAGCATGATACTATGTGTATTGGAAAGGATGTGCAATTTTTATGCCACAACAATTTATAGAATTAGGTGAAGGCTATGGTGATGTTTATGAGCTACTTGAAATAGTAAAAACCAATCAAGATCGCTTCCACCAAGCTTTTATACTAACATCCACTAAAGAACAAAAAAAGTTTGCTTCTTTAGCAATCGCTTTAAAACCAGTCGGTGAAAGTAAATTCATGCCGATTTATATTTGTCGAGAAGGCATCCCTTATAATGAAGAGCAGCCTTCACAGCGACAAAAAATGTTTGAAGAAAGTATTAAACGACTAGATAGAAAAGCGGTTGTTGTAGAAATAAAGCACTCTTCTATATTTTCGGAATCAAAACTATTTTATCAATACTTAATCGGAATAATGAGACTTCATCACTATATACCGGCTTTAACATAGTATTATAGACCCGCTTTATAGTCATATTCTTTCGCTTTATCTGGTTTCGCATTTTCAAATTCAGTTTTAACAAATGGACGATAAGACTTTACAACGTCTTTCACAAATGGAAGGCGTTGTAGTTTTGTTGACATTGATTCAATTTCCTCTCGCTCGCAATAAAGAACTACATATTTTTGCCTCCGAGAAATATAAAGAACATGACCATATTTTCGAAGAGACTTCGCATGTTTTAATTGATGGACGTAAACGATTAGTCCTTGGCGTTCGTTCATAGTATTCCCCTCATTTCTTACATAAAAGAATACCATAGACCGGAAAATGATAGCAACAGAGTTTAGCTGACAGAACGCTTGATTTTCCGTTATAATGGAAAAGCATACAACGTTGACTAAGATTTTTACATTCACTTATGCAAGTTAATAGAGCACTAGTTTAAGTTATAATTTTTTGTTTGCTCACTGAAAATTTAAAAGTGAAATTGTCAGTACTATTTATATTAATTTAATTGTTAAGGAGGACGAATATGGGTAAGAAAACAAAAATTGCGCTTGCAATCGCAGCGGCAAGTGCAGCGGCAAGTGCAGCGGCTTGGGCAGGTAGTAAAGCTATTTCTAAACCTCAACAACGAGAAGGTAAACAAGCATTACAATTTGATCACCCAATTATTCTCGCACATCGTGGCGGTGCTCATTTAGCACCTGAGCATACA
The DNA here is from genome assembly GCF_058791335.1 of Lysinibacillus sp. EB271-A1-10B. Lineage (NCBI taxonomy): Bacteria > Bacillati > Bacillota > Bacilli > Caryophanales > Bacillaceae > Lysinibacillus > Lysinibacillus sp. EB271-A1-10B. Next base: position 346,391 of record NZ_JBYTDL010000001.1, read on the forward strand.
ATACCTGCTTTTGAAAAAGCCATGCAGTTAGGTGTTCAGGGCTTTGAAATAGATATTCGCTTAACTAAAGATGAGGAAATTATCGTTTTCCATGATGATACTGTTGATCGTACGACAGATGGCTATGGACTTGTTGCAGACATGACTTTAGCAGAAATAAATGCATTAAACCACGGTTATCAATTTGAAGATTTGGATGGGGAATTTCCTTATCGAGATGAAAAAATAGACGTTGTAACTTTACGCGAACTTCTAGAATCTTATCCAAACATGTTAGTAAATATTGATATTAAAGATGCGCCAGATACGTATGAAGGAACTTTAATGCCATCTAAACTATGGCGTTTAATTGAAGAGCTTGGTGCTGAGAATCGAGTAGTTGTTACAAGCTTCTACGG